>JAQULS010000234.1 GCA_028749235.1 Acidobacteriota bacterium | reverse complement strand
CGAAGCAAGCAAAACCGGGCCTTCTCACCAGCGACCTGAACGGAGAGCTGGCCGTTTACGACGGCGAGAAAGACGCCGTGCATATCCTCAACCCGACCGCCAAGCTCATCTACGAAATGGCCGCGGCGGGGCGGGGGGTGGAGGAAATCGTCGCGGCGGTGAGGGAAAAGTTTGAGGCCGGGTCGGAGAGCAACGTGGCCGGGGATGTGCGGCGGCTGATCGCGGAACTGGTGAGAAAGGACATACTCAACCGCCGAGACCCGTAAATGGGCGAGGCGGAGCTCACCGCCGGATCGTCAAAGCCAGGACGAGGGCCGAAAACAAGCGGCCCGCGCGGAGCAGGACGGCGGTCGGAGCCTTGTTCGGCAAGAGCCCGGCGCGGCGAGCAATTCCGCTCCATAGCCACTGCGCTCTCCCTAAAGCGACCATGAAAACGCCGAGAAGGACCTGGAGACAGGAATCCGTATCGATCATCCCCCGCCGTTTTTCGATGAATCGGACCCGGCCGAGAACGGATTCGGCCGGGATCCAGCCGGGTTCGGGCGCCTTGTCGCCTTTCTGGAGATAACGCAGCCCGCCGCCGCGGGCGCGGACGGCGATCACGCGATGGACGACGACGGCTTTATCCCGCCGGAAAAGGATGATGTCCCCGCACCGAATCGTCCTCGACCGCGCGTCTTCAGCAACGCACCAATCCCCTGTCGCGAGGAGGGGGGCCATGCTCGTGCCCTGGACGTCAATCCTGATCCGCCCCATGTCCCCTATTATATTCGGTTGGGGGTTGGGGGTCAGGTCTAAAGACGGCATCCGTCCCCGCAGCGGAAGTATTTTCCGCGAAGGGGGTTCAAGATTTCTGACAACCGGCGTTTACGTTTCGTCAACGAATGGGATCATATCTTGAATCTTTAGACCTGACCCCAGATTCACGCATAGAATTCTATAATTTTAGCCACGACGTAGTCCTTCATCTCGTCCGTCAGCTCGGGGTAGACGGGGAGCGAGAGGACCGCGCCGGCCGCCTTCTCCGCCGCCGGGAAAGCCCCCGGCGCGTATCCGAGCGGCGCGAAGCATTCCTGCAGGTGGAGCGGGATCGGGTAGTAGACGGCGCAGCCGATCGAGGCGGCCTTGAGATGCGCTTGCAGCTTGTCGCGGTTCTCGGCCTGGATCGTGTACTGGTTGTAGATGTGGTAGTGGCGATCGCCCGAGGCCCGGTAAACAGGCGTGGGCGTTTTGATCGCGCCGCGGCCGGTCAGCCCGGCGGCGGCGAAGGCGCGGTCGTAGTAATCGGCGTTCTTCTTGCGGCCGTCGGACCAGGCGTCGAGGTGCTTGAGCTTGACATCGAGGACGGCGGCCTGGAGGGCGTCGATGCGGAAATTGCCGCCGACGATCTTGTGGAAGTAGGTCGAGGGCGCGCCATGCACCCGCAGCAGCTTGAGCTTGTCGTAGAGGGCCTGGTCGTTGGTCAGGATCATACCGGCGTCGCCGAAGGCGCCCAGGTTCTTGGAGGGGAAGAAGGAAAAGCAGCCCAGGTCGCCGATCGAGCCGCAGCGCCGGCCCTTATACTCGGCCCCAATGGACTGGGCGCCGTCCTCGATGACCGGAATGCCGAGGCGGCGGGAGAGGGTCATGATCGGGTCCATGTCGGCCATCTGGCCGAATAAGTGCACGGGGATGATGGCCTTGGTGCGCGGGGTGACGGCCGCCTCGATCTTGGCGGGATCGATGTTAAAGGTGGCGGGATCGATGTCGACGAAGACGGGCTTGGCGTTCAGGCGGTGGATGACGCCGCCGGTGGCAAAGAAGGTGAACGGCGAGGTGATGACTTCGTCCCCGGGACGGACGTCGAGGGCCATGAGGGCCGCGAGAAGGGCGTCGGTGCCGGAGGAGACGCCGACGGCGAAGCGGGCGCCGGAGTAGGCGGCGACGGAGCGTTCGAAAGCCTCGACCTTGGGGCCCAGGATGAAGTATTGGGCTTCGCAGACCTCGTCGATGGCCGAACGGACTTCGTCGCGAATGGTCCGGTATTGGGCTTTGAGGTCGAGCATGGGGACATTGGTGACCATAAGGGCGACTCCTTGATAATAAATCGCGTTATTATGGCACGGCCGAATCGTACGAACAATAGGGGGTCAGGTCTAAAGACGGCATCCGTCCCCGCAGCGGAAGTATTTCCGCGGAGGGGGTTCAAGATTTCTAACAACCGGAGTTTACTATTCGTCAACAAATGTAAGCGAATCTTGAATCTTAAGACCTGACCCCCATTTTTTCCGTGCGCAGCCGATAGGCCAGGTCGACGGAAGGAAGCGCTTCGTCCAAGCCGAAGCCGCGGCCGGCCAGGATTTCAGCGTAACAGGCGGTATGCAGGTCGGCAAATCCGGCCTCGAACTCGATCGCCTTCCCGCCGACCGTCAGCCGCCGGAACGCCTTCCCTCCCGCCGCGCACGACGCCGGCAGATCCTGGAAGCGGAGCGAGAGCGTCCAGCGAACATTGGCGTGGCGAAGATGGAGGAGACCGGCGGCTCGGTCAGGCATTCGCTCGACGATCTCGAACCCGGCGGCTGGCCCGAAGATCCACAGCAGCATGTCGAAGAAATGGATGCCGATGTTGGTGATGATGCCGCCCGACTTGGCCTCCTGGCCCTTCCAGGAATAGGCGTACCAGCGGCCGCGCGGCGAGACCTGGGTCAATTCGACTTCGAGCGGGGAAGCGGGCGGCGCGGCGGCGATGCGGTCGCGCAGAGCCCGGATGGCGGGGTGAAGGCGGAGCTGGAGGATGGTGTAGACGCGGCGGTTGAACTCGGATTCCAGGGCGCGGAGAGCGTCGATGTTCCAGGGGTTGAGAACGAGCGGCTTCTCGCAGATCGCGTCGGCCCCGACCCGCAAGGCGAAGCGGATGTGGGCATCATGCAGGTAGTTCGGCGAAGCGATGGAGACGTAGTCGACGCGGCTGTCGCTCTTTTCGCGCCGCAGCTTCTCGATGTGGCGGTCGAACCGTTCGAATTCGGTGAAGAAGTCCGAACCGGGGAAATAAGAATCGATGATCCCGATGGAATCGGAGGGGTCGAGGGCGGCGACCAGGCTATGCCCCGTCTCCTTGATCGCCTTCATGTGACGGGGAGCGACGAATCCGGCCGCGCCGATCAGGGCGAAATTGCTCATGAGAAAGCCCTCCTTCCGTCGAAAGCATACCATAAAGAAATAGAGGTACAGTATCAGTGGTGTCCCAACGTTGAAAACAAAATATCTTTCATAATCCACATAATGAACCAGATAAGCGCAGTTCCGGGCGTAATCGATTTGAACGCGATTCTATATAATCGGCGCTCTTTT
>JAQULS010000233.1 GCA_028749235.1 Acidobacteriota bacterium | reverse complement strand
CCAAGATCCCGGAATACGCCGCCTTTCTCATCCAACGGGGCAAGCCCGAACAAGCCTTGACCCTGATCGAGGCCGCCAAGGACGATCCCAAGCTGCCATTCAGCTATTTCCAAATCAAGGGCCGGGCCCTTCTCGCTCTCAACCGGTTGGACGCGGCGGCGGCGGCCTTGGAATCGGCCAACCGCGTCTTCAACAGCGACACGGCGCTGCTCGGCGACCTGGGACGGTGCTACGCCCGGATGGGCAGGACCCAGGAGGCGCTGACCGTCCTGCGGGCTTCGCTCAAGCTCAATCCGGACCAGCCCGAGATCAAGGATCTGGCGGACCGGCTCGCCAAGAAGTAGCGGGAGTCCTTTTTGAACACTCGCCGCCGGAATCTCGTATAATAAAAGGAAGAGCCTATTTTGCGCCCGGAGCGCGCGGGAGGAAGAGCATGAGCGAAGAAAAGAAAGACCAAAAGACCCGGACCGAGGAGTTCAAGGTCAACGGCGGCGAGATCCTCAACAAGATCAAGGAACTCATCCATGAAGGCAATATCCGCCGGATCATCCTCAAGGACGAGGCCGGCCGGACCTTCGTGGAGATCCCCCTGACCATCGGCCTGGTCGGCGCCGCCTTCGCCCCGGTCCTGGCGGCGGTGGGAGCGCTGGCCGCCCTTGTCTCCAAGATGACCATCGTCGTGGAGAAGACGGACCCGGAGAAGTAGGCGCCCGCTTCGCGACCCTGATTTTCATATCGGGGTTGTAAGCGCCGCTCAGTATTAACCCTACCAATACCCGGGGTTTATTTTGCCTTCCGCCGCCGAAACGAATACAATCGGCGCGTCATGAAGGCAATATATTTGCTCGCCGGATGCCTCATCGCCGCGGCCGCAAGCGGGCCCCTTCCGGCCCAGCGGACGACCGCGAAGCCGGTCCTGCATGGCCGCCATTGGGCCGCCATCACGGGGAAACCCCTGGCCGCCACGGTCGGGGCCATGATGTTCCAAAAGGGCGGCAACGCCGTCGACGCCGCCTGCGCCATGCTGGCCGCGGCCTGCACGATGTGGGACACCTTGAGCTGGGGTGGCGAAACCCAAGCCTTGATCTACAACCCGCGGACGCGCAAGGTCATCGCCGTCAACGGCCTGGGCGTCGCGCCGACCGGCGCCACGCCGGAATTCTATAAGTCCAAGGGCTCGGCATACCCGCCGGCGACCGGGCCGCTGGCGGCCGTCACCCCCGGCACCCCGGGCGGCCTGCTGACGATGCTGGCCGAGTTCGGCACGCTCAGCCTCAAGGACGTCCTGGCCCCCGCCATCCAGATGGCGGAGGGCTATCCGATGGACAAGGAGACGGCCGACCGGATCGAGAAAAATCGGGACAAGCTGAAAACCTGGCGCATGTCGCGCCTGATTCTCCTGCCCCATATCGGCGGTTCGCCGGAGGGCCCGTCGCCTGGCGAGGTCTTCCGCCAGCCCGACTTGGCCGACACCCTGCGCAAGCTCGTGGCCGCCGAACAGGAGGCCCGCGGCGAAGGCAAGTCCCGGGCCGAAGCGATTGAAGCGGCTTACGAGCGCTTCTACCGCGGCGACATCGCCCGCGAATTCGTCCGGGGCGCCCGGGAGGAAGGGGCCCTGATCACGATGGAGGACATGTCCCGCTGGCGCGTCCACTTGGAAGAGCCGGTCCGGACGGACTACAAGGGCATCGAGGTCTACAAGCTCGGCTCCTGGACCCAGGGGCCGGTCATGCTGCAAGCACTCAACATGCTGGAAACGATCGACCTCAAGGGCCTGGGTTACAACTCCGCCGCCTACATCCATACCCTCTGCCAGGTCATGAACCTGGCTTTCGCCGACCGCGACTTTTACTACGGCGATCCGTATTTTCCCCCCGAGGAACCGCTGCGGGGCCTTCTTTCCAAAGCCTACGCCCGGGAGCGGGTCAAGCTCCTCAACCCGGAGCGAAACGACCCCGAAGTCAAGCCGGGCGATCCCTATCCCTTCCAGGATCAGAGCAACCCGTTCCGGCGGTATCTCGACCAGTGGCCTCTGCCGGGCGCGATCAAGATCGAAGACGGGGCCGACACGGATTCGTTCCTCGCCGGCACGACGTCCATCCAAGCCGCCGACGAAAAAGGCTGGGTCGTCTCGGTGACCCCGAGCGGCGGCTGGGTCCCGGCCGTCATCGCCGGCCGGACGGGGATCGGCTTGAGCCAGCGGGCCCAGAGCTTCGTCCTGGACGAGGCGGACGGCCCGTTCAACGTCATCGCTCCCGGCAAGCGGCCGCGGACCACCCTGACGCCGGGACTGGCCCTCAAGGAGGGCCGGCCCTTTTTGTCGTTCGCGGTCCAGGGCGGCGACACCCAGGACCAGAACCTGCTTCAGCTCTTCCTCAACGTCGTCGAGTTCGGGATGAACATCCAGGAAGCCTGCGAAGCGGCGAACGTCAACAGCTTCCAGATGAGAAGCTCCTTCGACGACCACAAGAGCATCCCCGGCCGGCTGGAGATCCATGAACGAACGCCCGCCGAGGTGCGCGAGAAGCTCAAAGCCATGGGCTATGTCCTGGACCTGAAGCGGGCCACGTCGGGGCCGTTGAACGCCATCTTTTTCGACGCGCGCCACGGCACGATGTGGGGCGGGTCGAGCAACTACGGCGACGACTACGGCGTTATCTGGTGAGAGGGCGTCGCCCGCCGCTTGAGGAGGCGTCATGAGGGCATGCCGGGATCGCAAACGCGTCTTTTCCGCCGTCCTCCTGACGGCGGCCGGGCTGGCCGCAGCCTGCAGCAGGCCCGCGCCGGACCAACCGGTCTATCCTGATCCCGACGTCCCCTTGGAGCGCCGCGTGGACGACCTCGTGGCGCGCCTGACCCTGGAGGAAAAAGTCGGCCAGATGATGAACGCGGCGCCGGCCGTCGAGCGCCTGGGCATTCCGGCCTACAACTGGTGGAGCGAAGGTCTGCACGGCGTCGCCCGGGCCGGGCTGGCCACGGTCTTCCCGCAGGCCATCGGGCTGGCGGCGGCTTGGGACGTCGATCTGATGGGCCGGGTGGCGACCGCGATTTCGGACGAGGCCCGGGCCAAGCATCATGAGGCCGTCCGCCGGGGCAAGCGGGGCATCTACCAGGGACTGACGTTCTGGTCGCCCAACATCAACCTCTTTCGCGACCCGCGCTGGGGCCGGGGCATGGAGACCTACGGCGAGGATCCCTATCTGACCGGGCGCCTCGCGGTGGCCTTCATCCGCGGCCTGCAGGGCGACGATCCCCGCTATCTCAAGACGGTGGCGACTCCCAAGCACTACGCCGTCCACAGCGGCCCGGAGCCCGCCCGTCACGGCTTCGAAGCGCTGGCCGGCGAGCGCGACCTGCGGGAATCCTAT
>JAQULS010000095.1 GCA_028749235.1 Acidobacteriota bacterium | reverse complement strand
CCCCGTCTCCTCCGGTTCCTGCGGCCGAACCTCTTCTTCCTTGACGGCGGCCGGGGCCGCGGTCTTGGCCGCCAGGCTCTTGTTCAGCTGTTCGCGGATGAGGTCGCCGAAGGTCAGCCGTTCGCCCTGGTTGTCCTGATAGCGCTGGTAATCCTGCTTCTGGATGTCCGCCTGGGCCTGCCGGAAGCTGAGGCTGATCTTCTTGTCCTTGCTGTTGAGCTTGATGATCTTGGCTTGCTTTTCCTCGTTGATCTTGACGACATCGGCCGGATTCTCGACCTTGTGCTCGTCGATCTCGGAGTTGAACACGACGCCCTCGATGCCCGGCAGAATCTCGACGAAAACGCCGAAGTCGGCGATGCGGACGATTTTGACATTGACCATGTCGCCGACTTTCTGGCGGGCGAAGAAGTCCTCCCAGATGTCGCCCTCGAGTTGCTTGATGCCCAGGGAGACCTTTTGGCGGTCGACGTCGACACCCAGCACGACCGCGTCCGTCTCCTGGCCGACCTTCAGCTTGACCGAGGGGTGCTTGATCTTCTCCCAGGAGATGTCGGAGATGTGGATGAGCCCTTCGATGCCGGGCTCGACCTCGAGAAAAGCGCCGAAGTCGGTGATGCTGGTGATCTTGCCGTGGACCCGGGTGCCGGGATTGTGGCGTTCCTTGAATCCCTCCAGGGGGTGGGGCAGGGCCTGCTTGAGGCCCAGGCTGATACGCTTGGAGGTCGGGTTGACTTCCAGGATGCTGACCGTAACCATGTCGCCCAGCTTGAGCAGCTTCTTGGGGTGGATCATCTTGCGCGACCAGGTCAGGTCGGAAATGTGGACCAGGCCCTCGACTCCCTTTTCCAGCTCGACGAAGGCGCCGAAATCGGTCAGCGACGTGACCTTGCCGGTGATCTTGTCGCCGGCCTTGAACTTCTCGGCGATATTCGACCAGGGATCGGGAGTCAACTGCTTGAGGCCGAGGCTGATCTTCTCGTCCTTCTCGTTGAAGTCCAGGACGACGACTTCGATGTCCTGGCCCGGCTGGAGGACGTCCTGGGGATGCCCGATCTTGCCCCAGGAAATGTCGGAAACGTGGAGCAGGCCTTCGACGCCGCCGATGTCGACGAAAGCGCCGAAGTTGGTCAGCGAACGGATGTGGCCGGGGAGCTTCTGGCCCTTCTCGATCGTCGAGAAGACTTTGCGCTTCTTGATCTCGCGCTCGTCGGCCAGCACCATCTTGCGCGACACGACGGCGTTCTCGGTCTTGCGGTCGAAGCGGATGACCTTGAATTTGCCGGTCTGGCCGATGAGGCTCTCGGGATCCCTGACCGGCCGGATGTCGGCGTGGGACTCGGGCATGAAGGCCGGGATGCCGACGTTGACCTGGTAGCCGTTCTTGGCCCGGTCGACGATTTTGCCGGTGACGAAGCCGCCGTGCTGGGCGGCCTTCTCCAGGGCGTCCAGGGCCTTCTCGGCGTCGGCTTTCTTCTTGGAGAGGATGAAATATCCTTCCTTGCGGTCGTTGCGTTCCAGGACCGCCTCGACCTCCTGGCCGGGCGCCGGCACGGCCGGATCGGCGCTGTCGGTGAAGTCGGTGATGGGGATCATGCCCTCGGATTTCATGCCGATGTCGACCATGACCTGGTCGGCGGTGATTTTGAGCACGCGGCCCTTGACGATCTTGCCGGGAGCGGCTTCCTGCTGGCTGAACTGGTATTTATCCAGAAGGTGCTCGTAGTCCTCCATGGTCAACTTCTCGTCTTTTGGTTTGTTCGGTTCAGTCATGGGCCTGGGTCCTCCTGTTAATGTGATTCCCGTCCGCCGGCGGGCACGATCATGGCGGACGCAGCGGCTGGGGCGTCCGGGCGGTTTATGGGGTATGCTCCGTGGAGCCGGACGGGCGTATGATTTTCCCTCGAAGGGGTCTTTATGGTTAACATGATCGGACGAAAACGATGGCCAAGTCTATATGAACCCCCGTCCTTTGTCAATGCTAAATAGTGATGAAAAATGAACTTACGGGCGGCCGCCCGGAGGCCGGCGGAGAAACGCCCCGACGCCGCCGGCCCGGATCCCGTCGGGGTCCGGGAGCCCGGAAATCCCGACCGCGTTTTCCGGTTCCAGGTCGGCCAGCCCGGCCAGAAGCGCTGCGACTCCGGCCAGATGCCGGGCAACCCGGTCCCGGAGCGGGATCCCCTCCGGCCCGAAGGGAACGTACAGGCGGCCCAGCCCGGCCGCCCGGACGTAGAACTTGTCCCGGCCGTCCACGACCAGCGAGGCGGAAGGGCGGCCCTTCAGCCGGCCATGCGAGGCGTTCGGCGTTTCGATCAGGACGGCCTTGATCCCGGCCGCTTCCCCCCATTCGCGGTGCGAGAGCCCGCGCAGGTTGGGAGGCGAGGCCTCCAGACGGAAATCCAGCCCCTGGTCCTGCAGGCTCATCTGGGCCGTCGCGGCCAGGTCGGCCGCGGCCTCGTTGAAAACGAGGGCGTTGATGACCGGATATTCGGGCGCCGACTCGTGAAGATCGAGGCCCAGGCCGATCCGCTCCCGGCGGATGAGCTCCATGACGCCGAAGGCGACCCGCTCGGTCAGGTTGCCGCGCGGCCGGCCGGGGTAGGCCCGGTTGAGGTTGCGGGCTTCGATGCCGGCCAGGGCCTGCCCGCCCGGGTTGACGTAGATGGTCGGGTCGGGCCATTGGTGGACGGGATTGGTGACCCGCGAGCCGAGGCGGAAGAAACGGCGGCCGGACGGGGTCTCGATCGCGTACCTTTGCGGGCTGGCTTCCTGGGGATCGGAATGCGTGAATCCGCTCCGGTTGGCCCGCGGGATGATGAAGATGGTCCCCCGGTCGACGCGGAGGTTCTCGATCAGGACGACGGCGCTTACGTACCCGGCGGGCTCGTTGGGATGGGTTCCTCCCAGGATGAGGACGCGGCCGCCTTCTTCCCGGCCTTTGAAAACGTAGACGTCCGTGTCGCCGGGCGTGCCCGCGAGGGCCGGGAAGTAGGAGGAAAGCGGCCGGATCGAGGTCAGGCCGGCCGAAGGGCGGATCGGCTCCTCGGCCCGCATCGAGAGGAAATCCCGGGCGGCGAAAAATCCGGCCGTCGCGAGGAGGGCCAGGATGATGACGAGCCCGAAGAGAGGACTCGACGCCCGCCGCTTTCCCCTTTTATCCGTCTTGGCGCTCGACATGGGCATGCCTATTGAATATGAAGCAGGCGCAGGACGAGGAGCAGCAGGACCAGGCCCGCCCCCAGCCGTTTCCAGAAGTTTCGCTCCCAAACCATGTCCCAAACGGCCAGGGCCGCGAGATAGAAGACGATGGCGAGATAGACCCACCGCATCAGAGCACCTTGTCCAGGACCGGGGCGAGCCAAAGGACGGCCAAGCCCGCGGCCAGGATGAGCAGGGCCGGTCCCGCCAAGGCCCGCAGGACGCGGCTGAGTGATTTTTCGCCCGCGATTTGGGCCGAGAAACGGGCGGCCATGGCCGCCGGCGGCATGAAGTCGCCGATCGCCACGATAGCCGAGAGGGCCGCCGCCGTGATCAGGGCGTTCGAACCCGACAAGGCCAGCAGAAAGGGAACGCCCAGGACCGAGGCCGAGCCGAAGGCGGAGACGCCGCCGAAGAGCGGCATGCCCACCGCGATTCCGGCGTAGAGCAGGGCCGGAGGGAGCGACAGGAAGGCCAGGACGGCCCAGCCGCGCCCGCCCGTCAGGGTCATGATCTGGATGAACATACCGACTCCGGCCAGGATGGCCAGGATGGGCATGGCGTCCGAGATGGCCTCCCGGCTTGTCCGGAGAAAGGAGAACTTTCGCCCGCAGAACGCCGCGGTCAGGCTGCCCAGGAGAAAAACGGCCGGCAAGCCCATGGCCGCGAAGCCGGTGCCGGGTATGTTCTGCAGGACGAGGAGGACGAGGACCAGGCCGAGCGGCAGGTAGATGCGGACGCCGTACGGCCGGGCGTCGAAGGCGGGCAGGAGCCCGGCGACTTCGCCGTCGGCGACGGACCGGATGCGGCCGAGGCCGAGAACGAGCGGGATGATCAAGGCCAGGGGCAGGACGATGAGCAGCAGGGGTGCCGTCAGGCCGACGTAGGGCATGTCGACGCCGGCGCCCAGGATCATGACCAGGATATTGACGGGCGGGGCGATCATCCCCAGCACGGCGCCCGAAGCGACGAAGGCGGCGGCCCTGGCGGGACGAAGGCCCAGCTTGATCAGGACCGGGGCGATGAGCGGGCCCGTGCTCAACACGGCGGCCAGCGAGGATCCCGTGATCATGCCCGGCAGCATGGCCAGGGCCATCATCGTCCAGAGGAGGGCGGCCGGCCGGCGGTGGAAGGCGCGCAAGACGGCGGCGATCAGCCCGTCCAGCAGGCCCGAGGCTTGGATGGACTTCATGAAAATCATGGCCGCGGCGATGATCAGGATGATGTCGAAAAAGCCGAAGGCGCCCTCGACGAGATGACGGAGCGCGAGGCCGTGCCCTCCGAGAAGCGCTCCGGCCAGGGCGGCCAGCGCCAGGCTCGGTCCCAGCGGCAGCTTGAACCCCAGGGCCAGGGCGGCGAAGACCCCGACCATGAGAAGAAGGAGGAGCGGCTCCGCCACGATTACTTGAAGGCCTGCTTGAGAGGCTCGACGAGATCCAGGGTCTTTTCGATCTCCTTAAGGGGGACGCCCTTGGCTTGGCAGATCCGGGTGAAGAGCCCGTCCTTGTTGCCGGACTTGATGACGATCGCCATCCGGGCGGCGGGAAGATAGGCGGCCGCCATTTCGTCGGTCAGATCGCCTCGGCGGGCTTCGCCGCCGAGGTGGAGAACGAGGATGGGAATGCCCTTGGCCTTGGCCTCGGCCAGCAGAGAGGCGACCCGCTCTTTTTCCTTGGGCGTATCGAGCCCGGCCGCGCCCAAGCCTTTCAGGCTGGCTCCCAGGACGAGAACAAGAGTCTTGGCCGAGGCTAGGTCCTTGGGGCCGGCGGCCTTGATCAGGACGGACCGCAGGCCGGCCTTGCGGGCCTGGACGGAGGCGATCTGGACGTCGGCGCTCTGCCCGGCCGAAGTGATGAGAGCGGGCTGTTCGAAGAGGGCGGTCTGAGCCGCCGAGGGCATCGCCGCCGCCGCGAGCAGGAGCGATAGCGCGGCGCCGGACAGGAGGATTTTTTTCATCGTCTCTCTCCTCTTATCTCGAGGGCTAGGAGCTTCAGGCCATTATATATGAATTAGCAGACACATACTTAATTCCGGCTTTTGACTCGGGGGCCGGTCCAATAAAGCAGAAATATTTGTAATAAATAGAACGAGATGGGCTAATTAAGTATGTGTCTGCTAATTAATATCCGGCGCCGGAGCCGTCGCGGCGGGAGTCGGCCCCGCCCCAAAGGCGCTTGCCGCGGGCCGGGAGCATCAGGCCCTGGGCGCCGCCGAAGTACTTGTCGTAGGCTTCCTTGACGTCCAGCTTGTGGCCCAGCGCTTCCAACCCCTTGCGGACGGCCTCGGGAAAGCGGGACTCGATGGCCAGGGGCTTGGCTTTCCCCTCGCCCGAGGAGCTGAAGAAGCGCGGCGCTTCGATGGCCTCGTCCAGCCCCATTCCGTGGTCGACGATGTTGGAGATGATTTGGACCAGGGTCGGGAAGATGCGCAGACCGCCGGGCGAGCCCAGGGCGAGCCACGGCCGGCCGTCCCGGAAGACGATCAGGGGCGCCATGGAGGAGACGGGCCTCCGTCCGGGGCCGGGAGCATTGGGCGAGGCCGGGTCGGTGTCGAAATCGCGCATGTGGTCGTTGAGCAGAAATCCGGTCCCCTCCGGCACGATGCCGCTGCCGAAGAAGTCGTTGATCGACTGGGTCAGGGCGACGATGTTGCCGTCCTTGTCCACGACGGCCAGATGGGTCGTGTTCTCCCGGCGGTCCTTGGCCGGGTCGCTGGCCGTGACCGGATAGGCGCCCGCCGTCCGGTCGGGGCGGATGCGGGCCGCGATGCCCGCGGCGTAGTCCGCCGAAAGCAGTTCATCCATGGGGATCGAAACGGCCTCGGGATCGCCCATCGTCCGGCCGTGGCCGGCGAAGATGAACCGCATCGCCTCGCTCAAATGGTGCAGGGAGGCGACGGAGCCCGGACCCCACTTGCGGACCGGCCAGGCTTCCATGATGCGGAGAAGCTGCAGGACGTGGAGCCCGCCCGCGGCCGGGGGCGGCACGGTGGCGATCTCCAACCCGCGATAGCCGCCGCGCAGAGGCTCGACTTCGCGGGCTTGGTAGGCGGCCAGATCGTCCACGGTCATGAGGCCGTCGTGCGCCCGGACGGCGGCCGCGATGCGGTCCGCCAGCTCGCCCCGGTAGAACTCCCGCGCGCCCTTCTCCGCGATCGTCCGCAAAGTCCGGGCCAGGTCGGGATTGCGGAAGACGTCGCCCGGCTCGTAGGGGAGGCCCTGGTTGAGATAGACGGATTCCTCGCCGGCGTTCTTGAGAAGCTTCTCGTATTCGTCCTTGTTGATGGCGCTGAACGTGGGGCTTACGGGGAATCCCTTTTCGGCCAGCTCGATCGCCCGGGCGGCGGTTTGGGCCAGGCTCCGGGTGCCGTATGTCCGCAGGGCCAGGTCCCAGCCGGCCAGCATGCCGGGGACGGCCACGGCCGTGCCGCGCTCGGATTTCCATTCCTCGGCCGCCTCGCCCCGTTCGGCGAACATCGACGGTGTCGCCGCGGCGGGGGCTTTCTCGCGGAAGCTGATGACGGTGGTCTTCTTTTGGGCGGCCAGGTAGACGACCATGAATCCGCCGCCGCCGAGGCCCGAGGCGAACGGCTCCACGACGTTCAGGGCGAAGGCCGCGGCCACGGCCGCGTCCACCGCGTTGCCTCCGGCCTTCAGCATGTCCCGCCCGGCCTCGGCCGCCAGGGGATGCGCGGCCACGACCAGGCCGCGGCGGGCCTGAAAGTCGCGGGGCGTATGGCGGTCGGCGGCGGGGAGAGGGACGAGAGAGGCGGAAAGGAGCGCGGCGAGGAGGGCCCGCTTCACGAATTCCCCTCCTCCAGGAGCTTCTTGAGCTCGTCGGCCGAGGGCAGCTCTTCGATGGCGTTGAGCCCGAAGTAGGCCAGGAACTTGTCCGTCGTCCGGTAGAGGAGCGGGCGCCCGGGGGCTTCCTTGCGGCCGGAGATCTTGATCAGGTTGTTCTCGAGGAGGGTGTGGAGGGCGTGCGACGAGTCGACGCCGCGGATGGCGGCGATCTCGGGCTGGGTCACGGGCTGGTTGTAGGCGATGGCCGACAGCACTTCCAGGGCCTGGCCCGACAGCTTCTTGCGCCGTTCGATCTGCAGGAGCCGGCGGACGTGGGGATCGTGGGCCGGCTTGGTCGAGAAGACGTAGCCGCCGGCCGCGCGGGTGATATGGATGGCCTGGGTCCCCTCGGCGTAGTCGTCGATGAGCCGGCGTAGGGCTTCGTCGATGTCGGCCTCGGAGTCCTCGGGCAGGACCTCCTTGATCCGCTCGATCGTCAGCGGCTCGACGGAAATGAAGATCAGGGCTTCCAGGACGGACTTCAGGTTCTCGGTCATGACTCGTCTTTCTCCGGCGCGTCCTTGCGCAGCCAGACCTTGATGGTATGGAAGAGCTGTTCCTGCACGGCCATCACCGCCCGGGCCTTGATCAGTTCCAGCAGGCAGAAGAAGGCGATCAGGGCCTCCTCCAGCGTTTCCTGGGCCCACAGGTAGTCGAGAAAGTCGATGGCGCCCTGGGCCTTGAGCGCCTCGACGATCTCGCTCATCTTGTCGGCCATGCTGATTTCCTTGCCCTTGAAGACCCTGGCGGTCTCGGCCTGCTTGCGTTTCATCAGGGCGAAGAAGGATTCGGCCAGGTCGAACAGCGAGACTTCGACCAGGTCCAGGTCGCCGTCGGGCAAGGGGGCGGTCAGGGCCGAGCGCTGCCAGATCTGGGCCTGCTCCTCCTCCTTGTCGCGCAGAAGCTCCACGACCGCCTTGATCCGGTCGTAGGGCAGGAGGTGATCGATCGATCGCTGCTTGGGCTCGAAGTCCGGCTCCAGGACCTGCTCGCGCGGGAGCAGGGTCTGGGACTTGATGTAGATCAGGACGGCGGCCATGAGCAGGAACTCGGCTTCCCGGTCGATGTCCATCTTCTCGAGCTGGCCCAAGTAGGCCAGGTATTCGCGGGTGATGACCGCGATCGGGATGTCGTTGATCTCGACCTTCTTCTTTTTAATCAGGAAGAGAAGCAGGTCGAGAGGGCCTTCGAAGTTGCGGAGGCGGATCTGGTAGCCCTCGGGATCGACGGGCGCTGAAGCCGGCGCTGTTAGGTCGAGGGCTGCCACAGCGCTGCCGTCGCCACCCGCGCCCTCGCTTCCGGCCGGCATCGAGGACGGTACTGCCGGGTCGAGGACGGCTGAGGCGCCGTCGACCGGCGCTGTCGGGCCGGGGGCGTCCAAGATGTCGTCGGAGTCCGGCATCGGCGTTCAGAAGCCCAGCGCGGCGCGGACTTGAACCATGGTCTCCAGCGCTCTAGCCCGGGCCCGGGCGCTGCCGGCCTCGAGGATGTCCCGGATGAGCCCGGGATTCTGCTCGAATCGCGCCCTCTTCTCCCAGATCGGCTGCAGATCCAGGACCATATGCTCGAGCAGCACCGCCTTGCAGTCGCGGCAGCCGATGCCGGCCGTCCGGCAGCCGACCGCGATCTCGGCCTGCTTGTCCTTCGGGACGAAGGCCTTGTGCAGGGTGAAGACGGGGCAGTCGTTCGGCTCGCCCGGATCGCTGCGCCGCTTCCGGCGGGTATCGGTGACCATCGGCATGATCTTGGCCCGGACGGTTTCGGCCGAGTCCTTCAGCTCGATGGCGTTGCCGTAGGACTTGCTCATCTTGCGGCCGTCCGTCCCGGCCAGCCGGGGCACTTCGGTCAGTAGGGTCCGCGGCTCGGGGAAGACGTCGCCGTAGTAGCGGTTGAAGCGGCGGATGATCTCCCGGGCCAGCTCGATGTGGGCGGCCTGGTCCTCGCCGACCGGAACCGCGTCGGCCCGGTAGAGGGCGATGTCGGCGGCCTGCAGGACGGGATAGCCCAGGAAGCCGTAGGTGTTGAGATCCTTCTCGGCCAGCTGGACGAGCTGCTCCTTGAAGGTCGGGATGCGCTCGACCCAGGGCAGGGGCGTGATCATGGACAGGATCAGGTGAAGCTCGGCGTGCTCCTTGACGTCGGCCTGCAGAAAGAGGACCGCCCGCTCGGGATCCAGCCCGGCGCTCAGCCAGTCGACCGCGACCTCGAACTCGAAGCCCCTGATGGCCCGCGCGTCGTGGTATTCCGAACTCAAGGCGTGCCAGTTCACGATGCAGAAGTAGCAGTCGTAGGCATCCTGCAGGCGGACCCAGTTACGCAGGGCGCCGACGTAGTTGCCCAGGTGGAGGGCGCCGGTCGGGCGCATGCCGGAGAAGATGATTTTCTTGGCGGGTTGGTTCATCGCAGCAACAGACTGATTAAAACGTTAAGGGGCAGGATGATGACGTCCAGGATGTTGAGATAGAGAAGGGCCAGGACGATAAAAAAGCCGTAGGGGCGGAGCTTGTCGTAGCGGGCGGCGCCCTTCTCGCTCAACAAGCCCATGACGATGCCGCTGCCGTCGAGCGGCGGGATGGGGATCATGTTGAACGTGGCCAGGTAGACGTTGATCAGGACGGCGAAGTACAGGATCAGGGCCAGTCCTTCCAGGGGATAGAAGCCCTTGGGCAGGATGGCCCGGTAGAGGGCCGGGCTCTGCAGGAAGGCCCGCACGCCGGGGCTCGCGAACTTGAGGATGAGAAGACAGATCATGGCCGCGGCCGCCGCCAGGAAATTGGCCGCCGGGCCGGCGGCCGAGATGACCAGGTTGTCCCGCCGCGGATTGCGCAGCCGGTACGGATTGACCGGAACGGGTTTGGCCCAGCCGAAGGCCGGGGCGCCGATGAGGACCAGGATCAGCGGCAGCAGGATGGTCCCCACCGGGTCGATGTGAGCCAGCGGATTGAGGCTGACCCGGCCCAGGTCATAGGCGGTCGTGTCTCCCATCCGCTTGGCCGCCCAGCCGTGCGAGGCCTCATGAATGGTGATGGCGAAGAGCAGGACGAAAAGACTGATCGCGATCTCGACGGGGTTCATGGTAAAATTTTCCGCCGTATTTATAACACAAATCGAAAGCCTTGAAAACGAGGGGGGGGTTGTTTCATAATGAGTCGATTTTTTTAAGCCATGACAAATCGCGTCTTGTTCGAGGATCTGTAGGGGCGGGCCCCGCAAGGACGACGGCCGTTGGGCGAACACCTTGAGTTCCGGGGCGTCAGCAAGCGCTTCGGCGCCATTCAGGCCGTCGACGACGTGGCCCTCGAAATCCGCAAGGGCGAGTTTTTTTCCCTGCTCGGTCCCAGCGGCTGCGGCAAGACGACCATGCTGCGGATCGCGGCCGGCTTCGAGCAACCGGACAAGGGCCGCATCTTCCTGGACGGCCAGGACATCACCGAGCTTCCGCCCAACAAGCGCCGGGTCAACACGATCTTCCAGAGCTACGCCCTCTTTCCGCACATGACCGTCCGCGACAACATCGCCTTCGGGCTGAGCATCGCCAAGCGCCCGCCGGACGAGATCGAGCGCGAAGTCGCGGCCATGCTCAAGATGATCCAAATGGAGGACCAGGCGGGCAAGAAGCCGGAGCAGCTTTCGGGCGGGCAGAAGCAGCGGGTGGCCGTGGCCCGGGCCCTGATCAACCGTCCCGCCGTCCTCCTGCTCGACGAGCCGCTGGCCGCCCTCGACCTCAAGCTCCGCCAGCGGATGCTGATCGAGCTCGATATGATCCACGACGAAGTCGGGATCACCTTTCTCTACGTCACCCACGACCAGGGCGAGGCCATGAGCCTGAGCGACCGGATCGCGGTCATGGACCAGGGCCGGGTCGAACAAATCGGCACGCCCGCCGAGATCTACGAGTCGCCCCGGACGAGCTTCGTGGCCGCCTTCATCGGCGACACGAACTTCCTGGAGGGCGAGGTGACGTCGATCGACGGCGACTACTGCGCCGTCCGGGTGGCCGGCTTTCCCGACCTGTCCTGCTTCAATGACAAGGGCCTGCAGCCGGGCAACTTGGTCTATTTAAGCATCCGGCCCGAGAAGATCCAGATCTCCCGCGACAAGCCCCTCCTCGACAGCCGACAGTACAACGCCCTGCCGGCCCGGGTCGAGGATGTCATCTACCTGGGATCGACCACCAAGTATGGCGTCCGGGCCGAGGGCCACCGCGTCCAGGTCATGCGCCAGCATTTCCGGTTCTTCCTGGACGAGAAGCCCATCCGCTGGAAGGACGACGCCTGGATCTGGTGGCACAGCGACGACGCCTTCATGCTCGAGCGGTACAGCCGGGGCGACGAGAAGCTGGTCGGCCTGCCGCCCGAGAAAGTCGGCGAGACGCAGTAGGGCCATGAAACGAAGGCTGCAGGAAGCGCTCCTGACGGGGCCGTCCTTCTTCTGGCTCCTGACCTTCTTTCTCGTCCCGACCCTGCTCGTCTTCTTCCTGGCCTTCCGTCCGGCCGATCCCTACGGCGGGATCGGAGCGGGCTGGACGCTGGAGACGATCAAGGCCCTGGGCCGCTCCTACTACCTGGCCGTCGGCCTGCGCACCCTTTGGGTCAGCCTGCTGACCACGGCCTTCTCGATCCTGCTGGCTCTCCCGGCCGGCTACGCCGTGGCCCGGGCCCCGGAGCGCCACCGCAAGACCCTGCTGATGCTGATCATCGTGCCGTTCTGGACGAGCTTCCTCATCCGCATCTTCGCCTGGCGATCGCTCCTCCATCCCGAGGGCCTGGTCAAGAAGTTCCTGATGGCCGTGGGGCTGGCCGGGCCGCAGACCTCCCTCCTTTATAATACGGGCGCCGTCGTCCTGGTCATGGTCTATACCTTTCTCCCCTTCGCCATCCTGCCCATCTACGCGGCGGCCGAAAAGTTCGACTTCCGGCTGATCGAGGCGGCCCGCGATCTGGGGGCCCGCCCCCTGCAGTCTTTCCTGCGCGTCTTCCTGCCCGGCATCCGGAGCGGCCTTCTGTCGGCCATTCTGGTCGTCTTCATCCCGGCCCTGGGCTCCTATGTCGTGCCCGACCTGGTCGGCGGTCCCGGCAGCGAAATGCTCGGCAACAAGATCGCCCAGCGCGTCTTCGTCGACCGCAACCTGCCCCACGCCAGCGCCCTGGCGGTCGTGCTCATCCTGGCCGTGGTGGCCCCGCTGATCGCCATCGTCCTGCTCCGCCGCAAGGAAAAGCCCGGCGTCATCCTCTCGGAGGACGCATGAAACGGAGCCGCTTTCCGCTGATCGTGACGGGGTTCGTCCTGATCTTCTTCTATTTGCCCATCCTGATCCTGATCGTCAACTCCTTCAACGCCTCGCGCTTCAGCAGCTCCTGGCAGGGCTTCTCGCTGAAGTGGTACGCGCGGCTCTGGCACGAGCCCGAGATCTGGATCGCGGCCCGCA
>JAQULS010000232.1 GCA_028749235.1 Acidobacteriota bacterium | reverse complement strand
CTCACGACCTCGACGGCCACGCAGAAGACGATCACGGCCGGGATCGATCGATCGTAGAGGAAGCCGATGGCCGTTCCCGAGATCAGGGCGGCCAGACCGTTGATCGTGTTGAAGACTCCGTAGCCGGTCCCCCGTTTCTTGAGCGGGGTGAGGTCGGCGATGGCGGCCTTGACGACCGTCTCGTGAATGCCCATCACGACGCCCCAGAGCATGATCCCGGCGATGGCGAGCCCGTAGCTCGACGAAAAGCCGAGGAAGGGGATCGGGATGGTGAGGATCGGGATGACGAAAAGGACGGCGAGGCCGACCTTGTCGTAAAGCCGTCCGGCGAGCAGCGCCGTGGCGCCGTCGACACCCATGGCGATGGCGTAAAAGAGCGGGATCTGCGCATCGGGGACGAGGCCGGTGCTTTTAAAATGGTAGGCGAGCAGGCTGAAGCTGGAAAAGCCGATGACCAGGAAGAAGGCGAAGACCGTATAGATCCAGAAAAGCTTCGAGAGCTTGTCCGAATGCTTTTCGGGCCGGACGACGGACGCCTCGAGCTCTTCGGGGTGCGGCACGAAGACCCTCGCCGTGACGATGGTGATCAGGCAGAGGATGAAAGGAATCCAGAGCCAGGCATAGCCCCGCCGGTAATCCGCGGCGGATCCGTATGGGGAAACGGCCAGAACGGCCGTGAAGATAAGCGGTCCGACGATCGCCCCGATCTGGTCCATCGCCTCGTGGAGGCCGAATCCGAAGCCCGTGCCGACCTGCTTGGTCGCCTGCGACAGGAGCGTGTCCTTGGCGGGACTTCGGATCCCCTTGCCGACCCTTTCGAGGATCATGAGGAGGGCGACGATCTGCCAAAGGCCCGAGAGCGACAGCATCGGAACAAAGGCGAGCATCGCGTAGCCGACGATGGTGAATATCCAGTAGGCCCTCGATTTGTCGGAGAAGAAGCCGGACAGGAGCCGCACCGCGTACCCGAGGAACTCTCCGAGGCCGGTGATGAGGCCGACGATGGCGGCGCTGACGCCGATCGTCTTGAGGTAGGGTCCGTTGACGCTCCGGGCGCCCTCATAAACCATATCGCTGAAGAGGCTCACCACTCCGAACAGCACGATGAGGAGAAGCGCTTTCTTCCTGCCTTCCTTCATGGCCGATCCTTTTCCCCGTTATTTCCCAGCCGCGGGCGCCGTTGTTTTGCGCTCCTCCAGATAGACCCAGCGCTGGTAGGCGGCGCCCAGCTCTTCTTCCAGTTCCTTCAAGCGCGCCCTGGCGGCGGCGACTTCGCCGCCGGTGTCGCGGTAAAAGCCGGGATCGGCCAAGGATCGACAAAGCCGATCCTTCTCGGCTTCCAGCCGTTCCAGCCGCGGCGGCAGGGCTTCCAGCTCCCTCTCTTCCTTGAAGCTCATCTTGACCGTCGCCGGCCGGGGTCTGGGCAGCGGTTTGGGCGAGAGCTTCTTCCCGGCCTGCGGGATGGGGATTTCTCTCTGACGCAGCCAATCGTCGTAGCCGCCCACGAATTCCTCGATTTTTCCCTGGCCGCTGAAAACGAGGGTGCTGGTCACGACGTTGTTTAAGAACGCCCGGTCGTGACTGACCAGAAGTAGCGTTCCCTTGAATTCGAAGAGCAGCTCCTCCAACAATTCGAGGGTCTCGATATCGAGGTCGTTGGTGGGTTCGTCCAAGACGAGGACGTTGACGGTCCGGGTGAACAGACGGGCCAGCAGCAGGCGGCAGCGCTCGCCGCCGGAAAGGGACTTCACTTTGGCTCGGGCCTGTTCAGGCGTAAACAGGAATTTCCGCAGGTATCCGATCACATGCTGAGCCGCGCCGTTGATGGTGACCGTTTCGTTGCCGTCGGCGACGTTGTCGAAGACCGTCCTCTCCGCGTCGAGCTGATCTCGCGTTTGATCGAAATAGACGACTTCCAGATTGGTGCCCAGGCGGATCCTCCCCTGCGACGGTACCCGTTCGCCCAGGAGAAGGCGCAGCAGCGTCGTCTTGCCGCAGCCGTTGGGGCCGATGATGCCCACCCGATCCCGGCGCATGATCGCGGTCGAAAAATCGCGGATCAATTGTTGCCCGGGGAAATGATAGCCGACCTGCTCCGCCGCGATGACCAGGTCGCCCGAACGCTGGCCCGCTGACAGGAGCATTTTTACACCGCCGGGCTGTTCTTGCCTCTGCCGGCGCCGGGCGCGCATTTTCAGCAGGGAATTGACGCGGCCCTGATCGCGGGTGCGGCGGGCCTTGACGCCCTGGCGGAGCCAGGCCTCTTCGATCGACAGCTTCTTGTCAAACAGCTGGTTTTGTTTCTCTTCCATGGCCAGGCTTTCCTCTTTGCGGGCCAGGAACGTGGCGTAATCGCAGGGCCAATCCAGAAGTCGGCCACGGTCGATTTCGATGATGCGGCTGGCCAGCTTTTGCACCAGCCGTCGGTCATGGGTGACGATCACGCTAGTCCCGCCATAGGCGGCCAGGAAGTCCTCCAGCCAGGTGATGGCATCGATATCCAGATGATTGGTGGGCTCATCAAGCATCAGGATGTCGGGTCCCGCCACCAGCGCCCGGGCCAGCATGGTGCGCCGCTTCAAGCCGGTGGACAGGGTCGCGAACTCGGCTTCGGCAGGCAGCTGCATCCTGGTGATGATCAGGTCGGCCTGCCGGTGGATGCCCCAGCCATTTTCGGCGTCCAGCTGCTGTCCCAGTCGGGCCAAGCGCGCCATGAGCCGCGGGTCGTCCCCGTGTCGATCGGCCAGCAAGGCGCCGGCATGATGGTAATCGGCCAAAAGCCGGCCTTGGGCCGCCAAGCCGGACGTCACGATATCAAACACCGGGCCGGTGATGCCGGCGGGGATCTCCTGGTCCAGACGAGCCGTGGCGAGGCCCTGGCCGCGGGAGACCGCGCCGCTGTCCGGGGTGATTTCGCCGTTGATCAGCTTCATCAGCGTGGTCTTGCCGCTGCCGTTGCGGCCCAGCAGGCAAACCCGTTCGTTGCGTTCGATGTTCAGGTGGATATGATCCAGCAGAAGGGCGCCGCCGTAACTGATGCACGCATCTTTCACGCTGAGCAGGGCCATCCGCCGATCGCCTTCCTTGTTCCCGTTACCCGCGTTCGATCTCGAACCCGTTCGCTAGCGTTTGCCCGAATACTTCAATTTGCCGCGAACGGCCGCCTCAAACGTTTTTCGAGCTTCGGACTTCCGGTGTTTGTCGTCCAGCCTCTCCCGGCTTCCCGGTTGTGCGTCCTGCGGGATGTTCTCTCCCGCCGTCTCGATTTTTTGCGCCGGGTTCTGGATTTTATTTTCCGGCAGCCGGTCCTTGGCCTTCTTGCCCGGGATCCTGTTCAAGACAATCGTTTTCATATTCTTTCTCCTCGCCGGCCGGCCTTACGGGAG
>JAQULS010000231.1 GCA_028749235.1 Acidobacteriota bacterium | reverse complement strand
ATGGAGACGGGCAGGGATTCCCGGTTCGCCGCGTCGTCCTTGATGAACGCCTCGACCGCATTGGCCGGCTGGTAGGCTTCATCGATGACAGTCCAGGCCACCTCGGCGCTCCCCCGCCCCGCCTTGAAGGACCGGCTGAGAAAATACCCGCCGAGGCCCAGGGCGTCGATGAGAAGAACGATGATGATGATCCTCGCCGTTTTGTTCATGCGTGACTCCTCGCGGTTCATTCCTCGGGCGACGGAAGGCTCGTCTGGACGCCCTTCTTCAGCCCCTTGCCGCCGGCGATCCGGCGGGCCGCATCCTCCTGTAGAAGCTTGTAGCGGTCCGAGGTGATCGGCCGCTTCTTGAATTTGAACAGGAATCCGCTGACGGCACCGGTCCGGGCGGCGGCCCGTTCGTCGGGATCGTATCCGCTCTCGTCATCGCCCAGGCCGAAGAGCTCCTTCTCCCTCGGCGCCGGATCGCGCCGGATGTACTCGTCGAACTGGGCCCGGTCCAGAAGGTCCAGGTCCCGCAGGCTTCGCAACATGGCCAGCGTGCTGACGCCGAAGTAGCGCTTGAGATAGAGAGCTTCGTCGTAGTGGACCCGCTGGACATGGAATTCCCTGTCCACGACGTCCCGGATCCGGCCCGGCGGCATCAGGAAACGGGCCGCGAAGGCTTGGGCATACTGCTCGCGCGGGTGGTAGAGCTCGACGTAATCGTCGACGAAGACGTCGGGATTGTCGATGACCGGGCCCTCGCCGCGGTCCTTGAGGTAATGACAGTACTCATGAGCGGCGCTGAAGACCTGGCGGCCGAAGGCCTGGGCCGAGTTGACCAGGGCGAAGGCGGCCTGCTTGGCCTCGAGATAGACGAAGACGCCGCTGACCCGACAGTCCTCCGGCATGGGCATGCGCAGGATGCGCAAGCCGTTGGTCTCGAACAGGGCGAAGACGTCCCGCACCGGCTCCTCGCCCAGGCCGAGGCGGCGGCGCTCCTCGTCGGCCATGCGATCGGGCGGGAGGAGGCCGTAGAGCGGGGCGATCTCCAGACGCCGGCCCGTGATCGCCTCGAGCTTCAGGTAGTCGTCGATATACCGACGGAACTTCTGGAGCTCCTCGCGGGCCCGGTCATCCACGGCGTCCGCCCGGAAAAGCAGGGCCAAGGCGTCCGGGCCGGCCTCCTTTTCGTAGAAAAAGTAGGAGGCTTCGCGATTGAGGAAGGCGGCGATGCGGCCCAGGGCGGCGAAACTGGGAGTCCGTTTCCCGGCCTCAAGATAGGAGATATATTCGGCCGAATAGCCCAAGGCGCGGGCAAAGGCCGTCTGGCTCAACCCCATCTTTTCCCTGGCTTTGCGGAGCTTGGAACCGAGGAATTGGATCATAAATTCCTCCCCTTCCGGGATGGCCGAAGATTAACATGGAGTCAGAGGCAAGTCAACGCGCCGCCGCTCGGTTGACAAGCCCGCCGCCGTCTCACAAACCGGTGATCCGGGCGTCTTTCGGGTACTCGATCGTGTAATCGAGGACGATCTCCTTCTTCTCCTGCGGCGCCAGGACGATCGTCCAGGTCAGCAGCCCTTTCTCGTCCTTTTTAGCCGGGGCCGGAGTCAGGACGACGTCCTTGACCTCGATTTTGGCGTTCTGGCTGACGGGGAGGCGGTCGGCAACGTCGATGGAGACCCGGACTTGGCGCAGGTTTTGCAGGGTTATCCGGCTGACCAGGTGCAGCTTCTCGGCCTTGCTCAACAGCCCGCCGCCGGATTTCTCGCGCTTGAGCTGTTCGCGTTTGACCCGGATCTGGCCGTCTTCGCCGAAAAAGACCTTGGCTTCGTCGCCGGCGGCCGTGAAGGGCATGCTCATGGAGCCGACGAAGTCCTGGCCGATGAAGAGGTCGGCCGAGCCCGCCAATAGCGGGTAGGCCAGGCCGTTGGTCAGGGAGCCGCGCAGAAAGGCCGCCTCGCGGGACTGCGGAACGGCCGCATAGTCGTACGTGACCTTGATCGTCGGCGCATCGACCGGGAATTTATGCGGGGCATTGTCCGACGGAACGTCCACGGTCCGCTTGATCTCGAAGTTCACGTGAAGCCCCGACTCGGCCACGTCCGCCGTTTCGATTTCCGCCTCGCGGGGCGCCGGAGGCGGCGGCGGCCCTTCGGCCGCCATCATGGGAGCCGCGGCCTTCAAGACAAGGCCTTTTTCATCGCTCTGGTCGTAACGCCTGGCCACCTTCGGGACGTAGATGTCGAGCCACCACGGTTGGAGCTCCTCGGGCCGGCTCTGCAAAGCCGGCGAGGAGGTGGACAGCGCCAGCCGGACCCCGTCCCAGCTCTCGCCGCTTCGCTGCTGGACGACGGCCGAAAGCGAGAGCTCGGCCTCACCCGTATCCGGCAGGGCCCGGACGACGTACGAGGGCGCCCAGCGGGCGTTCGAGACGGTGTAGGACAGCTCGAGATTGAAGTCTCCGGCCGTGCGGGCCTCGATGAGGACGGTGACCTTGCGGGCTTCGGCCGGCCGGCCCGGCTTGAGCTCATCGAGGCGCTTCTTCAGCGCTTCGGCCTTGGCCTCCTGCTCCTTGAGCTTTTTCTGGCCGTCGAGCTGGCCGGCCTTGACCGCGGCCAGCTTGAGGCCCAGAAACTCCAGCGTCTTTTCCCAGCCGAGCGGATCGGCCCTGCCCAGGGCGACGGAGGACGCGTTGAGAGCCGCCTGGCTGACCGGCAGGGAGGCCAAGAAGCTCTCCTGAACGCCAAGAACGGCCAGGCCGTTCTTGGTCTTGCCGATCTCGTACTGCATCGCGTCCAGTTCGGCCTGGACCTTTCGGACCTCGGGCAGGAGCGGGGATTCCAGATACTCGTTGGCGGTCTCGAGCCCGAGGATCTTGACCTCGGCCGCGCCGCGGCCCGAAGCCCGGAGCGAGCCGCCCATGATCGTCGTCGGCAGGCCCGAAAAGACCACGCTCTGCGCGCCCAAGACGGGCCGGAGGGCGGCGGATCGGACGACGGTCGCCCGGTCGGCATAGACGGTGACCGACTGGATCCGGCTCACGGCCTGTATCCGAAGCTCCGGCGCGGGAGTGACGAACCGGGGCGGCGGAACTTCCTGGGCGGAAACGGCGATGCCGGCCAGGAACGCCGCGGTCAAAATCGCGAAGACGGCTCGACGGGCGTGGCTCATGGCGGTCTCCTTCCTTGAGAAAGAAGTAATACAAATCCGGCGGCCGCGCAAGGCCATCCAAAGGGGAGACATAAGGCTCCCTTAAAGATTTATCCATACGGAAGGAACTATTTCCCCTCATTTCCGTTTATCTTAGAGAAGTAGAGGTATGCCATGAAAAAATGGATCTTGCGGGTCCTGGCCGTTCTTTTCGTCCTGGTCTTCGTCTATTTCCTTATCGGCCGCGGCGAAAAGAAGGCGGACCTTAAGCTGGTCGCGGTA
>JAQULS010000094.1 GCA_028749235.1 Acidobacteriota bacterium | reverse complement strand
GCCGCAAGGCCCGGCCCGTCGAAGATCCCGGAATCGCCCTGACCCTGGACCGGAAAGGCCGGATCGAAATCCGGTCGGAGATCGCCGGACCGATCATCCTGAAATACTCCGACGGGAGCTCCGAGACGATCGAAGTCCCGGGGATCGTCCCGGCGCGGGAAATCACCGGGCCCTGGAACGTTCGTTTCGCTCCCGGCGGCGGCGCTCCGGAGACGGCCGTGTTCGACAAGCTCGTTTCCTGGAGCGGCCATCCCGACAAGGGCATCGCGTACTATTCGGGGGAAGCGACCTACACGAAAACATTCCCGTTGGCGGCGGACGAACTCGGCGGCGGCCAACGGATCATGATCGACCTGGGCGATGTCCAAGTCATGGCCGAGGTCAAACTGAACGGCAAGGACTTGGGCATCCTCTGGAAACCCCCCTATCGCGTGGACGCGACGGCGGCGGTCCGAGCCGGGGACAACGCCCTGGAAGTCCGGGTCGCCAACCTGGCCATCAACCGGCAGATCGGCGACGAGTTCCTGCCCGAAGACAGCGACCGCAATCCCGACGGCACGCTGAAGGCCTGGCCCGACTGGCTTCTGGCCGGAAAGCCCAGCCCCTCGGGCCGATTCACGTTCACGTCCTGGCGGCTCTGGAGCAAGAACGATAAGCTCCAACCATCGGGCTTACTCGGTCCCGTGATTTTGACGGCAGCCGTGGTTCAGACCGTCAAGAAATAGGCGCCGGCCGGGTGATCGAGCTTTGATCAGCCCCGCGGGAACGGCAAGGGTGGGCTTTTGACTTCAGCCCCGTCCCAGCAGTAGGTGCACATCGTATTCTTGGGCCGGCCGATGGCTTCGACCAGATCGTTGAGGTGCTGGTACTTCAGCGTGGTCAGATTCAGCCGCTGGCGGATCCTCTCCTCCATGGCCGCATAGGGCTCGCTGGTTGGATCGGAATAAGGCGCCAAGTCCACGGGCGTCTCGCCCTCGATCTCGCGGATGGCCCGGCGGGCGGCCAGGTCCATCTCGGAGCGGGATATGGAAAAGTTGAGGAACTTGCAGCCGTAAACGAGCGGCGGGCAGGCCGGCCGCATGTGGATCTCTCGGGCCCCGAAGTCGTACAGCCTCTGGATGGTGTCCTTGAGCTGGGTGCCGCGGACGATGGAGTCCTCGCAGAAGAGAAATTTGCGGCCCTGGATGAGCTCACGGATGGGGACCAGCTTCATCCGGGCCACCAGGTCGCGGATGTCCTGGTTCTGGGGCATGAAGGAGCGGGCCCAGGTCGGGGTGTATTTGACGAACGGACGCCGGAAGGGAAGCCGCGCCTCGGCCGCGTAACCGATGCCGTGGCCGACCCCGGAGTCGGGGATGCCGGCCACGAAATCGACGTCGGCCGGGTGGCGCCTGGCCAGGGCGGCCCCGCAGCAGTTGCGCGACCACTCGACGTTGATGCCCTCGTAGGACGAGGCGGGATAGCCGTAGTAAACCCACAGAAAGGCGCAGATCTGGTCGACCGGCCCCGGGGTGCGGCGCGTTTCCGGGCCGTCGGCGGTGAGAAAGACGATCTCCCCCGGTCCCAGGTCGCGGACGTATTCGAAGCCGAGGTTGGGGAAGGCGCACGTCTCCTGGGTGATGGACCAGACGCCGTCCTTGCGGCCGAGGATGACGGGGGTTCGGCCGTAGCGGTCGCGCGCGGCATAGATCCCGCCCTTGGTCAGGAGCAGCAGCGAACAGGAGCCCTCGATGGAGTCCTGCAGGGCGGCGATCCCCTCCTCGAAAGTGTCGCCCTGGTCGATGAGCGCCGCGGCCAACTCGGTCGGGTTGATGCCGCCCTGGCTCATCTCGGCGAAATGGATCTTCCGGTTCCGCAGGGCCGAAGAGACCAGTTCATCGGCATTTTTTATGACGCCGACCGTGACCAGGGCATACTCGCCCAGGTGGGACTTGATGAGCATGGGCTGGTCGTCGGTGTCGCTGATGACGCCGATGCCCTTGTCCGCCCGCAGGCGCGGGATCTCGGCGTCGAACTTGGTCCGAAATTGGGCGTTCTCGATGTTGTGGATGGCCCGGGCGAAGCCGTCGGGACGGACGACGGCGACGCCGCCCCGCTTGGTGCCCAGGTGGGAATGATAGTCGACACCGTAGTAGAGATCGGCGATGACGTCCTGCTTGCCGGCCGCTCCGAAGAAACCGCCCATTCGTTCCTCCTCACAAAGCCAGGCCCATTCTCCCCGGGCCGATCCCGGGTGTCAAGCCGGGCCGCACCCGGCATACTTTAATCCAGCGTCTTTATCCTCAGGTTGCGGAACTCGACCCGCGATCCGTGGCCGCAGAACGAGATGCGACCGCTCGCACGCTTCAAGCCGGGGTGGTCGCGGCCGTCGACGGTCTGGGGCGTGGAAGCTTTCTCGATGTCGGCGTCGACTATGGTCACCCCGTTCAAACGGACCGTGACCCGCCGCCCCTGAACCCGGATCTCCTCGCTGTTCCACTCCCCCACCGGCTTCTGAAAGCCCCGGCGCGTCGGCACGACGCCGTAGATCGATCCATGGTACTGGTAGGGCTTGAGGCTTTTGTAGACCTCGGCCCCGTCGTCCAGGACCTGGATCTCCATGCCGACATAAGCGGCGTCGCCCTCGGGCGGGGTGCGGATGCCGATGCCGTTGTTGGCACCCGGCGTCAGCTTGAACTCGAAGCGGAAAACGAAATCGGCGTAGTCTTTCTCGGTATAAAGGTTGCCGCCGCTGTCCGGCTTGACGGCGATGACGCCGTCCTCGACCGAGTACCCTTCGCGGTCCCCCGTCCAGCCGGAGAGATCCCGGCCGTTGAACAGGGAGACGAAACCGGCCGCCCGCTCCTCGCCGGGCGTCTCCCCGATCGAAGGCGCCGCGGCCGGCAGGCCCGTCGTCCCGGGGATGATCCGCCGGATGAAAATGTTCTTGAAGGCGAGCGGCGTCGAGTGGGACTGAAGCTCGATCTGGCCCGCGGCGTAGATGGGCTTGTCCCGCTCCCAATAGTTTTCCATGAGCACATCGTCGACGACGAGGACGCCGTTCAGGAGGACCGTCACCCGCTCGCCGATCATCTTGATGTAGAACGTGTTCCACTCACCGATCGGCCGGTCGGCCTTGACCAGCGGGTTCTTGGGATTTTTCTGGTTGTTGTAAAGGCCGCCCGAGCCTTCCGGCCACTGGGCGGGGTCCCAGATCTGGACTTGGGGCGAACCGCGCAGGTAGATGCCGCTGTCGCCCTTGGACTCGATCTTCCAATCCACGAACATCTCGAAATCGCCGTAGTCCGCCCGCGTGCACAGGCTGTGGCCCCGGCCGTCAAAGACGAGCGTCCCGTCGACGGCCTTCCAATGGGCCTTCATCAAGGCATCCGCCTCGGACTGGGCCTTGGCCAGCTCCTCGGCCGTCATCTTGGCCCGGGCGGGCGGATCGGCCACCAGCCCCTTCCAGCCCGAGAGGTTCTTACCGTTGAACGCGGCCTCGAATCCGGCTCCCAGCAGGAGGTCCCAGGCGTATTTTTCCGCCTGTTCCCTGTCGTAAGCGTTCTCGACGTAGGGCAGGGCGCCGCGAAGGGCCTGCCCGGCGTCGAACCCGCTCAAGCCGGGAAGGCCGATGGCGGGCAAAACGATCTTGACCACGGCCGCGGCCGCCTTGGCCTGCAGAGCCGCTTGGCCAAGGAAGGAAGCGGCCTGCTTGAGGGCTTCGTCGCCGCGAAGGGCGCCGAGCCCGGCCACGAGCACGTTCTTCTCGTCGTCCTCGACGGCCAGGGCCAAGGCTTTCCGCCACAAGCCCAAACGGTCGGCCGGCGCCGAGGCGTCGCCCAGAAGCCGCGCGATCCCCTGTATGGCCAGGTACCGGCTCTTGCGATCCTTGGACTCGGCCAATCGGAAGAGCTCGGGCAAGGCCGATGCGTCCGGCCAGCCCGACAACACGGACAGAGCCGCCGCCTGGGAGGCCGGGACCTTGCCCTTGATCTCGGCCGCGACGGCCAGAAGAGCCCGTCCGCCGCCGACGCGGGAAAGGGGCCTGATGAGATCGGCCCGCTTGCCGTCCTTGGCTTTCTTAAGAGCGGCGAGCAAGGCATCCGCCCGGCGTTCCCGGTCGGCGATCCGGTTGCAGGCCGCGGCCAGGGCGTTCTGGAGGGGAACGACTTCCTTGGGCGATGCGGCCTTCTGGAGCAGGTCGAGTAGGGCCGGGATCTCGCCCGGTCCTGCCGTGCGTTCCAGCGCCGCGAGAGCGGCGGCGCGGACGCCCTCATCCGATCCGACCGCCAGCTTGAGGATGACGGGCGCGGAAGCCGTCAGCTGGCGCTCGGCTAGGATCTCCAGGACCGCCTTTTGGGCGGCCGGAGGATAGGAGACGATCGCGGGAACAAGCCGAGCCAGGACGGCATCCGAAGGCCAGCCCCGCGCGGCGTCCCGCATGACCAGAGCCTGGTCCTCATCGTCCGTGGCGAAAAACGGAAGAAGCTCGTCGACGGCGGCCGCGCCCCGCAGGCGGGCGTAAGCCTCGACGGCGGCCAATCGCAGCGCTTTTTGATCCGACTCGAGTCCGGCTTTGATGAACGGCTCGGCTTCCTTGTCGCGCCGGCGGCCGAACAGGCGGACGAGGTCGGCCTGGGCGGCGGCGGAAAACGCGCCGCCCCGGTCCATCCAGGACGCGGGATCAAAGCCCGGCCGCGCCTCGGCCAAGGCCAGGGCCTTGGCCCGGTAGACCGGATCGGCGGAGCCCGCGGCCTCCAAAAGATCCGGCAGCGCGGCATCGCCCAGGACCGCGGTCAGGCGATCCAGGGCATCCGAGCGGACCTGGCTCTCGCCGGCCCCCGTGTAGCCGGAGGCTATCGCCCGCAGAATTCCCAAGCCCTCGTCGCGCCGGCCGTTGTCGATCAGCCGCTCGGCGAACCGGAGATAGAGCGAGGCGGCGGCCAGGCGGTCCCGGCTGGAAACGGCCAGCGAGATCGTTCCGAGCGCAGGCTGCGCGGCGGGATCGCCGATTTCCGCCAGAGCCGTGAGAATCGCCGGCCGCAGGACGGAATCCGCGGCGGCGAGCCGGGCCAGGAGAGCCGGAGCCGCGGCCCGGCTTTTCATGAAGCCCAGGGCCTGGACGGCGGAAAGCCGAGCCTCTCCCGAAGCCGCCGCCAGCGCTTCGAGAAGGGCTTTTTCGGCCGCTACGCCGCCGATCGTGGCCAAAGCCCGGGCCGCGGGATCGGCCAGAGAGGGATCGGCCAAGCAGGCGGCGATCGCGGGAACCGCTTCATCCCGTCCGGCCAGTTGGAGCTGGCCGAGAAGAAAGGCCTTGGCCTCGACCGCCGGGTGCGCGGCCAGGGCCTTGACCAGGACGGCCGACAACGCCTGCCGCTCGGCCTCCGCGCCGCTCCGGGCGGCGTAAACCGCCGCTCCATGCAAGGCATAGCGGACCAGGCTGTCGTCCTCGACTCCGGCGGCGGAAAGGCGCCCGCAGGCGTCGAGCAGGCCCGGCTCGCCGAGAGCCAGGAACTCGGCCGCGGCCTTGTCCCGGGCCGGGCCCGAGGTTGAAGGGAACATGGCCAGGACGGCCGAGACGCGGGAGGCCGTATCGGAAGCTTGCCCGGCGAAAAGGGAGGCCTGAAGAAGGCAGGCGCAAAGAAGGCCGGCCAGGAAGACCGCGGGCACGCGAAGAATTCGGGATCGGGATCTCATCATGGCCTCCTCACAGAGTCCAGGGCGCCCGCATGGGCTCGTGGATGAGCCGGTTGGCCTCTTCGTCATCGAGAAAGACCTGGCGGTCGGGGTCGAACCGCAGGGGCCGGTTCAGCCGGACGGCCATCTTGGCCAGGTTGACCAGGGTGCAGGACCGGTGCGCGTTGGCCTCGTTGAGGGCGAAGGTCCGCCGTTCGCGCACGGCCCGGCTGAAGTCCGTGGCTTGCGGGGCGGGATCGGGCAGGGCGTCGATTTTTTCCTTGAGGCCCGCAATGTCCGAGCGAAAACCCCGGTAGAGCTTGCCTTGGGGGCCCTCGATGAAAGGCGCCTCGACGTCCCGGTTCTCGCCGTCCAGGATGATCTCGCAGCCGTCGGCGTAGCGGAGGCTGACGCGTCGCCACGTGCCGCAGGCGTCGGGATGCTGCTGGGGCGCGTCGGCCTCGATTGTGACCGGGCTGGTCCCGTCCTTCTCCAGAAGGTACTGGACGGGGTCGAGATAATGCATGCCCATGTCGCCCAGCCCGCCGCCGTCGTAGTCCCAGTAGCCGCGGAAGGTCTGGTGGACGCGGTGGGGATGGTAGGGCTTTTCGGGCGCGGGGCCAAGCCAGAAGTCGTAATCCAACTCCTTGGGCACGGGCTGGGGAGGAAGCCAGGTCCGTCCGCTCCAGTAGAACTTCCAGTCGAAGCCGGTGATGCCGCTGACCGTGACCTTGAGCGGCCAGCCCAGGAGACGGTTCTCGACGACTTTTTTGATGGGCTGGACGGTCGTGCCGAAGCCGTAGAAGCCGCCGTTGAAGCGGAACCAGGTGTTGATCCGGAAGATGCGGCCGTTGCGGCGAACCGCGGCCACGACCTTTTGGCCTTCGCCGATCGTCCGGGTCATGGGCTTTTCGCACCAGACGTCCTTGCCCGCCTCGGCGGCCAGGATCGACATCAGGGCGTGCCAATGGGGCGGGGTGGCGATATGGATGATGTCGATGTCGGGGCGGGCCAGGACCTCGCGGAAATCCTTGTACCCGGCGACACCCGGCCCGGCCGCGTCCAAAGCGGTCTTGAGGTGGTTCTCGTCCACGTCGCAGACGGCCAGCAGGCGGGAGCCCTCGTAGCGGAGATGGCCCAAGCCCATGCCGCCGACGCCGATGACGGCCTTGGTCAGCTCGTCGCTCGGCGCCAGGAAGCCCGGGCCGCCGAGGACGCGGCGGGGAACGATGGTCAAGGCGGCGGCCGCCATCAGCCCTTTCTTGAGAAAGTCACGGCGCGGCAGACGGGAAAAATCGATCATGGCGCTCTCCTGGGTGCCCTCAGCCGGGCCGAGGACGGAAAAAGCGCCCTTATCTTACCGTTTCATCCGCCGCAGGACAATCCGGATTTTAAGGAATCCGGCGCCGCGAATGTATTAGGCCGTCGGAAGGTTATAGACGGCGGGATCGAAGCAGGAGCCGGCCGGCCAAATCCGGGCCAGCAGTTCCTTGTCCAACATGTACAGGCCGTCCTTGCTGGCGCCGACCCGCTCGAGCTGGGCGGCGATGCCCGAGGTGTTCTTCTCCTCCTCGATCTGCTCCTTGACGAACCAGTTCAGCATGGGCTCGGCGGTGTAGTCGCTCTCCTCGCGGACGACCTTGAGGATGGCGTGGATCTTCGAGGTGATGAACTGCTCGTGGGCGTAGGCGTCCTTCCAGGCCTCGAGGGGGCTGCCCCAGGTCTTCTTGAGCTGTTTGAGGTCGAGCAGCTCGACCTGGCCGCCGCGGTCGATGATGTGGTCAAAGAACTTCATGGCGTGCGTCGTCTCCTCGTGGGCTTGGACGCGCATCCAGTGGGCCATGCCGTCGAGGTTCTGCTCGTGGAAGTAGGCCACCATCGACAGGTAGATGTACTGGGATTCGATCTCGGCCTTGACCTGCTCGTTCATGATGTCGCGGACGCGGGCGTTGATCATAAGTTCCTCCTGCTTTCAGTTTGTAATGATTACAAATTAATACTACCCGAACGGGCGGGCGGCTGTCAATCCCCCGCCCCAAGGATCTTTCCCCGGCCGCTCTTCCTATTGACGCCGTCCCGCGGCCGATCCTACACTACCGGCATGAATGGGCGGGGCAAGGCGTCGTTGGAACGGCCATCCGGCGGCCTGGGGAAGAAGCGAATACGGATGGATCAGAGAGGAGAATCCCGGTGAACTTATTGAAAAAGCACCCCTATGTCGTGCATCCCAGAGAATTCGCCGTTAAGGAAGGCAAGGGCCTTCCTAAGCTCAATTCCCGGATTGCGGTCAAGATCACCCGCGGCGTCGGCACCATGTGGTGCGCCTATGCCTTCCTGCTTCTGGACCTGATCATGCTGCCTCCGGTCATAAAAGCCGGCAGTATCATGGTCTGGGTAACCTATCTCGCCCAAACCGTGCTGCAGCTGGTTCTTTTACCGATCATCATGGTCGGCCAGAACGTCATCCAATCTCAAAACGAAGCCAAGGCCGATACCGACCATAACACGCTGACGTATTTGGCCACCCTGCAGGACGAGCAGATGCAGGAGCTTAAGAACCAGACGGCCATTTTGTTGAAACTCGAAGAAATGGCGCGAAAGAGCGAGCCGTCCGACGCCGCAAACCCGCCGCGGATTTGACAGCCCCCCGCCGTTTCGCTACCTTGAGGGAACGAAGGAACATCCATGAAGCCCAATCGCACCGCCCTCGCCGCGACGATTCTCATGGCCGCGGTCGCGCTGGCCGTCACGACTTTTGGACAAGACAACAAGCCGCCGGCCTTGGGCGTCGGGGCGCACGAGATCACCATTCGCAACATCACGGACAAGCCTTTCGCCTACAACCTGCGAGCCTACGGCTCGGACGACAAGCCCCAAGCCTACCGGCTCAATCCGGGCGCCCTGAACCGGCATCCCGCCGCCGGCATCCTGGTCGTAGGCTATCTCAAGTACGGGCGGGATATCACCTATTCGCTCTACCCGGGCCGGGCCTATTCCTTCCGGATCGGCACCGGCAACCAGGTCGACATCTGGATCGGAGCCCATGGCCGGGAGGACGCCGTCGACTTGGCCCCCTTTGTCCCGACGCCGCCCGAAGTCGTCGCCAAGATGCTCGAGATGGCCAAGGTCGGCAAGGACTCCGTCGTCTACGACCTCGGCTGCGGCGACGGCCGGATCGTCGTCGCGGCGGCCAGGACCTATGGAGCCCATGGCGTCGGCATCGATATCGAGCCGGTCCGGATCCGGGAATCCAAGGCCAACGCCGAGGCGGCCAAGGTCGAGGGCTTGGTCAAGTTCAAAACCTCCGACGTCATGAAGGTGGACCTCTCCCCCGCCACGGTCGTGACGATGTACCTGCTGTCCGAATCGAACGCCCTGCTGCGGCCGAAGCTGGAGCGGGAGCTTCGGCCCGGCACGCCGGTCGTGGCCCATAACTACATGATCGCGGGTTGGGAAAAGAAGGAAGTCCAGTCGGCCGTGGTGCGCGACGGCGAGGGCGTCGAGCACAGCCTCTTTCTCTACAAGCGCTGAAGCCGGGTCAGCGGACCCGGCGGATGGATGCGGCGGGGACTTCGATCTCTCCGCCGGCCGCGCCGACACGGCGCATCGCCGTCCCCATGTTGAGCGCCCAGACGCCGTCCGTCGTCTCGACCAGGAAGAGATCGGGGGTGGACGGGCTCAGGCTGGCGGGCTCGCGCTTCAGCAGGCCCGCCGCGACGCCGGCCCGGATGCCGTCCTTGAGAAAGCGTAAAGGAACGTTCTGGGCGACCATCCAATCCTGCTCTTCCTGGCGGATGTCCATCGGCCCGTAGTAGGCGAAGACCTCGCCGCGGCCGACGGTCCGCCGCCAGGCCGCCTTACCCCGAGGCGCGCCCGGAGGCGCGTACTTCATCGACAAGACCGGCCGGATGTCCGCGGCCAAGCCGGTGAAGGCCCGGGTCAGAAAGACCCCCTGGAGCGAGGCGATCGAAGGGAAGACGCGGGGCCGCTCCACGACCATCTCGGTGATGCCGCGGATCTCGTCCGACCCGGGAGTGAACCCGGCCAGGGCGTCGAAGGCGGCCGTGCTCCCGTCCCAATCAATCGGCCGGCAGTCCAGAATGAAAAGGACACCGCCCCGCTCGACCCAGCCGCGGACCGCCACGGTCACGGCGGCGTCCATGATCCCGGCCCCGGCCAGGATCAGCATCGACTTCCCTTCCAGCGCTCCGTCCAGGATCAGGCGGTCGTCCAGGAAGTCGAGGTCGATGATCCGCCGCAGGCGGGAGACCAGGTCGTTCCATTCCTGCCGCTCGGCGCCGGGCTGCCGGGAAGGCGGGTTGGGATGATACAGGGCCGCGTCGATCACCGGCGAAACCGTTTTCAGGAAGCCCGCGTATGCCCGGAGGAACGCGCCGCCCTCCCCCGCCGCGGGAGCGCCATCCGCCGTCTTCATCAGTTCAGGCGTGTTGTAGAGGAAGAGCTGGCGGGCGCCCGAAGTCACGGCGTTGAAGATCCGGCCCAGAATCCCGACGGGAGTGACGGCCGAGGCGGGCTCGTGCCCGAATCCGGAGCCGTAGAACCGGCAGGCGGTTCCGACCATCCGGGTCAGCCGGACGTTCATCGGGAAGGAGCTGGCTTCGTTGGTGATCCGCAGGGAGCCCCGGTGGGCCGCCGCGATCTTGGCCTGGGCGCTGAAGTCCGAGCCGTGCTCCGGGGCCATGTCGCCTCCGGTGCAGAGATAGAGGTCCTCGTCCGGGAACGCCTCCCGGGCCGCGGCCATCCAGAAATCGGCCCAATCGGTCATGGCGCCGCGGTACCAGCGCAGGAATTCCTGGAAGGCCCGCTCGGACGGCGCCCGGGACGGAGGGAACGGCGCCACTTCGTCGAAGGACGCGTAGGCGCTCTTCCAAGCCCGGTTCAGCGCGGCCGGGTCGCCGCCGTAGAGAACGCTCATGGCCCGCCGGAAATCGGCCGCCGCCAGGGCGTCTCCGCACCAATAGCCCTGGTGCGAGTGGTATTCCCCCGGCCAATTGCCGAGGACGGGATAGATCGCCTCGCCGTAATCGCCCGAGATGCCCAGGTTGACCGATTCCAGGACACCGGTAGGCCGAAAATGAGCGGCGAAGGCACGCAGGTATTCCCGGACATGCTCGCGCAGACGGGGACTCCAAAGGGAAGGGATGGCCGAATCGCGGCCGTGCTCCAGGCAGCGGAACATGACCTGGCCGGGCTCGTTCCGGATGAAGTCCGGAGTGACGTACCAGGGCCCGGCGATGACGAAGGGAACCCATTTCAGTCCGTGGGCCTTGAACAGGGCCGCGTCCGCGTCGTACTCCGACCAATCGCGCCGGCCGGGAGTCTTCTCCACCTTGTTCCAGTAAACATACGTCTGGATGCTCGTGACACCGAGGCTTTTCAGGAGATCGAGGCGCGCGCCCGCGTCCGGATCGTCGTGGGAAACGGTGCAAACGGTGACCTGCAGGGGCGAGTTGGAAGCGGGCGGGACTTGCCCGACCGACGGGAGAGCCGAAGCCAGCGCGAAGACGGCCGCCAGGCCGCTACGGCGGGCCTTGCGCCTCGGCGGGAAACGAACTCTCATTCCGCGGCCGGGGCGCAGCCCGCCTTGGCTGCCGCGAACTCTTCGGCCGTCGCCATCGACACCTTCTTAATCGCCGGATCGATCATCCGGAAGAGGTTCGCCAGCGTCTCCTCGGCGGACATTTTGGCCCGTTCGCGCAGCCCCTCCCGCAGGGCGTCGTCGATCAGCCGGATCCGGCACTCCTCCTTGACCGCGATGATGAACTCGATGGCGTCGTCGGCTTCGAGATTGATGCCGTCCTGGGAGATGATTTCGAATCCCTTGACGAAGACTTTACCGGCCTCATCGTAGATCAGCCAGGGATTGATGCCCTTGCCGAGGATTTCCGGCTCGGCCTGGATGAAGGCCGTCCCGGTGACAGGGCAAAGGAAGAAGGCGGAGTCGCCGATCTTGGACAGGTCATAGCCGGCTTGGACCATGCCGCGGGCCAGGTAGGCGAGATCACGCTTGGCCAAGAGGGCTTCGACCATCGAATCGGCGAAGCCGGGCGTGAAGCGGTTGTCCATGAGCTCCGGCTTGACCAGCGCGATCAAATAAGCCCGGTTGAAGGACCGCTCGGCGAGCCGCGGATTCATGATGCCGCGGAGGATCAGGGCGCCCCGCACGCCGTCCAGCAGACGCTCCTCGGCGGGCGTCAAGACGAGCCCGGCCGGATCGGCCTCATTCATCAGCTTCAGCAGGAGCTTCTCGGCCTCGGGGACGGCCGTCCGGGTGAGGTAGTTGCGGGCGGTGCCGATGACTTCGCCATAGTACTCGGCCGTGACGAGGTACTCGACGTCCTTGATGTCGTCCAGGGTCAGGGCGCTGGACTTCAAGCTGAGAGTCCGGCGAAAGAAACCGAAATCGTAGTGGAAGACGAAGCGCAGGACCAGGAATCCGGCCAGGAGAACGGCCGCGATCCCGAGTAAGGACTTGAGGACGGCGGCGGCCGGTGAACGGCGGATACGGATACGTTTTTCCTTCATGGCGCGCCTCACTCGTAGGCCTTGAAGGTCAGGGGGCCCGCGTCCGTGAACTCCAGGTCGATCGTCTCGAAACCGAACCTGGTCAGGACCCGGGTCAGGAGGGCGCGCGTGTTCGATTCGGCCCGCTTTCGCAGGCCGAGCCCCTCCAGGCTCCGCCGCACGTCGGCGTCGGCCAGGCGGAGGAACTCCTCCATGTCTTCGAGGCGGATGGGATTGAGGAACCGGTTGGAGGTGTAGCTGCGGTCGACCTCGACCTTCTCGAAGGGGTAGGAGTAGGCCACGATCTCGACGGGCGGCAGCTTCAACCGGATCGTCTTCCCGTCGACGTCCACATCCGAGGCTTTCAGCTTGGCCAGGTCGATCCCGGCCGTGATCTCGACCTTGGTGAAGGCCAGGAAGGACGAGTTCTTGAGCTTGATGAAGACGCGTTTTTCTTTTTCGCCCCAGACGATTTTGTGGAAGGTGAACTTGACCGTGGCCAGCTTGGCGGCGCTCTTCAGCCGGTTGAGGATCTGGCCTTTGCCGTCGGCCGGCGCGCATCCGGACGCCAGGAGCA
>JAQULS010000230.1 GCA_028749235.1 Acidobacteriota bacterium | reverse complement strand
CACGATCGAGGCGGACCTGCGCCGGCCCGACGTCTCGGACGACGACGTCTCGAGGCTCATCGCCGAGGCCCGCCTCTCGCCCGCCGTGACCGGCGCCCAGTTCAACCGCAATTGGGCCGAACGAGTCCGCTCCTTGAGCCGCATGGCCCGCAACGCCGGCTTCTTCCTGGGCGGCATTCTCATCCTGGCCTCCCTGCTCATCGTGTCCAACGTCATCAAGCTCAACGTCCTGGCCCGCAAATCCGAGATCGAGCTCCTGCGTCTGGTCGGCGCCACCAACTCCTTCATCCGCGTCCCGTTCCTGCTCGAGGGAGTGACCATGGGCCTGCTGGGCGGGCTCCTCTCGCTGGGGCTCATCCTGCTCGTGGTCGAGCTGTACCCGGTCTACCTGGGCACCTCGATGGGAGCCCTGCGGGAGCTCTTCGGATTCCGCTACCTGACCCTGGGGCAGGCCGTTGCCCTGGTTTTTGGCGGCGGCCTGGTCGGATTCCTGGGCAGTTTGAGCTCGATCGCCCGTTTTTTACGGGTTTGACAGGCGGGGGGGCCTGACTTACAATCCTTCCATCACTCCCATGTCGTCTCTCGGACAAGAACTCAAACAGGCGCGCGAACGGGCCGCCATGACCGTGGCGGAAATCGCCCGGCAGACCAAGATCAGCGCCCGCCTCCTGCAAAACCTTGAAGACGAGCGCTTCGACCTGATGCCCGAACCTTTCTTCGTGAAAGGCGTGCTCAAGGCCTACGTCCGGGCGGTCGGCGGCGACGAAGCCCGCTTCCTGGCCCTGTACCAGGAGGCCCATCCCACGGCCGCGCAGGCGGCGCGCGAAGCCGCCGCGGCGGCGACTCCCGCGCGCATCAACCGGCCCGAGTTGCAGGATTTCCGGGCCGCCAAAGACCAAAAGGGAAAGCGGCGGCGGGGCGTCCGGCTCCAACCCTGGGTGCTGACCGTGCTGATCGTTCTGCTCCTGGCCGCCGTGGTCTGTTTGGTCCTCATCTACTTTCAATCCCGTCCCAAGCCGGCCCCGGTGCTTCCGTCCGCCTCGCCGCGCGTTCCCGCCATCATCAAACCCGAAGTTCCGGTGGACCAGCCGGCCGGGACGACGGGCGATCCGGCGGCGGCAAATCCGGCGGCCGCGAATCCGCCCTCCTTTGCGGCCGGCTTTAAGCTGGATCTTCGCTTCACGGCCGACACGTGGATCCAGTTGACGGCCGACGGGCGGATCGTCCTGGACGGCATCCAGGCGGCGGGCCGCGAGACGTCGTTCACCGCGTCCGAGGAGTTCGTCATCCAGATCGGCAACGCCGGCGGAGTCTCCTACATCCTGAACGGCCGGCCCGGCATCCCCTTCGGCGCGACCGGAAGCGTGCGGACGGACATCCGCATCAACCGGGAGACCGCGGCCGGCTACCTGCGCCAGGCCCCCGCGCCCGCCGCCTAGACTTTTCATGCCCGAAGCCAAGGATGTCCTGACTCCCAAGAAAAGAGGCTCCCGCATCCTGGTCGTCCTCATCCCGGGCCTCATCGTCCTGTACTTCGTCATCGACTACCTGCTCCGCCGGGTGCAGGAGTTCTCCCCTTCCAAGGCCACCGGCATCCTGCTCATGGCCCTCCAGTTCATCGTCCTCCTGCTGGCTCTGATCCTGCTCTTCGTCCTCGGCCGCAACCTGGTCCGGCTGTATCTCGAGCGCAAGCGCAAGGTCGTCGGGGCCCACTTCAAGACCAAGCTGGTGATGTTCTTCACCGCGCTGTCGTTCATCCCCACGCTGCTCCTCTTCATCTTTACCAGCGACCTGATCAGCCGCAACATCGAGCAGTGGCTGAAGATGGACGTCAACAGCGTCCTGGAGGACACCCGCGCGGTGGCCGACGGCTTCTACGTCACGGCCTCCGAGCAGACCCTTCACTTCGCGACCCAGCTCGAGAAGCAGATGCGGTCCCAAGGCCTGCTGGCGGTCGACAAGCGCGCCGCCCTGGAGGCCTTCGTCCGGACCAAGCTGGCCGAGTACCGGCTGGCCGAAATCGCCGTCTACCAGGGCGACGAGGAGCTGTTCGTCTATCTCGACCCGAACCTGCCCCTGCAGGACTACAACGATCTCAAGCTGGACAAAGTCAAAAGAACCCAGCTCGGAGTGCCCCTGGACGAGACCAAGCCCATGGGCACGGGCGAGTTCATCCGCCAGGGAGTGTCCTTCAGCCTGCCGGACGGGACCCCTTTCCTGATCACCACCGGCCAGTTCCTGCCCCAGAACTACGCCCAGAAGATCAACGCCGTCAAGGCCATCTGGGACCGCTACAGCCGGCGGCGCCAGCAGAAGGACCTGACCAAGACGACCTACCAGCTGATGCTGGTCCTGGTCACCATGCTGGTCATCTTCGCCGCCACTTGGATCGGCTTCCACTTGGCCCGCTCCATCACCGTTCCGATCGAGAAGCTGGCCCAGGCCACCCGGGAGGTGTCCAAGGGAAATCTCCAGGTCCGGGTCGAGGACCCGGCCTCGGACGAGATCGGCATTCTGATCGAGTCCTTCAACCAAATGATCGCCGACATCCAGACGGGCCAGGAGCGCCTGGCCCAGAAGACGACCGAGCAGGAGGCCCGCAAGCAGTACATTGAGACCCTGCTCAACACGGTCACGACCGGGGTCATCGCCCTCGACGCGGACGGCCGCATCACGACCATCAATCCCTCGGCCCGGGACATGCTGGCCCTGCCCGCCGCCGCCGAGGTGGCCGGACGTCCCTACCGGGAAATTCTCCGCCACGCCCGCTATGCCGAGCTGGTCCAGGCCATCGAGGCCGGGATGAAAGCCCGCTACCGGATCTCGGACCGCGAGATCGCCTTCCAGCTCAACGGCCAGCAGCTCCAACTCGCCTTGACCCTGTCGCCGCTCAAGCCGCCCGGCGCCGGATTCTCCGGCCTCCTGGTCGTCCTGGACGACTTGTCCCAGCTCATCAAGGCCCAGAAGGTCGCGGCTTGGAAGGAAGTCGCCCAGCGGGTGGCCCACGAGATCAAGAACCCGCTGACGCCGATCCAGTTGAACGCCGAGCGGATCCTCAAGAACCTCGGCCGGACCGACCCGATCGCCCCCGCCGCGCTGGAAGAGGGGGCCCGGGCCATCATCCAGGAGGCCCAGACGATCAAGGCCCTGGTCGACGAGTTTTCCGAGTTCGCCCGCCTGCCCAAGATCAGCCTGCGGCCGGCCTCGCTGGCCGAGATCATCGACCAGGCGGCGGCCCTCTTCCGCCCCATCTTCGCCGACGTCGAGTTCGCGGTGGCGATCGAGCCCGATCTGCCGGCCCGCCAGCCGCTCGATCCCGAGCAGATGAAGCGCGTCTTCATCAACCTCTTCGACAACGCTATTGACGCCATGGCCAAAAAGGGTAAAATCCTGGTCCGCGCCGGCTTCGACCGCGACACCCGCCTGGTCACGGTCGAGATCGAGGACACCGGGCCCGGCATCA
>JAQULS010000003.1 GCA_028749235.1 Acidobacteriota bacterium | reverse complement strand
CGCCGCTGCTGCCTTCAACCCGCATCTCGGCCAGCTCCTTCTGCATCCGTTCCTGCATTTCCTTGGCCGTCTTCAGCATTTTGTTGATGTCGCCGAGTCCCTTCATCGGTCTACTTCTCCTCTTCCGGGGGCTTGGGCTTGTCGTCCACCGAAACGATGCGGGCTTTGAACTTGTCGATGAACAATCTCACGGCGGGATCCTTGAGAGACGCTTCCCGGTCGGGATCGCGCCCGGCTCCCGTGGGCTCGGGCTCCGCCGTCCTCCAAGATGGCCGCGGACCGGCCGCAGCCGGGGAGCCCGGTGCCGGGGTCTCGGCCTTGGTCGAGGCCGGCGCTTCCAACCGGGCGCCCGTCCGGATCGCCGCCGTCGGGACCGGAGTCATCCGCGGCGCCGTCCGGGGCGGAGCCGCGGGGACGCCCCGCTGGGGATCGCCGCCGCCCGCGCCCGCTTTCAGGATCTCGATTTCGCGCAGGATGTCTTCCACCGCAACGAGGCGGCGGAAATGGCAGAGACGGACCAGGATCGTTTCGAAGTAAATCTGGGGATGGGAAGCGAACTTGAGCCCGCCCTCAGCCGCCTGCAGGGCCTGCAAGCGGCGCAGCCAATCCTCGGGCGCCGCCTTCCCGGCTTCGGCCTTGAGCTTGGCCATGTCCTCGGCCGTCAAGATCAGCAGGTCCTGGGCCGCCTCGACCGTACGGACCAGCAGCAGGTTCCGGAAATGGAGGACGAGCTCCTTATAGAACGCCCGCAGGTCGTGGCCCGCCTCGACCACCTGATCGGTCAGGCTGAAGATGAGGTCGGCCCGTCCGTCCTGCACGGCGGTCGAAAAGGCGAACAGCAGGTCTCGGTTGACGACGCCGAGAATTTCCTTGAGCTCCGCGTCGCCGACCGTTTCGCCGCAGAAGGCCACGGCCTGGTCGAGCAGGCTCTGGGCGTCGCGGATCGAGCCGTCCGAAGCCTCCGCGATCAGGCCCAAGCCGTAAGGCGTGATGGTCAGGCCTTCCTTGCCGGCGATGACGTTCAGGTGATTGACGATTTCGCGGTGCGAGACACGCTTGAACTCGAAGTGCTGGCAGCGCGAGACGATGGTCGCCGGAACCTTGTGGAACTCCGTCGTGGCGAAGATGAAGACCGTCTGCGGCGGCGGCTCCTCCAGCGTCTTGAGCAGGGCGTTGAAGCCGTCCTTGGTGATCTGATGGACTTCGTCGATATAGATGACCTTGGTCCGGCTGCGAATGGCCTTGTAGCGGACCGAGTCCCGGAGTTGCCGGATATCGTCGATGCCGCGATTCGAGGCGCCGTCGATCTCCAGGACGTCCAGCGAGCGGTCCTCGTCGATCTCCCGGCAGTTCTCGCAGACGTTGCAGGGCGTCGGAGTCGGCCCCTTTTCGCAGTTGAGGGCCTTGGCCAGGATCCGGGCGGCGGTCGTCTTGCCGACGCCCCGCATGCCCGAAAAGAGGTAGGCTTGGGCCACCCGGTTGGATGTGATGGCGTTTTGGAGAGTGCGGACGACGGCCTTTTGGCCGATCATTTCCTCGAACGTTTTCGGCCGATACTTCCGGGCGTAAACCAAGTATTGCATATGCGTTGTGGTTCCCTCGGAGCAGGAGAATTCCTCTGTCCAGGGATGCTATAGATTAGCACAGGTTCGGCCGCCCCCGCAAAGATTATTTCGTGTATAATCGACCCCGGAGAGATGTTCATGCCCGAGACGAACCGGAAGCCGGCCCGTTCCCGGAAAGCCGCGGACCGGATTTGGGAAATCGACTTTCTGCGCGGCCTGGCCATCATCCTCATGGTCGCCTACCACTTCGGCTACGACCTGACCGAGCTGGCGGGGATCAAGAGCGTCCTCGGCATCGCGTTCGATCTGCAATCCGGCCCCTTCCGGATCGCGGTCGATGTCTTCGCCGGGCTCTTCGTCGTCCTGTGCGGAGTGAGTTGCAGCCTGACCCGGAGCAATTTCCGGCGCGGCCTGAAGCTTCTGGGGGTGGCGCTTCTCGTCACGGCGGCCAGCTATGTCTTCAGCCCGGAGGAAACCATCCATTTCGGCATCCTCCACTGCCTGGCCGTTTGCATACTGCTCTACGGCGCGACCCTGGAGAAAGCCGGGCCCCTGAAATGCCTGGCCGCCGCCGGGATCGTCTTCGGCCTGAGCTTCGCCGTTCCCCTGGCTCTCCGGAATACGCCCATCCGCTTCGATTGGCTCCTTCCCTTCGGCCTCACCAGCTACGCCTACGCGTCATTCGACTATTTCCCCCTTCTGCCCTGGTTCGGAGTGTTCCTGGTCGGGTCCGCGGCCGGAAAAAAGCTCTACGCCTCACGCCGGAGCCTGCTGCCGAAAGGCCGCCCCGTTCCGCTGTTCAACGCGGCCGGCCGCTATTCTCTGTGGATCTACGTCATTCACCAGCCCGTCCTGCTGGGGATCTTCTACGCCCTGGGTCTCATGCGATGACGGATGAAGACATCCGCCGGCCGGCCTCCCCTCTTCTCGAGATCCACGGCGCCGTTCTCCTTTTCGGCCTGGCCGGGCTGTTCGGCAAATGGCTGGCCGTCTCTCCCCTGATCATCGTCCTGGGCCGGGTCGTTTTCGCCAGCCTGGCGTTAGGCGCCGTACGGTTCGCGCGGAAACGGCCGTCCCGGCCGGGCCCGGCCTCCGATCGTTGGCTGTTCCTCGGGCTGGGGATACTCCTGGCCTCGCATTGGACCCTGTTTTTCCTGTCCGTTCAGGTCTCGACGGTGGCCGTCGGCCTTCTCTCTTATTCCGTTTTCCCCGTCTTTACGGCTCTTCTCGAACCGGTCCTGTCCCGGAAGCGACTCGATCCGGTTGCCCTCGTTTTCTCCGGATTTTGCCTCCTGGGCGTCTACCTGATCGTGCCCCGTTTCGCCTGGAACGACGGCATGTTCCGGGGCGTTCTCCTGGGAATGGGCGCCGGCTTGACGTTCGCGGTCCTGAGCATCTTCAACCGGAAACTGACCGCCCGCTACGACAGTATGACCATCGCCTTCCGTCAGGATACGGCCGCCGCCCTCGTCCTTGGCCCGGCGCTTCTGTTCGTTCGGCCGGAGCTTTCGGCCGGAGACATCGGGCTTCTGGCGCTTCTGGGGATCGTCTGCACGGCCGGAGCGCACACCTTGTTTATCGACGGCCTGCGGATGATCCCGGCCCAGACCGCCAGCATCATCGCCTCGCTCGAGCCGGTCTACGGCATCGCCCTGGCCCTGGCCTTCCTGGGCGAGATTCCCTCTTTCCGGATCATCCTCGGGGGAACCGTCATCCTGGCCGCGGCCATGGCGATCTCCCTGCGGCCCATGCGTCCGGCGCTCGATTGAAGCTTCTCTGGCAACGATTCAAGAGCGAAACACGCCTGGCCGCGTTCTCGACAAGCGAATAGCCGCCCTACTGGACCGTAACCGTCGCCCGAGCTCCTTCGCGGCCGGACTCCGTGACGGCGCAGACGGCGTACTCTTCCGGCGACGTCCGGGCCGCTTTTCGGTTGACGTAGGTAAGCATCGCGGCGGGGACCTCCGCAAGGAGCATCTCGACGCCGTCCGGGACGGAGAAGATGCGGTATTTCTCCACGTTCCGGTTCTCGGGATGGGGCGTCCAGGTCAGAATGTCAAAGGCGGTGGACCGGAGTTGGGCCGCGACGCGGCGGCCGGCCAGATTCAGCGGGGCCTGGATCTTCAGGAAATGCGGCTGCAGCGTCTTGTCCTCGTCCATGGTCAGCGGGAACGCCGCGGACAGCCGGAAGGCTTCCGGAACGTCACCGGTCCATTCGGCGAACTCATAGTGTTCCTCGGCGATGGCTTCGACCGTGATCGCCGCGCCGCGCTCCAGGCTGGTCAAGCCGGGAGGCGGATTGGTCGTGCCGCCTTCGGCCGCGACCATGGTCAAGTAGAAGGAGTTCGGGTCCCGGCAGACGGCGGACCAGGTTCCGGCCAGGGGTTGGGGCGTGAATGGGAGGTCCTCGAAGCCGACGCTGATCGTCTCGCTCGTGAAGGAGACGCTCTCGGCCGTCCAGGTTATAAGGCTTAAGCCCGAGGTCGTTTCGGACCGGAGCGAGCAGCCGGAGACCGAGCCCGAGGCATCGGTCTTGGCGATGCCGTCCCTTCCCGCCAGGTAGAAACCGCCGTCGGCTGCCGACGACGCGGCCCGAATATGATTTCTCATGGCCACGGGGAAAGAGGACACCACCTGTCCCATCGCGTCGAGCTGAAGCAGGCCTTGGGAGACCGACAGGACGGCGTCCCCGCCCGCGCCGAAGGCCTGGCGATGGACGATCTCTCCAAAATAATCGATTTCAGAGGTGCGTCCCCAGAGGACTTGGCCCGCGCTGTCCAGCCGCAGGATCCACATCTTGCTCGAAGGCGAAATGGAACCCTGGACGAGAAAGCCTCCGTCCTCGCGGGGAAAGACCGAGTAGACAGTGGCTGTCGCGGGGAGCCGGTAAGCGCGCTGCCACAGGATGCCGCCCTCGGAGTCCAGCCGGAGGAAGACGGGGAATCCGTCTCGGCTCGTGCTCGCCAGGAGAAGCCCGTCTTCCGGAGCCGCCGAACAGAAATGGAAAGAGCTGGACGAGGGTGAGTATTTCTTTCCCCAGAGGACCCCGCCGTCGGGGCCGACACGGATCACGAAGTTCCCTCCCGCCGTGCCGATGGCGCCCCCGTCGGAGGTGGGGACGAAGCGGAAATGGTAGCCTATATTGGTCGGGGAGAGGGCCTGATCCCAATAGCGCTTGTGCCAGACGACCGAGCCGCTCCCCGACAGTCTGGCCAGGATCGCATGTCCGGGGCCCGCCAGGCATCCGCCATCCCCGGTCGGGAAAATACCGGTCGGAGTCTCGGCATCTTCCTCGATCATCAGGAAGGCGGTCTGCCAGACCGATCGTCCCCGACTGTCGAGACGCGTGATGAAGGGGGTGGTCTCCTCGGTATCTCTCGTGATGTTATCGATCCGATCGGAGAAGACGAAAGCGCCTCCGTCGGAGGCCGAGGCGATCTGATAGGGATCCCAACCGCCTTCGGACATGACAAGCTCGTAGACCCATTCGGAAGAGGCCAGGGAAGCGGTTCTCCGGCCGAACTGGCCGGCGCCGCCGGAAGAGGCGAGGATCATCAAGGCCGCGGCCGCGGCGGGCATCCATCGGCGTTTCACCATCAGTCCCTCCCTCAAAAAAATCCACATCAATTATCCATCGGAACGAAAAAGAGAATCAAGATATTAAAATATGCCGGCCCGTCAGCGGATCTTGAAACGGAGGTCGAGGACGGCGTCCTTGAGGTTGATGCTTCCCTTCTGGGATTGGAAGTCCAGGAAGTCGAAGCCGTCCGGGCGGTCGGCCGTGACCTTGATATAGGAGTCGAGGTTGGCCCGCAAATGGGCCAGCGCCGCGGATGCCGCCGCGGAATCCGGATAAGGAACGATCAACCGCGTAAATGCCGCGCCGTCGGGCATCCGGTATTCGGCCAGAGCGCCGTAGATCTTGCCGTCCAACGACAAGCTGTCCCCATCCCCGAACGTAAAGTATGGCTGCAAGCCGTAAGGCCCGCGGATCAGCCGCTCGGAACCGGGAATCCTGCCTTCGGCGGGGAGGGCGTCGAGTGGAGTCGCTGACGTCTCCGCCGCGACGGCGGACAGGAAGGCGTCGGCTAAAGCTATGGCCTCGGCCTTGGCCGCCGGGGCATCGCCCATGTTGTCGACTTGGATAAAATATCTTCCCTTGAGAATGGTCAACTGGGCGTCTTCGCTGGAATTGCGGGCCGCCACTTCGGGAAAGGGCGTCTCCTTCCCCATCTTCATCAAATAAATGCCCAGGGCGGCGGCCGCACTTTCCATCTCGTAAGCATTCAGGGTCAGTTCGGACTTGTCCCGGGTATAGGCCTGAACCCGGAGCTTGACGAATCCGAACTCCAGGAACAGTTCGGCTCCGCCGTCGATCTGGTTGAATAGATCCTGCCCGGTAAAGGTTCGGAGCGGATCCGACTTGGCCCACCCGGGCGCAAATGCCGGTTCCGGGATCTCGGGCCGGACGAACGCGGCTTGGCCGGCCCCGAGCGATCCGTTCCCGGATGCAAAGACCGCCGCGCCCAGAAGAAGTCCCGCGACCGCGGTCAGCCCCACGGCGACTCTTATCGCCCTGGACGCTCCATTAGACACGGACATGCGCGATCTTGGCCGGATCGGCGATCCCCAGTCCCAGCTTCTCGGCCTTGTGCAGGTACTCGGTGAAGCGGGGATTCTCATTGACCGCCACCCCCATCTCCTTGCGTTTGGTCACGATCCTGGTATGGCAGACCATGTCCAGGGCGAAGGGATCGGAGGCGAAGTACAGCCGGTTGTCGATATAGGCGAACTTGGCGTTCTTGTCGGGGCCTCCGTCGTACTGGGACCGGAGGCCGTCGGTGATATTGAGAACCATTTTGTCGCGCACCGGCCAGAAGGCCGGCACCTCGACGCAGACGTCCAGGAAAAGAGGCGTATGAAGGCGGTTGGTGTTGCAGACGGCGCCATAGCCGATGTTCTTGGTGGCCATGGAGATGGCGTTGCCGGTGTTTTTAAACACGGGCAGGTTGATGATCTTGGTCAGCTTCTTGGTCAGCAGCTTGCCGAAGTAGGAGTGTTTGCCGTTGAAGACGTGCTGGTTGAGGTAAGGCAGGTCCTTGGGCCCCTCGACGTCGGCCCAGTAGAATACTTCCTGGTCAAAATCGGGCTCGCTGACGTGATGGCCGTCGGATTTCAGCCACTTGCTGTTGTCCTGGGTCTTGCCCTCGGCCGCGGCCTCGTCCATAGTCTGCAGCCCCTCGATGCCGATGCCGGGATAGCGCTCGGGGGTGAAGCCGGCGTCCTTGAGCATGTAGTCGAAGCGGTCCCAGATGATGATGTTCTTGCGGGGCAGGCCGCAAGACACGAGCCAGCCGATGACGGCGTCGACCACCTCAAGCCGGGTGCTGATGAGCCCCGGCCCGACGGGATTGACCTTGAGGCCGACGATATCCTTCTTGCTGAAGAACAGGCCGAAGCTCTTCTTGAGGCTCTTGCCGGTCAGCTCCCGGATCCCCTTCTCCACCATGGCCTTGATCACGGCGGCGTCGGGCTTGCCGTCGGGCATGGCGGCCGGATCATGAACTTCGATCACCCGGCCGGGAAACGGCCCGGGCAGGCTCCACTTGGTCTTGGGGACCTTGAAGGCGTCTTCCAGGTTGGTCTTGGGTTTGGGTTTGGGCGCCGGCGCAGCCGGTTTGACCGGCGGCTGCTGAGTTTGCTGCTGGGCCGCCAGGAGGCTGCGGCCGGACATGATCAATCCGGCGCCGAGAGCGCCGCCGACCTTAAAGAAATCGCGGCGGCCGACGCTGTTTTCCGGAGGCATGGAGCGGTAAGCGCGTTTGGATTTGGACATGGCGTTCCCCTCAGTTCTCGAGCTTGGCGAAAACCTCGGCGATCCGCCCGAAGGCCCAGTCGAGGTCCTTGGTCCCGATGATGAGCGGCGGGGCGAACCGGATGACATTGTCGTGGGTTTCCTTGCACAACAGGCCGGCGGCGGCGAGCGTTTCGCAGTAGCGGCGTGCGCCCCCGGCTTCCGGATAGAGCTCGACGCCGATGAGCAGGCCCTTGCCCCGAACGTCCTTGATGTGGCGGCTTTTGAGGGTCTTCAGCTTCTTCATGAAGTAAGCGCCCATCTTGGCCGCGTTGGCGACCAGCTTTTCTTCCTTGATCACCCGGAGCGCTTCGCGGGCTACGGCGCAAGCCAGGGGGTTGCCGCCGAAGGTCGAGCCGTGCTCGCCGGGCTTGAAGACGCCCATGACGGGTTCGTCGGCCAGGACGGCGGAGACGGGGATGCAGCCGCCTCCGAGCGATTTGCCGATGACGATCATGTCCGGTCGGGCGTCCTCGTACTGGAAGGCGAAGAGCTTGCCGGTCCGGCCCAGGCCGGTCTGGATCTCGTCGGCGATGAAGAGCACGTTGTTCTTCGTGCAGATCTCGCGCACCTTTTTCAGATAACCGGGGGCGGGAATCAGGATGCCCGCTTCGGCCTGGATGGGCTCGACAAGGAAGGCGGCCGTGTTCGGGGTGATGGCCCGTTCCAGCGCCTCGGCGTCGCCGAATGGGACGACCGGGAAGCCGGGCGTGAAAGGACCGAAGTCCCGGCGGTAGAGCGGCTCGGTGGAGAAGCTGATGACCGTGGTTGTCCGGCCGTGGAAGTTGTTCTGGCAGACGATGATCTCGGCCTGGTCTTGGGCGATGCCCTTCTTCTGGTAGCCCCACTTGCGGGCGGCCTTGACGGCGGTCTCGACCGCCTCGGCCCCCGAGTTCATCGGCAGGACCATGTCGAACCCGGCCATTTGGCAGAGCTCCTTGGCCAGCAGCGGCCACTGATCGTTGCGGAAGGCCCGCGAGGTCAGGGTCAGACGGCGGGCCTGGGCCATGAGGGCCTTGATGATCCGGGGGTGGTTATGGCCCTGGTTGACGGCCGAGTAGGCGCTCAGGAAGTCGATGTACTTGCGGCCGTCGACGTCCCAGACCCAAATGCCCTTGGCCTTGTCGATGACGACGTCCAACGGATGGTAGTTGTGGGCGCCGTACTTGTCCTCGATGGCGATGTACTGCTTGGTGTTCATAAAGAGCTCCTTGTCCGGATCGAAATCGCGGTTATTATACTATAAGGCAGGGAGAGAGAGCGCCCCCCCCGGCGACGAATGCCCTTAATATATTTTCTCCGAAGCCGATTTTTCTCTTAATCCGAGCAAGCGGCTCCGTTGCCAATCCCGCTCTTTATTAATCGCCGCCTCGGCTTCGGCGGGAAGGGAAGCTCTAAAGACAGCCTGCAGGGAATAATTCGCGGCGCCAAGAGAATGAGCGGGGACATGGGCCGTCGCTGCCGCTTGACCCGCGGCCCGGGCGGCGGAGCGAGCCGCGTTATCCTCACCGATTTCGCGAGCGGCGGCATGAGCCGCCAGCGAAGCCTTGCGTATGTCGGCCATCCGGAACACCCCGGTATGGATCCAGGCCTGGAGCGCTTGGATCGCATTTCGGGGGCGATGGTCCCCCGGATATTTTTCCTCAAAATACGGCAGAATACGTTCGACGCAATCGACGGCCCAGACGGCCAGGGTTCTGGAGTCGGTTTTTCCAACGAGCTCGACGAGGGCCGCGTCTTGGCGCGCAAGAGAAAACCGGGGATATTTATTCGGCGATTCCGATTTCATTTCAATAAACCCGTTCGGTACCCCGGGCTGAAGCCCGCCCTCATCCGCTCCGCGAACGAGGACTGCAACCCCGTCGTCGAACCGCCGGGGCGGAAGCCGAGCCCGGAGTATTTGTCGGGTTAATACTGAGCGGCGCGTATAGCCCCGATTTTAAAATCGTGGTTTGGCGCCGCGAATGTATCAAATCTCGCCCGCTGCGTTTCCAATCCAATCTCATTTGCCCCCCTACCGAGAGAGGGGGGAGTAGGACAGCGCTTCGGGATCGGGGCGTCCTCAAGATTTGATTGAATTGACATCTACCCCACCTACCTCCCCTACTCAAAGAAGGGGATTCGTCAGCGCAAAGTATCCAATCATGCCCGAAGCGCTCCCAATCCAATTTAATTGGCATCTACCCTCCTGCCCCCCTACCGAGAGAGGGGGGATAGGACAGCGCTTCAAGATCGGGGCGTCCTCAAGATTTGATTGAATTGACATCTACCCCACCTACCTCCCCTAGGACTAGGGGAGGCGTGCAGGAAGACGCCCCTCGACTGAGGTACGGAGAGGGCGGGATTCGAACCCGCGGTACACCTTGCGGCGCACACGCGCTTTCCAAGCGCGCTCCTTAAACCGCTCGGACACCTCTCCGCGAAAACAGCGGGGGCTTGGGCCGCCATAAAATACCAGATACGGACGCCGGCCGTCAAACGGATGCTGCGAACACATCGCCGTCAGCGGTAGATGTTGATGATATCCTTGAGCATCGCCGCCGCCGTTCCCCGCGGGTCGGACTTCCCGCCGGTGACGACCACCGTGCCCATGGTATCGGTCATGAAGGCGATGCCCTTGACCGTGCCCGTAATGCCGTGCAGCGGATGGGACGGCTCGACCGCGACCGGCTTGACCTCGGCCTTCACCCGCCCGTCCTGGATCGTCAGGCGGCCGAGAAGCTTGACCGCCCTGCCCTCTTTGCGGGCGTCCGCGAGCATCGCCGCCGACACGTTCCGAATGCCCTCGACAGGGATGTCGGCCAGGGTCAGGTTCGTCCCGGCCGCGGCGTTGGAGATGAGCAGAAGCTTGCACGCCGTGTCCCAGCCGTCGATGTCCATCGACGGATCGAGCTCGGCGATGCCCTTGGCTTGAGCCTCGATCAGGGCATCGGCGAAGGACTCGCCCGCTTCCAAACGGCTCAAGATGTAGTTGGTCGTGCCCGTCAGAATGCCGTCGATCCTCTCGATCGAAGCCCCCGCCAGCGCGATGGCGGCGACGTCGACCGTCGGCAGGGCGGCCGCCGTGGCGCCGCTGTATTTCAAGGCCAGTCCACGCGAGCGGGCTTTCTCGGTGAGGCCGCGAAAGTCGACGACCAGCGCCCCTTTGCTGGCCGCCGCGACATTCCAGCCGGCGTCCAGGGCGCTGTGGAGAAACGCGAGCTGCGGCTCGCCGGTCCGCCAGTTCGAGGGCGTGGCTTCGGCCAGAACGCCGGGTGTGAGGCGATCGATGGCCGAATCGAACGTCAGCCCGGGGACCCAGCCCGGATGCGATTCGAGCGCGACGGAGGCGCCGGACGACGTCAAGGCTTCCGCGTCGTCGCAGCCTTTCGCCAGCCAGCCGCCCGAGCGGCGCAAGACGGCCTTGAGGTCCAGCTCGAGCCCGTAGCGCCGGGCGCATTCGAGCCGCTTGTCGGTCAGCAGCCGGACGAAAGCCCGGCCGACGTTGCCGTATCCGGTCAAGACGACGGGGACGTTTTTCATAGCGGATGGCTTCCTTTCAACGGATGGCCGGCCCGGCGGCCGCCTTGCGGACGAAAACGATGTCCTTGACGCTCGGTTCGAAGGGGATCTCGAGAGCGGCAACATCACCCTTCGAGTCCAGGGAAAACACGACCTTGTAATCGGCTCCCATCCAGTCGTTGCTCATCCGAAAGACATCGTAGTGATAGTGCTCCATGACGAACGTCCGCTGATGGAAGTCCGCCTTGAGCGCCCCGCCCGCATAAGTGACGGAAACGGTGCCGTAGGCGGGATGTTCGTAATCGCCGGCGTAAGCCTCGAGCGGATGCGACGGCAATGTCCCCGGTTTGCGGTCCTTGTCCCGATCCTTCGCGGTCCGTACGGACTCGGCGGCCGCCTTGGCCGCGTCGTCGCGGATCCTCCGCATCCAATCCACCGGCTCCAGGCCGAGCAGGCGGTCGAAGATGTTGTAGGCCAGCGGCCCATTGAGCGAGGTGTCCTCGAGATTGTTGAGAAGGATGACGCCGATGCCGTCGCGGGGAAGCAGGGAGACCTGCGCCGAGTAGCCCATGATGGCGCCGCCGTGGCTGACCAGCGGATGGCCGCGGTAGGACGTAATGCGCCAGCCCATGCCGTAGGAGGCGTAGAAGAGCTCGGCGTAGCGGGGGATGTCGGGGACGACGGTCTGGGGCGAATGGATTTGGGTCAGGGTGCTTTCGGAGATAAAAGCCTTGTCGAGGGCCTCTCCATACCTGCCCTTGTTCAGGTTGACCAGCGCCCAACGGGACATGTCCAGGACATTGGAATTGATCGAACCGGCGGGGCCCAGGGCGTCCGCGTTGTAGAACGGGAACTCCTCCAACTGGTCCTTGACCAGGGTGTAGGACTTGGAAAAGTCGGGTGCTTTTTGCGAGTCGTCGGTCGAGAAATCCGTCTCGCTCATGCCGAGCGGGTCGAGGATGCGGGCCTTGGCGAATTCCTCCCAGGACGTGCCGGCCACCGCGCCGACCAGGTACCCCGCGGTCATGACCATGAGGTTGTTGTACTGGTAGACCTGGCGGATATCACGGTTGAAGTCGAGGAAGCGCAGATTCTCGTACATCTTTTGCCGCGTGAACGGCGAGCGGATCCAGACGTGGTCGTGGCGCGGCAGGCCGGTGCGATGGCTGATCAAGTCGCGCGGCGTCAGGCGCTCGGAAGCGACGGGGTCGGAGACGACGAAGTCCGGGAGGTAGGTCCGGATGGGCTTGTCCCAGTCGAGCTTGCCCTCATCGACGAGAATCCCCATCGTCGCCGCGGTGAAGGCTTTGGAGCAGGAGCCGATGCCGAAGAGCGTATGCGGGGTGACCGGGAGCTTGTTCTCGCGGTCGCGGAAGCCGAAGCCTTGCGCATAGACGAGCCGGCCGCCTTGAACGACGGCCACGGCCAACCCGGGCACCTTGAGCTCAGCCATCGAGGCGGCCGCGAACTTATCGAAGCCCTGAAGAGATTTGGGGACAGGGGCCGTGACTTGCGCATGGACGGGCAGGAAGGCGAGAACAAGAGCGAGTACTAGGAAGAGAGTCGAGCGGGCCGCTTCGGCTTTTCGAGAGAGACGCTCGGATCGTTTCATGAGCGGAACTCCCCTCGCGCTTCTAGGTTTTTTTTCGGCGAAGGTACGGAGAGGGCGGGATTCGAACCCGCGGTACCCTCACGGGCACACCGCTTTTCGAGAGCGGCGCCTTCAACCACTCGGCCACCTCTCCGCGCGAAAACTCCGGCGAAGCGCGCCCTATTATACAGAATCCGGGTTAAAAGGGAAGAACCGGCGCATCGAAAAAATCGAAGCGGGCTGCCGGAATCAGCTATTTAATCAACGTGTTAAGCGGACATGCGGACTGATTAACGGATGTGCAGCTCGTAGGTATCCTTGTCGTCGTTATAGGCGAACCAAAAGAACCTGTCCCCTTCGATGTCGTATCTTTTTCTCAGTATCCAGAGGGACCGGAACTCATCTTGAAGGACAAGAGGCAATCGAAAGCTCTTTTCCAAGATTTTTCCTTCAAGATTCATGATGATGACTTCATATAGACCATTCTTCTTGGCCGAAGTCAGGGCATAGATCCGACCGCCGTCGACTTTCAAGTTGATGATATCGGGAAAGTATTCCGGCACGATCGGATTCACATGGGAGTAAATATTTTTCCAATATTTCGATGCCTTCCATTCCCTAACGACATCATCAATAAAGCTCTTGGGCACCTTGACCTTGTCGACCGCGTGTTTGATCTCTCGGAGGAGGATCCCGTTTTCATCAAAAACCGAAATCGAGAATCCCCTGCGAGAATCAACGACATAGACCCGATCTCCGTAAACCGTAGTATCCGTGTAATCTTTGATAAGCAGCAAATCCGTTTTTCCGACCGGTTCGGAGCTTCCGGGGGGAGGCGGAGCCGCGGGCATAGTGGGAAATGCCCCGAAGAACGTCCGCCTCGGTTTAAGGTTGGAATCATATATTTGGCCAGAGGGAACAGAGTATGTGCCGTCGGAATTGCGGACGAGAGGGAATCCGACATAATTCCGTCCAACCGGAAGGAAATCGAATCGCATACTGGTCGGTTCCTGTATCTGAGTAATATAGACCCCATCCAGAGTGAAGATCTTGATTTTTCTAAAATCCCCGACTACCAACTGGTCGGCGACCACCGTCATGGAACCCGGCCCCATGAGGAATTCCCCCGGCCCTTGTCCACGCTTTCCGAATCTCTTGAGAAACCGCCCATCCGCGAGATTGTAGACAAGAATATCCCTTTCGTCGGCGAAATAGGCCTTCCCTTTCTCGACGACGATTTGGAGGGGATTTTCGAGTTCGGGCAAAGCGATGACGCGCTCTTTCTGGCCGACGGAGTCGGAAAGAGCCATGGATCCGACCGGGGAGAGGCATAAAATCCCGAAAACGAATGAGGCGACGGTAGCCAAACGCGGGCCGTTGTTCATCCCATCCTCCCAATAAAACCTTCATTAGTATTAACGATTTATTAGGGACAAACAATACATCGGCGCGAATGAAAAGCGCTTCGAGGGAGACGATTAAGGCCTGATAACGGCTACGGACGGGCCCGGCGAGCCCGGAAGAAATCCCGCAACAACACGGCGGCCTCGTCGGCCAGGACGCCTTGTTGAATTTCCAGACGATGATTGGTTTTTTCGATGGGAAAACGGACGATCGAACGGACCGCTCCGGCCTTGGGATCGGCCGCGCCATAGACCAGTCTGCGAATGCGCGCCTGCAGAATCGCCCCCAGGCACATGGCGCAAGGCTCGACGGTGACGTAGAGGTCGCAGTCGGTCAGGCGGTAATTGACCGTTTTGCGGGCGGCGCGACGGATGGCGACGATCTCGGCGTGCGCGGTCGGATCGAGCCGAGAGATAGGCCGGTTATAGCCGCGGGCAAGGACTTTGCCGTCGCGGACGACAACCGCGCCGACCGGGACTTCCCCTTGCACGGCTGTCCGGCGGGCTTGGGCCAGCGCCTGGCGCATGAAAACGACGTCGGGATCGGGCTGTTTCATTCCAAGGGTTATTCTAAGCCAACCCGCCCACGAATAAATAGGGGGACAGTATACGCAATCCCCAATTCTTTTACCGACGGAGGAAAATGGACCGAGAACGAATTCGTCTGATCGAAACTGGAAATGGGTGATTATGTATGGTGTCCCCCTATTCTTGGAAATAGGGAATTACGTATACTGTACCCCTATTATGCCCATGGACGCCCTGGAATGCTTGGCCTGCGGGAACGCCTACCCGCTCGATATCCATAATCCCTTTTGCCCCGTCCATGGCTGGCCCTTGCTCATCCCCGCGAGCCGAAAAAAACGCCGCATTAAAACTTCTGCCTCCACAATCTACGAGCGCTATGCGGATTTCCTCCCCTTGCATCCATTCGATCCAGCCCTCTCTCTCGGCGAGGGCGGGACTCCCCTGCTTTCCCTCACCCGCCTGGCTTGCGAGCTCGGCGCCCCCCATCTGCTCGCCAAGAACGAGATGATGAATCCGACCGGAAGCTTCAAGGACCGCGGCACCGTCGTCGCCGTCCAGAAAGCCGTCGAGCTGGGCATCCGCCGCGTCGGAACGATCTCGACCGGAAACATGGCCGGCTCGACGGCCGCCTACGCGGCCAAGGCCGGCTTGCGATGCCTGGTCTATGTCAAGGAGGACACGTCTCGCCAGAAGATCGTTTCCGCCGCCATCCACGGCGCCTCGGTGATCAAAGTGCGCGGCGACTATGCCTCGCTCTTCCGCCGCAGCTTCGAGATCGGCCGGACCCGCGGCATCTATTTCATGAACTCGGTCGATCCTTTCCGCATCGAGGGTTATAAAACCGCCGGATACGAGATCTTCGAGGCCCTGGGCGCCGACGCATTCAATGGACGCAAGCCGCCCCGCATTTTCGTTCCGGTCAGTGCGGGCGGGCACTTGATCGGACTCATGCGGGCCTTTCTCGACCTGCGGGAGATAGGCGCTATCGGATCCATGCCGCGGTTCGTCGGCGTCCAGGCGGCCGGATGCGCTCCCATAAGCCGGGCTTTCGCGGGCCGCGCCGAGACGGTCAGGCGGTTTCCGCGGCCGCACACGATGGCCCATGCCATCTCCAATCCCTTCCCGCCCGGCGGGGATCTGGCACTGAGCCTTTTACGCGCCGGCGGCGGCCTTATGACTTCCGTATCGGAGCCCTCCATTCTGCGAGCCCAATCCCTTCTGGCTTCGCGCGAGGGGCTCTTCTGCGATCCCGCTTCGGCCGTCGCCCTGGCCGCCGCGCGGAAGCTCGGACCCGGTCGAGGTCCCGACATTCTCATCCTGACGGGGTCGGGCCTCAAGACGGTGGAGGACGCGAACCCCGTGGCTTTGGATATCCGCGAACAGGATCTGGGCGGGCTCTAGGACCGACCCCCTTCCCCCTTTCGCCTTCCGATTCAACTTTTCAGCGCTTTTGCCGTATAATAGCTACGATATGTCGAAACTCCCGCAAATCGATTTCAACGCGGGAACCCGCGAAGGATGAAGAAGGAGGAGGAATGCCCACCAATATCCCGACTTACGAAATCCGCATGCCCAAGATTCCCAAGAATCTGATCAAGATCGTGATTATCGCGATCTTGGCGGTGTTCGTCTTATCCGGCACCTTCTACCAAGTCGCCCCGGATGAGATGGGCGTCATCCTCCGCTTCGGCAAGTTCACCCGGACGAGCGAACCGGGCCTGCACTTCAAGCTGCCCCTGGGCATCGAAACCCTGACCAAGGTCCCGGTCCAGCGCCAGCTCAAGCAGGAGTTCGGATTCCGGACAACGCAGGCCGGCGTCAATTCGAGGTTCGCGGTTCCCGAGGACGCGGCCAAGGAAGCGATCATGCTGACCGGCGACCTCAACGTCGTCATCGTCGAGTGGATCGTCCAGTACAAGATCAAGGATCCCTACAAGTTCCTGTTCAAGATGCGGGACACCGAGCAGACCTTCCGCGACATCAACGAGGCCGTCGTCCGCCGCTCCATCGGCGACAACGCCGTGGACGAGATCATCACCGTCGGCCGGGCCCGCATCGCCGCCGATGCCAAGGTGGAGCTGCAGCAGCTCTGCGATCTTTACGAAATCGGCATCGACATCAACCAGGTCATCCTCCAGGATGTCAACCCGCCCGACACCGTCAAGCCCTCCTTCAACGACGTCAACGAGGCCCTACAGGAGAAGGAGCGCAAGATCAACGACGCCTGGGCCGAGTACAACCAGGAGATCCCCAAGGCCCAGGGCGAGGCCGAGCAGGCCATCCGCGCGGCCGAAGGCTACGCCACCGAGCGGGTCAACAACGCCCAGGGCGACGCCAGCCGCTTCACCCAGGTCTACCGCGAATACGTCAAGGCGCCCGCGGTCACCCGGAAGCGCCTTTATCTCGAAACCCTCAACGAAGTCATGACCAAGATCGAGAAGAAATTCATCATGGACGACAAGACGCGGGGGCTGCTGCCCCTGCTCAACCTCAATTCGGAGGTGAAGAAGTGAACGCCCGAACGCGGAATATCCTGTTGGGCGGCCTGGCCCTGGTTGTTCTTCTCCTGCTGGCCGGCTCGGTCTACGTCGTCACGGAGATGAACCAGGTCGTGGTGACCCAGTTCGGCGAGCCGATCGGCGGCGCCGTCACCAAGCCCGGCGTCCACTTCAAGATGCCCTTCATCCAGAAGGCCAACTTCTTCGAGAAGCGCTGGCTGGAGTGGGACGGCGATCCCAACGAGATCCCGACCCGGGACAAGAAGTACATCTGGGTCGACACCTACTGCCGCTGGCGGATCAGCGATCCCCTGGTCTTCTTCCAACGGGTCAACGACGAGCGCGGCGCCCATTCCCGCCTGGACGACATCGTCGACGGCGAGACGCGCAACACCATCGCCAAGTTCGACCTGATCGAGGTCGTGCGTTCCACCAACAGGCCCTTCGAGGTCTCCGAGGACTCGGCCCTGTTGAACTTCTCCGAAGTCACCAGCAAGATCGAAACCGGCCGCGAGAAACTGGCCGCCCTCATTCTCCTGAACGCGTCCAAGATCACTCCCCAGTTCGGGGTTGAGCTCAGGGACGTCCGGATCAAGCGGGTCAATTACGTCGACGAGGTCCAGCGCAAGGTCTTCGACCGGATGATCGCCGAGCGCAAGAGAATCGCCTCCAAGTACCGCTCCGAAGGCGACGGCAAGAGCGCCGAGATCCGCGGCCAGAAGGAGCGGGAGCTGAAACGGATCCAGTCCGAAGCTTACCGCACGGCGCAGGAGGTCAAGGGCAAGGCCGACGCCGAAGCGACGAAGATCTACGCCCTGGCCTACAACCTGGACCCCGAGTTCTACGCTTTCATGAAGTCGCTCGACACCTACCGGACCAGCCTGACCAAGGAGACTTGGCTTCTGCTGGGGACGGACAACGAATTCCTGAAGTATCTGAACAACAGCAGCGGCCGATAATTCAGACGAGAAAGGCGCGGTTGGGAAAGAGCGCCGGCGTGCCGCCGGTGTGAAAGAAGACGACCCGCTCCCCTCTCTTGAAGTAGCCGCGGGCGATCAGATCGACAAGGCCGATGAAGGCTTTGGACGTATAGACCGGATCGAGGACGATGCCCTCGGCCCGGAACACGCGCCGGATGATGTCGGCCACTTCTTTATTGACGATCCCGTAGCCGTCCCGGATATACTCGTCGAAGACGAGGATGTCCTTCGGTGCCTTGACCGGGTCGGTCCCGAGTTCGCGCTCCGTGGCCTCAACGACCTCGCGGACGATTTCCGTGAACGCGTCCTTGGAGTCCGAGACGCTGATGCCGACGACGCGCGTAGCCGGCGATAGGACGCGGGCGCCCAGAAGCAGTCCGGCCTGAGTTGAGCCCGAGCCCGTCGAATGGACGACGGCATCGGGAGTGAATCCCGCGGCCCGCGTCTGCTCCAGCATCTCGGCAAAAGCCGCGACGTAGGCGACCGCGCCCAGCGGACGGTCCATATCGGCCGCGGGGACCGAGCCGCCGACGGGGATGACATAAACGTTCTTGCCCGCGGCCCGGTATTCCGCCGCGACTTCCTCGACCGCCGCCAAGGCGCCGGCTTGTGTCACCAGCTTGCCCTTGCCGGCCTCTTTAAAACGGATCTCGGCTCCCAGCAGCCTATCCAGCAGGATGTTCCCATCAGGCTCGGGCGGCAAATCGTAGGTCTTGAACAGGACCAGGACGGGTTGGACGCCGTACCGGACGCAGGCGGCCGCCGTCTGCATGGCCCAGTTCGATTGCAGGCTGGCCCAGGTGACCAGGACGTCCGCCTTCTTGGCCAAGACATCCGGCATGATGAACTCGAGCTTGCGGGATTTATTGCCCCCGAAAGCCATCCCGGTCAGGTCGTCGCGCTTGATCCAGATCTCCGGCCCGCCCAGTTCGGCCGTCATGCGTTCGAGCTTACGCATCGGCGTCGGCCGGTGGATGAGATCTTGGCGCGGATAGGCGGCGATTCGTTCGAGAAGGGCGGTCTTTTTGTCAGGCGTCATGGGTTCATCTATACGATGAACGCCCTTGAAGGTCAAGAAATGGGGTACAGTTACTTTTTTCCCCGAGAAACCGGCTGGACAAACGGAAAAAGGTAACTGTACCCCTATTTCTTGAGGCCGGCCACAAGGCGGGCCGCCCAGCCCCGTATCTTTTCACCGTGGACGTAGAAGACCGGAACCACGGCCAGGATGGCGAAGGCCGACGTGACCAGCCCCCCGACCGTGCACAGGGCCAGCGAGGTCCAGATCTGGCGCTTGTTGCCCTCATCCGCCACGAGGAGCAGCATCGGCAGCATGCCGAAAACCGTCGTCCCGGTCGTCATCAGGATCGGCCGGATCCGGTCCCTCGTCCCCTGTACGGTCGCCTCCAGAAGCGGCATTCCCCGGCTTCGCCTTAAATTGATTTGGTCGACGAGCAGGATGGCGTTGTTGACGACGATGCCGTTGAGCAGGATGACGCCGATATACGCCGAGGCGTCGAAGTTCCAGCCGGCCACGATGAAGGCCAGCCAGACCCCGATGAGCGACAGCGGCACCGCCAGAAGGATGAAGAAAGGCTGGATGAACGACTCGTAAAGCGCGGCCAGGATCATGAAGATGATGACGATCGAAACGCCCAGGGCGGCATAGATCTGCTTCTTCTCCTTGGACGTCATCCGGTAGCCCTCGTCGAGCTCGGCCTTGAACCCCGGCGGCAGGCTCAAGCTGGCGAAGACGCCCTTACGATATCGCTCCTCGGCCTTGGCCGGACCGCGGAATTCCCACATCAGCGTCAGCTGAAACTGCTGGTTCTCGCGGTCGATCGAGCCGGCGATGGGGATCTCCTGGTGGGTCGCGATCTCGCCCAGCCGCAGGTACTTCCCGCTCCGGGTCCGGATCATCGTCTCCTGCAAGCCGCGCAGGTCGAGCGTCTCGGCTTCCGGGAATTTGACGTTGACCATGATCTCCTTGCCAGAGGAGATGATGCGCGACTGGCCTTCGAACCTGCCCTGGATGAGGGTTTGCAGATGATAATAGAGATCGGTCGCGTCGATGTCGTATTGGCGAAGGGCCGCCTTGTCGATCTTGAGGATGTTCTCGAAGGTGTCGCCGCGGTACCAGCCGTAGCGGCTGGACGTTGTCTGGGCCTCCTTGACCCGCGGGTTGCGCTTGATCGTCTTGATCAGATCGGCCGTGATCTCCTTGAGCTTCTTCAGGTTGTAGCCCGTAAATTTGATCCGCGAGCCGTACATCGTCCCGGTGCCCATGCTCGAGGCATAGGAGTTCTGGTCGAAGCCGCTGACGTAGAGGTTCATCCCGGCGAACTGGGTTGCCAGCTGGATGAGCTCCTCCTTGAGCATGTAGGGGTAGGCCGACCGCTCGATCTCGGGAGGAAATTCGATCCGCAGATACGCCGATTCCGCGACGACATCGGTGTTCATTTCCGTGTCCTTGGCGTAGGGCTGTTCCAGAACCTTGTCCTCAAAGGCCCGGATGGCTTCGTCCGTCCGGGCGATATCGGTTCCCGCCGGCATGCCGATCGAGATATACAGGTATTCGTGCATGGACCAGGGCGACCAGTCGCCGATCGAGACTTCGGAACGGAACCATTTGTAGGTCCCGCCCAAGATGAAAACGACGACCAACAGGACCTCGAGCGGGCGACGGATCAGAAAACGCAGCCAGCGGCCGTCGCCCTTGGCCGGCCGCGGCGGTTTGGCTTTTTTCTTCCGGCGATCGCCCAGAAAACGCGGCGCCAGGGCCGGGATGAGGGTGTAGGACACCAGCAGGGAGGCCAGCAGGGCCGAGGTGATGACGATGGCCAGCGGCAGGTAGTAGATCTTGAGCTTGCCCTGGAAGAACGGAAAGCTGCAGAAGACCGCCACGGTCGTCAGGGTGGAAGCCAGGACCGCGACGAAGACCTCCTTGGGCCCCTGGGCGGCCGCTTCCTTGGCCGACATCCCCCGCTCGCGAAGCCGGAGGATGTTGTCGAAGACGACGATGGAGTTGTCCACGAACATCCCGAAGCCCAGGGCCAGGGCGCCCAGGGTCAGCATGTTCATCGAGACCTTGAACAGGTAGATCAGGTTGAAGGTGATGACGACCGAGAAGGCGATCGACGACAGGATAAGGAGGGACGGCAGGATCCGCCGCAGGACGATGAAGACCATGATGAAGATGATCGCCGTGATGATCCCGGCCAGGCGGTAAAGATCGGCCAAGTTCTTGCGGATCTCCTCGCTCTCATCGTCCACGGTCTTGAAGGCCAGGTTGGACGGCAGCTCCTTCTTGATCCTCTCCAGGACCGCCTTGGCCTGGCCGGCGACCCGCAGGGTGTTGGCCCCCTTTTCCTTGACCAGGGTCAGGCTGACGGTCGGCTGGCCGTTGATGCGCGAAATGGAATAGACCTCGCCGTAGGAGATCGAGACCTCGGCCACGTCTCGGATCCGGATTGGATGCCCGCCCGCGTCGGCCACGATCGTGTCCCGGATTTCCTGCAGGCTGTTCACGGCGTCGGCATACTTGAACAGATACTCCTGCTCGCCCTTGCGGACCCGGCCCGTCAGATAGGTCCTGATGCGATTGGCCAGGGCCAGCCGAACCAGGTACGGCTGGAGGTTGAAGGATTTCATGGCCTTCTTGTTCAGAACGATCAGGACCTCGGCCTCCGCTCCGCCGCTGATCACGACCTTGGATATCCCCTTGATCCCGCCGAGGCCCAGCACCAGCTTGTCGTTGACCAGCTCGCGCAGACGCTGCAGGGTATAGGGTCCCGAAATGTTCATGCGCAAGAAGGCATTGATCCGGAAATCTTCGGGCACATAGGGCTCGACCGAGGGGCGGACGCCTTCCGGCAGGAGGCCGCGGGCTTTGGCCAGTTCCTCTCGTAGGGCCAGATGGGCGAAGTCCATGTTCGTCTTGGGGTCGAACTCCAGGGTGATCGTGCTGGAACCCGTTTGCGATGTCGAGCTGATCTTGGTCACTCCCTTGACCGCCGCGCAGGCCTCCTCGAGCGGGGCCGTGACCTGGGTTTGGATGATCTCGGGCGGCACGCTCGACCAGGCCGTCGTGATATCGAGCCGCGGGAACTCCTCCTTGGGCGCCAGCTCGAGCGGCGTGTTGAGGAAGGAGTAGACGCCCAGGACGAGCAGGGCGAGGAAGATCATCGCGGTCGCGATCGGACGTTCGATCAGCGCCTTCATGGCCGTTTCCGCTTCTCCACCGCTTCGTACATGACCGGGATGAGGATGAGGGTCAGGAGGGTCGAGAAGGTCATGCCGCTTAAGACGACCACGCCGAGGGGCCGCATCAGCTCGCCGCCGTTCTCCAGGCCCAGGGCCATCGGCAGGAGCCCGAAGATGGTCGAGAAGGATGCGATCAGGATGGGCCGCAGGCGGGTCATACAAGCCTCGTGGACCGCGGGGCGCAGGGCCTTGCCCTGCTTGCGCAGGAGGTTGGTGTAGTCGACCTCGACGGTGGCGTCGTCGACGACCAGCCCGATCAGGACGACCAGCCCGATGATGGATATGACGTTGATCGTCTGGCCGGTCAGGACCAGGGCCACGATGGCGCCCGCGACTCCCATGGGAATGGTGAACATGACCAGGAAGGGGTGAAGGAGCGACTCGAACTGGGCGGCCATGATCATGTAGGTCAGCAAAGCCGCCAACAAGAGGGCGAACATCAGACTTTTGAACGACTTGTTCATCTCCTCCCGTTCGCCGCCGAAGACGATCCGGTAGTCCGACGGGAGATCGATGGCCTTGATCGCCTTGGCCACGGCCGGCGCGGCCTGGCTGATCTTGACGCCCCGCAGGCCGGCCGTGACCAGGACCTCGCGGCCCTGGTTCTCACGCCGGATTTCCTTGGGCCCGCGCACGACCTCCGCGGCCACCAGCTCGCGCAGGGGAATGAGCTTGCCGTTGAGCGGGAAAGGCTCGTCGAGGAGCTCATCGATGTTCCGTTCCGCCGCCCCCTCGGTCCGGACCAGGATGTCGTATTTCTTCTCCATCTCGTTGAACTGGGTGGCGACTTTCCCGCGGACGGCCCCGACGATGAAGTCGCCGAGCGAAGCCGGGGTCAGCCCGGCATACTTCTCCAAGGCGTCGCGGCGCACCGAGACCTTGAATTCGGGCTTGCCCTCGCCCCAGTTGCTGGCCACATCGACAATGCCCGGGATGGCCCGCAGGCGGGCCATCAGAGTCTCCGAGATCTCACGCAGGCGCTCCAGATCGTCGCCCTTGATGCGGAGGCCGATCTCGGCCGCGCTGAAAGCCAGGAATTGGGACAAGGTCGTCTGCTCCCTCGACACCGTGTAGGTGACGTCGGGGAAGGATACCAACCGCCGGCGCAGGACCTCCAGCACGCTTTCGACCTGGTCGGGCTTGTCGACCTCGACGAACAACCGGGCCGAGTTGAGGGAGACGTCGGGATCGGCGCTCTCCAAACCGGACACGAGCCCGACTTGGGACATCACGGTTTTGACCTCGGGCCGGGAGCCCAGCTCGCCCTCCAGCACGGCGGCGATCTCGGAAGTCTGTTCGAGGGAGTAATCCACCGGCGCCTTGACGCCGATCTCGAAGCTGGTCGTCTTGAGCTTGGGCATGAGCTCGCTTTTGAGGAAGAAGCCCATTCCGAACGTGAGGCCGAAGAAGACGAGCGACCAGCCCAGGATCGCCCTTTTGTGGTCCAGACTCCAGGTCAGAGCCCGGCTGTACCAGGCCGTGAAGCGGCCGTAAAAGGCGTTGAAGCCTTTGAAGACCAAGTTGAGGACCGGCTTCAGGGGCCAGAAGACCAGCTTGGCGATGAGGACGATCGCCTGGGCCAGCCAGCTGAAGATGAAGTCGAATACGAAACCGATGCCCCTGATGATCCAATAGAAGACCCAGCGCAGGCCGAAGACGGGGAGGAGTAGCCAGCCGAACGGCGATCTCGGCCGCGTCCAGCGGGGGCGGACGCCTCCCTTCTCCCTCTTCTGCTCCAGACCGTGGATGCGGAAAGAGCGCGACTGCAGCGTCGGTAAAAGGGTCAGCGAGACGAGCAGGGAAACGAGGAGCGAAATGGTCACGGTCAGCGCGGTGTCCTTGAAAAGCTGTCCGCTGACGCCGTGCACGTAGATGACCGGCAGGAAGACCACGATCGTGGTCAAGGCCGTCGTGATGACCGCGCCGGCTATCTCGCTGGCTCCGTCATGGGCGGCTTGGGCGGGACTCTTGCCCAGGCTGCGGTGGCGGAAGATGTTCTCCGAGACGACGACGGCGCAGTCGTCGAGCATGCCCACCCCCAAGGCCAGGCCGCCCAACGACATGATGTTGATCGAGACCTTGCTGAAGAACAGCAGCGAGAAGGCGCCGATGACCGAGATCGGGATGACCGTGTCGATGATCAGCGGCGTCTTCCACTCCTGCAGGAAGATGAGCAGGGTGAGGAAGGCCAGGATGGCGCCCTGGATGAGCTCGTCCCGGACGGCGCCGATGGCCTCCTGGATGGAGCGGGCCTGCTCGTTGACGATCCGGATGTCGATCCCCTCCGTCTCGCGCCGGATCTGGTCGAGGACGGCGGCGGCCAGCTTGGTGACCTTCACGGTGTTGGCCCCGGATTCCTTGCGGATGAGGAGCCCGATGCTCTCCCGGCCGTCGATGCGGGTGATCCCCTGGCGCTCGGCGATCCCGTCCTCGACCCGGGCGATGTCCCGCAGGCGCACGACGCCGCGCTCGGCCGTCGTCTTGACGGCAATCTCGCCGATTTCGTCCAGCGACTCGAACTGGCCCACGATCCGCAGGGAGTACTTGAACGTCCCCTTGCGGATCGTCCCGCCCTGCAGGTTCTTGTTGAACGCATCGATCCGCAAAGCCACGTCGGAGATGGTCAAACCGTATAGGCTCAGCTTTTCGGGATCGACCTCGATGTGGATCTCGCGCTCGACGCCGCCCGTGATCTCGGCCGCACCGATGCCTTCGACCTGCTCCAGTCGAGGTTTGACCAGTTCCTCGGCCAATTCCTTGAGCTCGAGCAGGCTGCGGCCGCCGGTCAAGGCCAGGGTCATGATCGGCTTGCTTTGCGGGTCGAGGGCGATGATGGTGGGAGTTTCGGCGCCTTCGGGCAGGGCATCGCGGGCGCTGTCGAGTTGTTCCCGGGCATGGAGCATGGTGAAGTCCATATTCGTGCCCCAGTCGAATTCCAGGGTCATGTAGGAGACGCCTTCCTTGGAGACCGACTCGACCCGGCGCAAGCCGGGAATGCGATTGACAAAGGACTCCAGGCGGCGGGTGACCAGGGTCTCCATTTCCTCGGGGGCCACGCCGGTAAAATGGGTCACGACCGAAAGGCGCGGATAGCTGATGTCGGGCAGAAGGTCCACGCTCAGCTCGCGCAACGAGACGAAGCCGAGCAGGACGACGGCCAGGTAGAACATGTAGATGGTGACGGGCCGGTCGACCGCGGCGCGTATGATTTTCATGTTTCCATCCTCAATAAAAGGGGGGACGAGTCCGAGTCGTCCTCATATTCGTTGGCATATGAGGGAAGCATGCGTAATTCCCTATTTCGGGCGACGCTCGCAGAACCGAGTATCCAAAGGCTCACGGGCGTTCCCCCTGGATCAGGGTTTCGGCTCGGGCCGTCCATTTATGGAATTTCAATTGGCGGCGGAGAAGCGGCGCGTTCCCCTCCTGGGCGTCCGAGGCCAGGATTTCGCCGATCGTCTGGACGATATCCGATAAAGCGGGGCCGGACCTCTGGAGATAGGGCTGGATGAGCCGATACGCGCGCAAGGGATAGCCCGCTGCGATTTCCCTCCAGGCCGCGAAGGCGTCTTCGGCGCGGCCCTCTTCCCAGAGGGTCAAGCCCGCGGCATAGAGGGCCCGATTCCGGATCTCGCCGCCCATCTCCGCCAGATAGGCGTAGATGGCCAGGATTTCCTTGCGGTACCGCCGGGAAGCGCCTTCGACGCCGGCCAACCCGCGCCGATTGAGATCCGCCCGGAGGTCCCCGGCCAGTTCCTTCAGCACGTAAGCCTTGGCTTTGAAGCCGAAAGCACTGGTCCGGCGCGATCGATTCGCCAGCATGTCGGCGGCGTCTGCCTCGACGTCCTGGACGGCGAGAAGTGTCCGCCGCTCGAAGTCATACGCGTCGGCCAGGCTGAACAGGAATTCCGCGGCCGTCCGCGTCAGGGGATGGCGGAGCGCATAGACGGCTAGGGCGTCGTAGATCGGCCGCTTATAGTGAATCTCTTCGACGAAATCGAAAGCCGTGGCGAAGTCGTCCGTTATATAGAAGACGCCGTTCAAGTTGGCGGCGATGAACCGCCTGGCCATATTGGCCAGATCCGGGCTGTCGGCCGGGTACCTCTGGAGATAGTCCTTGTCGAAGGCGGACCATTGCTTCGCTTCGGGCAGGGTCATCCAGCGGTCCAGAATTTCGCTCAATTGGGCTTCGCTGATTTCGGCCGGCGGCAGGATCGTCCCGTCGGGTCGGCCCGGGCCGGACGGCGCCGGGGAAGTGATCAAATAGACCGTAAGAAGATTCGGGTCGGTTTTGGCCGGCGCCGCCGGCTTCGGTTTGGCTTTCTTGGCTTCGCCTCCCCCGCCGCCCGACGACTCGCCGGTGAATCGGGGGAAGCCGCGGACGGCCGTGAAAAGAGATGAGCCGCGGGCCAGGATCGCCTCGAAGGGGCACTTTCGGAAATAGACTTCCTGCGGCATGGAGCGCATGCCCTTGGCGTCGGGATAGCGCGACGCGAGCCTGACTTGATCGCCGAATCGGTCGGCCGCTTCCTTCTCGGCCTTTTCGTCCCGCAGCATTCGTTGGATCTGCGTTTCCCGGCCGCGTTCGAGGGTATAGAGCTGGAATCCCCCGGCCGGATCGGCTCCCCTGGCCGAGAAGGCTTTCTCGCCCGAAGGAAGGCGGAGCATGCCGCTCTGCTCGAGCATGGCTTGGATCTCGTCCGTGGTCAGGCGCGAGACGTCGGCATAAGATCCTCCCTGGACGTCCCGCATCCGGAAAAACGATCGGATCATGGCTTTGACGATCTCGGCTTTCCGTTTTCTATCCGTTTCGGCCGAAACGCGGAGCGCCTCGTCGAGCGCCTTGGCCAGGGCTTCCTCCTCGGCCGCCGTTCCGCCCTTGAAGCCGGGATTGTCCGGATTCCGGGACAACTCGGCCAGGGTTTGCCGGATCGTCTCCAGGTTCGAAGTATCCGGTTCCCGCCGCCCGGCCAGCGACGAAGACTGGGTCAGAAGGAGAGCGATGATCACGGCGGCGTGGATGCTCACGGCCTCCGCGAAAACAACGGACAACCTCCCCCGGCGGGCGGCCCACCAGGCCCGAATGCGCGCCCGGACGGACTTCCACCGCGGCGTCCGGGGTTCGGGTGCGTGGAGGAGGTCGAGCGTCGTCAGGGGCATGGCTTCAATTTTTCCCACACCAGGGCGTAGCGCTTCATGACTTGATAGCCTTCTTCGTCTTCATCGACGCAATACAGCTTGCCGCCGACGGCCCGATAGACCCGGCCCAAGTTGTCGAGTTTCAGGAGGAAACGGCCGGCGGAATCGAAAACGTCCGTCTTGTTGCCTTTCCCATCCGAAGCCTTTTCCCAGGTCAGGACGAAAAGCCGGCCGTTCTCGTCCGAAACGAAATATTGGAAAGCCGGATAGTCGTTGGAAAAATCCGGCTTGAAATCGGCCGCCATGGCCTTGAGCACCTTTTCTTTTTCGCGGGCCGGGACGGCTACGGGATCGTAGTCCCGCGAAAGGATCCTGACGACCTTCCCATCCGCATTGTGGATCTTGATTTCGTAGCGTTCCGGATATCCTTCGACGATCGTGCCGTCGCCGCGCCAAGTCCATGCGATGCGCGGCATGAACGGATCGTATTTTTGAGGGTTGGGTATGGGCGCTTTCGCTAGAATCAAGGGAGGCGCATTCCCTTCTCTCGTTTTTACCAATTGGTAATAATCCTCCGTCGATGCATAACGCATGACCGTGCCGGCCAGGGCGCCGGACTCGGCCGCTTTCACCATGAGCATATCGATCGGATATTGAATGTTCTCTTTATAGGTTCCATCCAGGCCGAAAACGACTCCTTTCCTCATGCCGTCGACGAACAATTCGCTTTTCTTGTTCCAGAGGGACATCTGCATGGGAGACAGAAATTCTCCGGGACCCTGCCCTCTTTTCCCGAACGCGGTGAGGAAACGGCCGTTCGCATCAAAGACGAAAATTCGGTCCTGTTTGACGTCGGCGATGTAGATCCTGCCATCGGGGGCGACTTCCAGATCTCTGACGACGCTGAAAGCGGCTTCCGCCGGCAGCGATTCCCCGCCGATCGCAAGCTCTTCCTTGAGCTGGAGAGTCCCCGCCGGATAGAGCGGGGTTTTCGGGTTCCGAACGACCGTCACGTCGCCGTCTTTGACGATGGTCCCCTTCCAGGTCTGGGCGGAGAGGGCGGTTGAAGAAGCGGCCAGAAGAATCGCCAGGATGGCCGCGTTTTTAACATCGAAAACGGGCTTGCCGCGCCCCACCCTTCGGGCAGGGCTGACAAGGACATGCGAATTCATCTTTCATCCCCCTCTAGAATCCAAAGCCCCGGAACTTCAGCCCCTTGGCCTTGATCGTCGTGCCCATGACCTGCTCCAGCTTGGCCAGGGCGATCCGGTAGCCGGTGACCGCCTGAATCTCGCTGGATTTGGCTTGGTCCAGGCTGCTCTGATAGCTGAACAGCCATTCCCGATCGACCAGCCCCAGCTGATATTTTTCGTTGGCTGCCTCGACCTTCTTCTCCATCAGCTCCCGATAGCGGGTGGAGGCCTCGATCTTCCGGCCGGCCGTTTCCAGATCCTTGACCGCGTCGAGAACCTCGGCTTCGAGGTCCCGGCGCGCCTTCTCGAGCGTCAAGCGGGCCTTGTCCTGCGACAAGCGGGCGCGGGCCAGCGCCGCCCGCGACAGCATATTCGCCAACGGCACGTTCAGGGTTAACGTGACGAACATATTGTTGTAGTGCTGTTTGAAAATGTTGCTGATGGAATCCCATCGGCTGCCTTCGATTTTGTCGATGACGATTCCCGTCAGGTAGTTGTCGTCCTGAAAGACGTACTTGATGCCCGATTGCCCGGGATTCCGGATGGCGAAATTGAGCGACAGATCGGGTAAAAGCTGGTTGCGGTTGTAGCGGACGTCCAATCCGGCGTCGGCGAGCTGGCTCTCGGCGTTGGCGATCTCCGGGCGCTCCTTCCGGGCCGTGCGCAACGCCTCGTCCAAGGCGATCGTCCTCCGTTCGGCCGACGGCTTATCGGCCGGAATGATCCGCACGCGCTCATCGGCGCCGCCCTCCCCCTTCTCGACCGGAATGGCGAGCAGGACCTTGAGCTGGTTTTCCGCCTTCTCGAGACTGGCCTGGTAGGTGAGAAGAGAGGTCTCGCGGGAGGCGACTTCGGTCTCGGAGCTCAAGACATCCACGGACGTCTTCGAACCTATGCGGGCCGCCTCGCGGTCGCGGGCCAGCGTGTCGCGGCTTTGGGCCAGCGAAGCTTCGATGACCCGCAGGCTCTCGCGCGCATTGACCAGGTTCCAGTAAGCCGCCTCGACCTGATAGACCGTCGACAGGACGGCGGCTTTGAGCGTCCCCAAAGACTGGTCGTAAACGCTCTCGGCCTTGGTCGTCTCATAGCGGTTTACGGCGGGCCCGAATCCCTTGAGCAGCTTCTGGCTCAGGCTGAAAACCAGCTGGCTGTCGTACGAGGGATTGATCGTGGTGTAAGCCCGGTTCGTATCGGTCATCGACGAATATCCGCTCAAAACCACATCCGTCCCGGTGACCAGATGCGTGGACAATTGGAATCCCATGGAGTCGTACTTGGAGTGGACCGTCTGCCCTTCCACTCCCCAAGTCGAGGGGATCTGCCGGTCGTAGTAGTCCGTGGAAATCTCGAATTGCGGCAGGAACTGCTCCAGCGTGATCCGCTTCGACTCCTCGGCCAGGGACGGATTGAAAGCCTCGATCGAGAGGTCGAGGTTGGACTTCAAGGCCCGCTCGACGCACTCCGCCAGGGTCAACGACAGGGCCTGGCTGGGAGGGCTCTGGGCCGCGGCCGCCGCCGCGAAAATCAGGATTGCGGACAGAATGATCCCCGCTTTTTTCTTCATGGTTACCTCGAATTGCCGCGCATGCGCCGGGCCAGCCGACGGCCGTCAGTTCTTGACGACGACTTTGGCGTCGTGGGCCAGGTTGAAATGGCCTTCGACGATCACCTGCTCGCCCGGCTGGACGCCCCAGCCCGGCTCGGTGCTCGGCAGGATCTCCGCCACTTTTTCGTTTTCCAGCCCGATCTCGACGTAACGCCACTTGGCCAGGCCGCCCTCGACCACGAAGACGAGCTTGCGGCCGCCCCGCACCAGAACCGCGTTCTGGGGGACGATGAGGCGGTCCTTGTAGATGTCCGCCGCGATCTCCACCTCGGCGTGCATGCCCGGCTTGAGTTCCTCCGAGAAGTTGGCCACCGTGACGTGAACGGAACAGGTGCGGTCCTCGGCGTTGACGACCGGGCTGACCGCCTCGACGACGCCCTTGAAGGTCCGGCCGGGATAGGCCGCGAACTGCAGGTCGACTTCGCGGCCGGCCCGCATCTTGCCGATCTCGCTCTCCAGGACCTTGGCCTTGACCTTGATGCGCGAAATGTCGACCAGGGTGAAAAGCTCCCGGCCGGCGTCGATCCGCTCCTGCGGCGAGACCTTGATGTCCGTAATGATGCCGGCGTAGGGAGCCCGGATGCGCGTCTTGTCCAGGCTCAGGCGGGCCAGTTTGACCTCGATTTCGGACTGGGTCACGCTTTTGGAAGTGGCCAGGATCTCTTCTTTCTTGCGCCCGGCCTCGATCAAAGCCAACTCGTAGTCCTTCTGGGCTTTCTCCAAATCGGTCTCGGAAACCCGCCCCCGGCCGAAGTCCGCGGAGACCTTTTCATAGTCCGCTTGGGCCTTGGCCAGCTTGGCCAGAACGGCCGGGGCGATTTCCTTCTCCGCTTCGGCGAAGCGCTTCTCCAGGAAAAGATCGGACAGATTCTTCAGCCGGATGGCTTCCAGCCGCTCGAGGTTGAGGCGGGCTTCCCGGTCGTCGATTTCGACCAGGACGTCGCCGGCGGCGACGTGGCGCCCCTCGGCCGCGGCCAGTTTCTGGATCACGCCCGAGACCTCGGATTTGATCGCGATTTTCTTTTCGGTGTAGGCCTCGCCTGGCGATTTGAGGGTCATGACCAGATCGCCTTTGTTCGCGGTGACGGCCTTGACTTGGATGGGCGCCGCTTCGACTTTTGGCTGGGGCGCGCCGGGCTGGCCCGGAGCCGATCCGGAAGACGCCGCTTCGGCGGCCTCACCTGCGGTCTTGCCGACGGGCTTGAAGACGCCCTTTTTGATGACCCAAAAGTACCCCGCCGCCGCCAAGGCCAGGACGAGCAGGGAGATGCCTACGGCTTTCTTGGGCATGACCATCGCGCACCTCGATTGGATGGGAATAGGAAAGAACGCGCCCGGAAATCCGGACCCAAAGGAGAGAAGGCGTGAGATCGGGAGAGAAAGGCCGGGACAAGGACCAAGCAGGTTCGTTTCATCGAACCGGTCCGGCGCATCATCACGGCCTCCCTTTACGAGTCTATATTAATACGATTTTCTTCCGCAGAATACTACAAATTAATACCGCGATAAGGCGGCCGCGCCGATTGATCATACTCAGGCCCTCCCTTCCAAAAGACGCATCCTCAGCCCCTTTTTATCAAAATCGACCGGCGATGATTGTCATAGAAACGTCATTTCTCTCATCCCGAGGTTAAATCCCGGCCAAAGCGTCCCTTCGCCTTAAACAGCCGAGACCGTCCTCGCGTCAGTACCGATAACATTTCAACGTTTTATAACCGTCCTCCGTTTCAACCACGCCGATCATTTTTCCATGGCGAACCTGATAAATGCGGCAAGGCAGGACGACCTGTTTCAAGTAGACTCCCTGGGGGGAAAAGACGTCGTAGCGTTGAGGCTCGCCCTTGTCGTCGTTGCGGAACATACGCAACCAGACGTTTCCAGCTTCGTCAAAGGAAAAATCGGGCGCATAGGCGGGGAAATACTCGGTCACGACGGAATTCTTCCGATTGGCGACGGCGATCTCGTCGAAGGACTTATTGCGGACGGGCTTCCAGGCGCGGCCGAACCGGAAAAGCGGCTTGCCGTCCGGATCCAAAACACCGATTTCGTAGGTCTCGCTGTGCCCCAGCCAGAGACGGCCGTCTGGGTCGATGCCCCATCCCGCCTGCGGCGAGAAAGGCGAAGAACCGGATACGATCCCGCCGCCCGGCATACCCTTCATGGACATCTTTTCGGACTTGAAGGGCCCGATGCGAATGGCGTTCCGGCCGTCGGGATCGTAACGGACGATCGTCAGCAGCCGCTCGACGATCTTGAACTCGGCGGAATAATTGGGCTCGCCGACGGACATTTCTCCCGCAAAAATCCGGCCCCGGCCGTCCACCCGGATTTGAGAGGCGATCTTTTCCAGCCGGAAGCCGGCTTCAAACTTGCCGGCCGGATCGAACCGGGTGACGCGCATGCTGCGCATGTCCAGGACATAGATACGGCCTTGACCGTCGACATCGAAATAGAACGGCACGTCGTATTCGCCCGGCCCTTGGCCTTTGCGGCCGACCTGGCGGAGGAGCTTGCCCCGGGCATCGAAAACGCGAATACAGACATCGCCCCAGTCCGAAACATAGGCCGTGCCGTCGGCGGCAAGGCGGATTTCGAAGGGACGATTGACGAGCTCGCCCCGGGCATCATCTTCGCCGCCGATCGACCAGAGTTCGGTCAGCTTCGAGGTAACGACGCCGTCACGGGGCTTGATGGCATTGGCCACCATCCGGACGGCGGGGGCGGGCTTGTCTTGCGGAGAGGACGCTCCTACCGCGACCGATCCGACCGAGCCAAGACAAAGAATCGCCGCGACGGCCTGCGGGACGAATTTCGGGAATCTTAACATGGATATTCCTCTCCTTGACGATCGATCGCCATCACTATTACGACCTAAAGACATGGGCCGTTTAGGCCCGAACCATCACTAAAGCCGGCCCTATAAGCCGATTATTCGGAATTTAAGGAGCCGCAGCGGGACGCCGCCCGCGGCCTTCTCCTCCGCCAAGGTGATGAGATACTCGCCGTCGAAGATCGGTCCGGCCTCTCCCGGACTGAAAGAAATCCGATAGTCGCCGGTTTCGATTCTCGCCTCCCGGACGAGATCGCCGGCGGGAGAGAGAATCCGGACCACGGGATCATAGCCGGACTCGGGGAACGAAAAGACCAGGAATCGGCCCTGCTTGTCTATAACGAAGTTGAAATAGCGGACACCGGGATCGGGATTATAGGGCACGGATACGAAGTGCCCTGGCTGCGGAGTTTCGTACGGGTTCGCGCCGGCATCCCGGGGCAGCGCGCCGGCGCTCTTCATAGCGTCGTAGTAAATGCCGTAGCCGCCGAACACCTTCAAGCTGGAGTCTCCGGCGTTATAATTAAACAGGCTCTCCAGAGTCACGATCCTCTTTTTCGGTGTCGCAGCTTTGGCGGCGTCCCGAGCCGGCTCATCGGCGCTGGAAGGGGGAATCTTTTTTGAAGTCGTTATCGTGGTCCTTGGCAATGAACTCGAAACATATCCCGGGGATGGCTCGCCGCGGAGGCGGAAGAACCGCAGGGACCGGCCGGAGGCGTCGAAGACTTCGACTTCCGGCCAGTTCGAGAATCCCGCCGCGAACTCGTTCGACCCGAGCGCCCGGACGAAGGGCCGGATACGGGCATAGGTTGCTTGGGCGCTGACGGTTTTGCCGTCTTTCGTCCGGAACGGCTGGGGCGCATCCTCCGGCATGTCCCTGAGGACCGTCTCGCGCCCCGTCGCCAAATCGACCAGGGCGATGACGTTAAGGATCGGAGCGTCCATCCGTTCGACCCAGCCGGCTACGGCGACGGTCGTCTCGTTCAAGGGCACCAGGCAGTTGACGGGATGATCGATCACAGCCTCCCGGACCTGATGCCCGTTGAGATTGAAGACCCGAACGCGCCCCAACTCGGAAACGAACAGGAGCCTGTCGTTCCACAGGGAAAGCCATTCCGGCCGGTTGTAGACGGTCAGGGAGGAAGCCTCGCGGCGCCCCTTGGTCCAGAGCTTCTTCACAAAACGGCCCCGGGCGTCGAAGATGAGAATGTTATAGGTCCGGGTGTCAGTCACCAGCAGTCGGCCGTCCGGCAGTCGGACAAGATTTCTATACGAACCGCGGCTTTGGTAGTCCCTGAATAGCGAGCCCCAATCCATACCCTGGCCGAAGTCGGGAACACGCTCCAGGCGGATGATCGCCTGGGCCGGTTTCGGGTTGGCGTCCGGGACGGCAGCGCCCGGTTGCCGGCCAAGGACGGACGACGGGATGAGAAAAGAAAGAAGAGCAACACGAAGAATACGTATTTTCATAAGATCTTCCCCTTTTCGGCGACCCGGCGGATCGAGCCGTCCCGGGTGGCCAGGAATGTCTCCCGCGTGCCTCGCTGAGAGTCTTCGACCGTGACAATAAGCCGCCCTTCAACCCAGTCGCGGAGCGGATCCGGGAAATCGTCCAGGACGACGGGCTCCGGCGACGTCGGCTCGATCACCCAGGCGGGGCGCGACGGCAATAGAAGGAGCACGGCCGCCAGGACCGCCGTTCCGGCCGCGGCCGGGATGAGGCTACGCGGGAAACGGCGGCGATATTTCCGCCCGGGCGCCGCGGAGGCGGGAACGCGATCGACGTGGGGAGCCTCCGCGAGATTAAACGCCGCCTCGATGCGACCGCCGATAATCTTCTCTTCATCGTAGAATTCCCGGCAGGCGGCGCAATCCAACAGATGGATTTTAATCGCGGCCTCGTCCCGTTCGGCGAGGCTCCCATCGCGCCTATCGAAGATCATCTTCCGGCAGGATTTACAATTCATGGATCTTCTCCCTTGCCGCAACAAGCGAACCGTTCTCATCACGACCGATCGCGGACTTGACCCGGCGCAAGGCGTGATGGAGCCGGGATTTGACCGTACCTTCGGAGGCCGAAACAAGCGCGGCGATCTCGGCAATCTTGCGCCCCTCGACATAACGCAGATGGAGGATCTCGCGGTGCTTGACGGATAGAGTCCGCAGGGCTTTCGCGACCGCTTCGAGGCGCGGATCGCGGGCGGCCTCTCCGGCCGCATCGACGGCCATGGAAGGCTCAGCTATGCTCTCTGAAGCAGGGAGCCGGCCCGCCGCGGCCGCCCAGCGTAAAAAGCGCCGCCGGCGCCGGCAATGAAGCAGGAAGCGGCGGCGCAGGATGCCGTAGAGCCAGGTATAGGGGGCGGACCGCCCCTCAAAGCGGGCCAGCGAAGCCATGGCCTCAGAAAACGTTTCCTGAAGGAGGTCCTCCGCCTCAACCCGATCGCCGCAAAGCGCGCCGGCCGCCGCCAGGAGGCGGACGCGGTAGGCCGCGGCCCATTCGGCCATGAGGCCGGGATCGGCCATCGCGGATCGTGCGGCGGAGGATGGCGTAGGGATCTCCATCGACTCTATGTAACCGATTCAAGCAAAAGGTTCAATTCTTCCTTCTCAAACGTAATATAAAAGATTAAGCTTCGTTTTGAAGGAGGGGTGTCATGCGATTAAACAAAAAGTTTGGCCACCTTATTATTGGTTATATTTATATGGCTCTTCCCGTTCTGGCCAAAGACGATTTGCTTATTAGAGTATGCCTCCTCAGGTCCGAAAACAGCGCCTCCGAGAAGCTCCCGCATCAAATCGAAATTCTTTCGGCGGCCACTCACCCCGAGCTTGCTTCCTTGACGGAAAAAGCCTTGGCATCCGAAAGCACGCTGGTTTCCGCCGCCAGTGAAGCTCTAATGGATATTTATGACCTCGACGGCGTCGACGCCTTCTTTCGGCACGACAAGACTTGGAGCGGCCTTCGACCCGTGCTTCTCGACGACTTTATAAAAGGCGAAAATCTTTTCTATCGGGTTAAGCTTTATCCCAAACCGCTTGCCAACAAACAAATCGCCCTGAAAATGACCATATCGAGCGGAAAGAATACCCTTGCCGCTGCCGATACTTATATCGATCATGAAATCGTCCTCAACCTCCATGAGCCGGCAATCATCGTCGCTCCGTATAGCGGCTATACGTACTTTGCATTGGTCGTCATTAAAAACAATGCTCCCGACAAAATAGACGCAGGGCCGATGAAAACCGCTCAAACGGAAATTGTCGCGGCTCCGCGAGCCGTCCATCTGGTCCGGCCGTTTTATCCGGAAAAATTGCGGCGCCGGGGCGTCGGAGGCGCTATAAACTTATTGGTCAAGATCGACAAGGACGGAAAGGTCCTGGCCGCAGCCGTCGAGCGGCCGGTTCATCCCTATCTTGACTATGCAGCTGTTCAAGCTTTGTTGAAATCGACATTCGAGCCGGTTATCCTAAAAGAGAAGCCGGCACCCGCCGCGTTCTTCTTAGCCTATAATTTCCATCCTTCGGATTACACACCAGACGTCGCTCCGCACAGTCCTTGGACGGAAGCGTCCGCATATTCCCCGGATACTTCCAATAAAATCCTTTTCGAGTGTGGAGAATACTGTAAAAAACTGGCTACGGCGGCAATGGATTTCGTGTGCCAAGAAAAGATATCGGATACGCATTTCAGCCTGCGGCAAAACCTTAGATGGGGCTACCACACCATTGTCGCGGGTAAGGAGAGGGAATATCCGACTGTCGTGCAAAGAATCCCTTATCAGATCATGGATCCCACTAAAACAAAAAGAAATAACTATTTGTGCGACTATCAGATCATTCGCAAAGGCGGCGCTTATAATGAAAGGCGTATACTTCTGAAGGAAAATGGCCGTTCATATTCTGACCCGAATAAGCTCTTGGAGGAAAGCCGCATTACCTCCCTTAGTCCTCTTTTTGCGCCTTTAAGAATACTGCTTCCAGAACAACAAGAAAAATTTTTCTTCCGCATATCCGGCGAAGAAAGCGTACACGGGAGGAAATTGTATATCGTTGAAGCCAGCCCCAAGTCCGGAGACGAGGATGGGATATGGGCGGCCAGAATCTGGGTCGACAAGGAGAGATGCCTCGTATTGAAATGCGAGATAGAGGGGATTCCCGTCGATGGCTATGAGGACATCCTGGAAGATTGCACCAAAATGAACATCCGGCCCGACTTCACGACGATCCACGAATACAAACTTGAAAAAGAAGGGATCCTGTTTCCTTGGCGTTCAAAAGTGGTCGTCGGCTATCCGGATATCAGCCCGGAAGCCTCGATTCCCAAGAACGACATTGCTCTCTCTTACGATCATTATCGTTTCTTTACGGTTTCGTCAGAACATCGCATCATAAACTGATACCTGCCGCAGACTTTTCAATCAAAGATTTCTGCTTCTAAGCTGCCACGGCAGGACTCCGATTGACAAGCTTCGCCGCGGACCGCTATAGTCGAAGTCCGGAGGCCCGCCATGCTCGTTCTCGAAGACCGTTTGTCCCTCGAAGATTTTATCGCCGTCGTCCGGAAGAACCGCCGGGTGGAGATCGGTCCCGCCGCCCGGGAGCGGATCCGCAGGAGCCGCGACCGGATCGAGGCCATCCTGGCCGTCGGCATCCCCGTCTACGGCGTCAACACCGGGTTCGGCAAGTTCCAAAACACCCGGATCGAGGCGGACAAGCTCAAAGACCTTCAGAGGAACCTGATCCTGTCGCATGCCATCGGCGTCGGCGAGCCGTTTCCGACGGAAGTCGTGCGGGGGATGCTGCTCCTGCGGGCCCAGAGCCTGGCCCTCGGTCACAGCGGTGTCCGCGAAGTCGTGGTCGAAGCGCTCCTGGCGTTCCTCAATCACGGCCTTCATCCGGTCGTCCCGTCGCAGGGTTCGGTGGGTTCGAGCGGCGATCTCGCCCCTCTGGCGCACATGGCCCTGGCTCTCATCGGCGAAGGGGAAGTCGAGTATCGGGGCGCGGTGCGGCCCACTAACGAAGTCCTGGCTGAAACGGGCCGCTCCCCTCTCGTCCTGGAAGCCAAGGAAGGCCTGGCGCTCATCAACGGCACCCAGGCCATGACTTCTCTATTGGCCTTGTTCGCGGCCGACATCAGAACGTTCCTGACGACCGCCGATATCGCCGCGGCCATGAGCGTGGAAGCGCTCAAGGCAAGCCATGCTCCCTTCGAAGCAGCCGTCGTCGGGCTGCGCCCCCATCCGGGAGCGATCGAGACCGCGGCCAACCTGCGCGCGCTTCTGAAGAATTCCGAGATCCGCCTGTCGCACGAAAACTGCGCCAAAGTCCAAGACGCCTACTCCCTGCGGGCCGTGCCGCAGGTGCATGGCGCCAGCCGGGACGCCGTCCGGCATGTCATGGACGTGCTGAAGGTCGAAATGGGCTCGGTCACCGACAACCCGCTTGTCTTTCCCGAAGAGGGGCGGGTGATCTCGGGCGGGAACTTCCACGGCCAGCCGCTGGCCCTGGCCGCCGACTACGCGGGCATCGCCGCGGCCGAGATGGCCAATATCAGCGAGCGACGGGTGGAACAAATGCTCAATCCCGCCTTGAGCGGGCTGCCGGCCTTCCTGGCCGAGCAGGGCGGGCTTCACAGCGGTCTGATGATCTCGCAATATACCGCCGCGAGCCTCGTTTCCGAGAACAAGGTCCTGGCCCATCCCGCCAGCGTGGACAGCATCCCGACCAGCGCCAACCAGGAAGATCACGTCTCGATGGGCACGATCGCCTGCCGCAAGGCGCGCCAGATATATGAGAATTCGCTGTGGGTACTGGCCATCGAGATGGTTTCGGCCGCCCAAGCCCTGGATTTTCACAAGCCCCTGCGGCCGGGGGCGGGCGTCGAGGCCGTTTACAAGGCGGTGCGGGCGGCGGTCCCCCATCTTTCGACGGACAGGTATCTCAAGCCCGAAGTCTCGAAGGTGCGGGAGATGATCCGCCGCGGCGATTTCGTCCAAGCCGCCGAGATCGCGGTCGGCCCCCTGGTTTGAACGGGGGTCGGGTCATAAGACGGCATCCCTCCCCGTAGTCCGCGCGGGGGCTTCACGATTTCTCGCGGAGGCAGGACGCGGGAAGCCAGCCCCGCCGGCCGTCGGAGCCCTCGGCCCGGATCCAGTCCGCTTCCTCTTCCAGAAAAACGACCGTCTCCCCCATGGCAACCGTCAGCTCGGTCGATTCATAATCCCGCAGAAGACGTCCCTGCCTCTGGACCAGGCCTTGGGAGCCGGAACCGCCCGCGGGAAGCCACTCGATATAAGCTTCGGGAATCCACGCCGAATCGCCGGCCGGGCCGCCGCACCAGATCCAGCCGGGGAATTCGGGGTCCGATTTGATCATCGTCACGAGATCTCCCGGGCGCAGGACGATCCCGTAGGGGTAAGACGCCGACCATGGCTTGAGGACGACCAGCAGTCTCATGAAAAATTTAAAATCTTATAAACCGGCCCCTTATTTAAATCCGTTGAAGTAGATCAGCGAGAGAGCCACGATGGCCACGACCACGAGCGAAAGGACGACTTCCTTCCAGCCCCAGGTCGCCCGCGAGGCGGCCCTGTCCGCCGCCACGGTCGTGGCATAGGTCAGGCCGTTGAGCTTGGCATAGTCCGGCCGCTTGGTCAGGAGGCTGATGACGATCAACGCGGCGATGCAGACGACGAACATGATGATGCAGAAGTAGAGGAAGTTGATCGAAGCGAAGGCCTTGAGGAAGCCCGTCAGGTGTTCCTTGTTGAGCTCCAAGCCGATCCGCGCCATGCCGACGATGAATCCCCCGACCAGGGTCGTGACGGCCGCCTTACCGTTGATCCTCTTCCAAAAGACACCCAGCAGGAAGACGGCCGCGATCGGCGGCGCGATGTAGGACTGGACGCTCTGCAAGTAGTGGTAGAGCTCCGAAGAGATATATTTCATCAGTGGGATCCAAGCCAGGCCGGATGCGCACAGGACGGCGGTGGCGATCCGACCCACCCGAACGAGCTGTTTTTCGCTCGCGTCCGGGCGCCGCTTTTTATAAATGTCCATGGTGAACAGCGTCGAGCTGGAGTTGAAGGTCGAGGCGAGCGAGCTCATCAGGGCCGCCAGCAGGCCGCCCGCGACCAGGCCGCGCAGGCCGATCGGGATGAGGGTCATGACCATGGTCGGGAAAGCCTGGTCGGCCGAGGCAAGCTGCAGCTTGCCGGAGTTGGACAGCACGTAAGCCATGACGCCGGGCAGGATGAAGATGTAGAACGGTAGGAGCTTGAGGAAGGCGGCGAAAATCGTTCCCCGCCGGCCCTGCTGCTCGTTCTTGGCGGCCAGAACCCGCTGGACGATGTACTGGTCCGTGCACCAGTACCAGAACCCGACGATGGGGGGCGCGAAGACCATGCCCGGCCAAGGGAACTCCGGATGGTTCGCCGGCAGGAAGAGGTTGAGGTGATCGGCGCCCGCGGCCTGGACGAAGGCGGACCAGCCGCCGATCTTGATCAGCCCGGCGATGGTGACGATGATCGAGCCGGCGATCAGGACGACCGTCTGGATGGCTTCGGTATAGACGACCGCCTTCATCCCCCCCAGGACGGTGTAGATTCCGGTCAGGACGACGATGATGAGAGCGCCCGTCCAGAAGTCGATGCCCATCAGGGTTTGGAAGACGACCGCCCCGGCGTAGACGTTGACGCAGATTTTGGTGAAGACATAGGCGACCAGAGTGATGACCGAAAGGAACCAGCGGGCCGTGGGCGAGTACCGGAGCTCCAGGAACTCCGGCATGGTGAAGACCTTGCTGCGCATGTAGAACGGGATGAAGAACCAGCCCAGGATCAGGACCAGCCAGGCGTGAAGCTCGTAGTGGCCCATGGCGACGCCGCTCTTGGCCGCCGTTCCGGCCAGCCCGACGATGTGCTCGGCTCCGATGTTGGAGGCGAAAATCGAAGCGCCGACGACGAACCAGCCGATGTGGCGGCTGGCCAGGAAATAGTCCTCGGAGTTCTTCTGCTTCTGCTTGAAGCTCCAGACGGAGATGCCCAGAACGACCGCGAAATACGCGGCGACGACGACCCAATCGATTGGCTGGAAACTGATCATGGCTGCCTCCCGACCCGGGGGATTCGGTAATCGGGGCCTATATATCACAAGGAAGGACCAAGCGCCAAATGGATAATGGGGGCGGTTCTTAAAGCGAGATCATGACCTGTTCAGGTTCTTCTTCAAAGACGATAGCCAGACGCGGGTAGATGAACCGCCGCTGGTAGATCTCCAGCCCGATCATTATCGCGCCGATGGCCGCCAGGAAGACGACGAATCGGCCCGGCTTTGCGAGCAGTGTTTTTTCGAGAGCGGTGAGCCCCGTCAGGGCCAGAACAAAAGCCACGATGTACGGCAGCCAGCGCATGTAGAGCTTGGCTTTCCCCGGCACGACCTTGCAGGTAAACGGGATGCGGGAGTACTTCCAGAACAGCGCCTCGGCGAACAGAACCAGCCAAGCCAGGACGTACATAGCGTGCAGAGCGGTCGGCCCGGCGCCCCACGCGCCGGCATGGATGACGACCGTAACGGCGACCAGCGGCAAAATCACTCCGATGAGAACGAGCTTCTTAACGGCCATGTAGTAGGGACGCCTGTCTTCCCGCTCGGTCATCTGGAAGGCCCAGTTGGCGGCGGCCGCGTAAGGGATGTTGAAAGCCGACCTCAGCCCCAGCAGCAAAAAGAAGCCCAGGGCCAGAGGAGCCCCCATGATCCCGGATTTCGCCTGGGCCGGGCTCGTCAAGCTTACGTGGCGCAGGCCGACGATCAGCATGATCCCGCTCAGCGAGAAGGCCAATGATCCGGCCAGCCGGACCTTGTGGAGAGCGCTCTTTCGCATCGTTCCGGACATGAAATGAAAGACCGCTTTCTCCGTCTGGCTGCGGAAAAGAACGCGGTCCGTGCCGGCCGCGAAGATCCGGCCCCATTTTCGCCGCAGGTCGTGCCTCCGCGTCCGGACTTCTCCCGCCCTTTTTAGCAATCTCCGGTATCCGGCGGACATCGCCATCCGGCAGGCCAAGGCCAAGCCAAGGATGGCGGCCAGCCCGATATTCGCTCCCGCCTGGTAGAACGGAGAGGAGCGTCCGATCAGGCATTCGTAGATCGAAACGAACCAGACCGGCGGCCACCACAGGAGCGCGGCGGGTCGGCTCGCGCGCATCCCGGCGATCCATTCGAAGGTTCGCTGTACCGCTCCCAGATCGGTCATGGCCAAAACCATGATCACCGCGACGCCGAGAGTCAGAGCGAACCTCAAAACGAGGGAGACGGTCCGAAAGATCCGCTCGCCCAGGACGGCCATGAGTACGGCTTCCAGGAACAGAAACAAGAGGAAAACGAATGCGTAAGCCGCCGCGCCCGCCGCGACATGGGCGATCGCATAGGCGGCCAGGCTTCCCAGAGTGTCCCCGTTCCAGCGCGGCAGGAAGAGGATAATGGCGAAGACCGAGAGGGCCGAGACGGCGACCGTATACGCCGCCACGAAGTAGGCGAAGGCGGCGAACTTGGCGGATATGATCGTCCGAGGCCGGACGGGCAGCGGCGTCAGGTTCAGGTGGTCGCGCGCATCCGGGAACAGCACGTCCCACTCCAAAACCACGACCAGGCCCAGGAAGAGCATGAAGAAGAACAGGAAAGCCATTTTCTCAAGCCATGATTGGCCCGCATCCTCGATAAACATGTACTGGGCGAAGAGGAGCTGCGTCATGGCCCAGCCCAGGGTCGCGACCATGGCCAGCAGGAGGTAGACCTTTTCCTTCATCTGGTCGCCGAAAGCAAAGACATCGTTCTGGAACAGCCGCTGGAAGAAATGCCGGCTCAGGACGAGGGTTTGGCGGGCCGGCCCGCGCAGGCGTCCGGCCCAATATTCGAACCCCAACTTGCCGTTCATCGGCCTCAACCCTTCATGACCGCGACGATGTCGCGGGCCAGGGCGTCGGTGTCGGTCTGGGCCGTGAGCTGGCTGAAGATCTCCACCAGCGAGGGCAGCTTCATCAGCGTCCGCAGGTTAGCCACCGAGTCGTCGGCCACGATCTTGCCCTGGTAAAGGATGATGACCTTGCTGCAAAGCTTTTCGGTCACCTCCAGGACGTGCGAGGAGTAGATGATGATCTTGCCCTCGCCGGCCAGCCGAACGATCAGATCCCGGATGATCAAGCCTGTCGTCACGTCCAAACCGGACAGCGGCTCGTCGAGCAGGAGGACGTCGGGATCATGGAGCAGGGCCGCCGCGATGAGAATCTTTTGCCGCATGCCCTTGGAGTAGGAGCCGACGGCGTTGTCGCGGTCGGCGTCCAGGTCGAAGACCTTCAGGAATGCCCTGGCCTTGTCCCACAGGATATCCTCCGGGATCTCGCGCAAGCGCCCGACCAGCAGCAGATAATCCAGGCCGCTTAGATGCGGATAGATCTCAGCCTGCTCGGGAATATAGCCGAGCCGGCGGCGGAAGGAATAGAGATCTTTACGGATTTCGCGCCCCTGATAAAGGATCCGGCCCTCGGACGGCTCCAGCAGGCCGGCCAGCATTTTAATAGTGGTCGATTTGCCGGCCCCGTTGGGTCCCAGATAGCCCAGGACTTCGCCGGGCTTGACGACGAAGCTGACGTTGTCGACGGCCGGAAAGACGGAATACCTCTTGGTCACCCCTTGGAGCTCGAGCATGTTCTCGGCCTCCTCTAACCCTTTGTGATGAAAGGCACCGCATAGGAAGCCAGCAAGAAACGCGCCAACGAAGATTGCCGTTTATTCAGGCAGGAACCGGATTATCGGCCCGGCCGATGTAAAACACGTTTACATAAAAATGGGGGTCAGGTCTAGAGATTCAAGATTTCTGACAACAACCGTTGTCTGTAGGCGTCGACTTTCAACAAGAAATCTTGAATCTCTAGACCTGACCCCTAGATGACCCCTAGATGACGGTTGGATCCGGCAGGATCACGGCCTTGGCCGTCAGCTTCTTGCCGTTGACGAGAAGAACCGCGGTGTACTCCCCCTCCGGCGCGGCCGGACCGCCCCCGCCGCCGAAACGGTTCCGCCGCGCCGCCGCCGCCTTCTTTTCGGCGGCGCTCAAATCGCGGCGCATATTCCAGGTCACGGCGTTGAGTCCGGCGTTCGCGGTGCCTTTGATCTCGCTCACAACCGACGCGCCTTTGAGGATCTGAACTATTACCTCGCCCACGGGCTTGGCCTTGAGGTAATAGCGGATGACCATCCCGGCCGGCTCGCTGACGCCGGCCAGGTTGACGCCTGAAGCCTCGTGGCGCAACTCGCGGTTCCAGCGTATCCTGGGCTTGATGGCGCAGAGGTGGACGTCCTTGGCCAAAACCTGCGGCGTCATCTCCTCCAGGGCGGAAATATCCGCGATCCAGATCGAGCGGCCATGGGTAGCGACGATCAGGTCATTCTCCCGGGGGTGAATCTTGAGGTCGTGCACGGCCACCGTCGGCATGTTGGCCTGCAGGCGGATCCAGGCCTTGCCGCCGTCCAGGCTCGTCCATACCGCGAAATCGGTACCGGCGAAAAGCAAGAGCGGATTCTTGGGATCCTCCCGAATGACGTTGATCGGCTCGTTCGGCAGATTCCCCGCAAGAGAAATCCAGGTTTGGCCGTAGTCCGTCGTTTTATACAGGAACGGCCGGAAATCGTCGTTCCGGTAGCCGGTATAAGCGACATAAGCCGTGCCCGGATCCGATGACGAGGCCTCAACCCGGCTGACCCAATAGCCCGGATTGCCCGCGATCTTGTCGCTGACCTTGACCCAATTCTGGCCGTCGTCCTGGGTCACCCAGACCAGCCCGTCGTCCGTGCCGGCCCAGAGAAGGCCCGGCTGGAGCGTCGATTCGGTGAAGGCGACGATGGTGCAGTACTGGATATTGGCGTCGCCGCCCGTGCCGTTGGGCATCTTGGCCGGGTCGTTGGTGGTCAGGTCGGGACTGATCTCGGTCCAGGTCTCGCCACGGTTGACCGACTTGACCACGATGTTTCCACAGTGGTAGATGACGTCGGAGTTGAAGTACGAAACGAGCGCGGGCGCGTTCCAGTTGAACCGCTTCATGGCCCCGCCCCGGTAGGCGATGTCCTTCGATTCCCCCGTCTTCAAGTCGAGCCGGGCCAGCGGCCCGAACTGGCTCTCGGTGTAGAGATAGCGGTTGGTCTTCCGGTCGAAAACGTTGTACATGCCGTCGCCCCCGCCGACCGTGATCCAGTCCTCGTAGTCGATGGCGGCGCCGTTCTTGTTGCTGCTGGGGCCGATCATGGATCCGTTGTCCTGCATGCCTCCGGCCACACGGTAGGGATAGGACATGTCGTAGTCGACGGCGTAAAACTGGCCCACCGCCATGTGATCGGGCCTGTGCCAGGCCTTGCCGCCGTCGAAGGTGACGCCCAGGCCATGATCGTAGCCCAAGAGCATGTGATTCGAATCGGCGGGGTCGATCCACAAGGCGTGGTTGTCGCCGCCAAACCGCCAGGTCGGACCCCAGGACTTGCCGCCGTCCCTGGATTCCTGGACCGCGACCGAAAGCGCCAGGACGTGTTTGTCGTCGTTTGGGTCGATAATGATGTCGCCGTAGTAGTACGCCGGGTTGGCGGATATGGCCATCTTTTCCGGGCTGACCTTGCGCCAGGTCGCGCCGGCGTCTTCGGACCGATACAGCTCGCCGTCGATCATGCCCGCGCTGGACTTGCCCAGCAGGATCTCCTGCCAGCGTGCTTCCGGCGCCATCCCCGGCTTGTTCGCGTTCTCGACGACGGCGTAAAGGATGGAAGGATTCTTGGGATAGACGGCCAGGCCGATGCGGCCGAGCATGCCGACGGGCAGTCCGCCGGCCAGCTTGGCCCAGGTCTTGCCGCCGTCGGTCGACTTATGGATGCCGGAGCCGGGCCCGCCGACCATATACGTCCACGGCAGGCGCAATTTGTCGTACATCGCGGCGTAGATTGTGTCGGGATTTTTGGGGTCGAGGACGACGTCGACGGCTCCCGTCCGGTTGTCGAGGAAGAGAACCTTGGCCCAGGTCTTGCCGCCGTCCGTGGTCTTGAACAGGCCGCGTTCGGGGTTCTCGCTGTAGAGATGGCCCAGCGCCGCCACGTAGGCGATATTGGGATCGGCCGGATGGACGACGATCCGGGGAATATGCTGCGACTCCGGCAGGCCGACGTTTGTCCAGGTCTTACCCGCGTCGACGGACTTGTAGACGCCGTCGCCCCAGTAGGTCGACCGCGAGCAGTTGGCTTCGCCCGTTCCGAGATAGAGGACGTTCGGATCGGAGGGAGCCACGGCCACGGCGCCGATCGAATAGCTCTTCTCCTGGTCGAAGACCGGCTCGAACGTCTCGCCGTGGTTGACGGTCTTCCACAGGCCGCCGGACCCCGCCGCCACGTAGAACGTGCCCGGCTGCTGTAGGGGCACGGCGAACGAGACGTACCGGCCGCCCGGCGAGGAGGGGCCGATCGGGCGGTACGTGAACGTCCTGAACAGATCGGGGGCGGCCCCGGTCTGGGCCATGATCGCTCCCGTCCCGCCGAGCGTGACGAGGAGAGCCGCGAGAAGCATGAGGCAAAGGGCCGGGCGGGCGAAGCGCATGGATCCTCCTGTGGATTCCGGGAATGTGCCTATAGGCACTCAATAGCACAGGCCGGGAAGGATGGCAATCATGTTAAAATGGGAGTGAGATCCGCCCGATTGCGAGGCCGCCATGATCGAAGCCGACTACTCCATGACCCAGGCCATCCGGGACCTCAAGGACCGCGGCATTCCCTTCGTCATTCATTCCTACAAGTACGAGGATCGCGGCGGAACGGGCGTCGCGGCCCGGGAGCTGGGCGTTGACGAGCATCTCGTCATCAAGACGCTCGTCTTCGAAACGGACGCCCGGGAGCCGCTTCTCGTTCTGATGCACGGCGACCAGGAGGTTTCGGCCAAAAACCTGGCCCGCACCCTGGGCGTCAAGGCGGTCCAGCCTTGCAGTCCCGAAACGGCTCACAAACACACGGGGTACATGGTAGGAGGCATCTCGCCGTTCGGGACGCGCAAACGGCTTAAAATTCACATGCAGAGGACGATCGCCGACCTGCCGAAGATCTACATCAACGCCGGCAAGCGCGGCCTGCTGGCCGAGATCTCCCCGGCGGACGCGGTCAGGGTTCTGGAGCCGGTCCTGGTCGACGCGGCCGGATGAAGACGTACCGAAACCGCGACTTTTGCCGGAAAGGCTTTCCTGATATGCTGGACCGCATCCCGGGAGGACGATCATGCCCTTGATCGATCTCGTTCTTTCGCGGCGAGCCCGCGAAGCCTGCGCTTTCGACGAAGCTCTGTCCGGGCCGGACGCGGGCACGGTCGCGGCGGATTTCCGGGCCGCGCGAGCCTTGGCCCGGTCGATCAACGCCGCCCGTCCGGACGGCCTAGCCGTCCATGCCGGCGAGATCAACGCCCTTGCCTTAATCCAAGAGTGCCAGCGCGCCGTACTCCGGGCTTATCGCACCCTGATCGGCCCCGATACCGCGGCCGGAGCCCTGGAAGCCCTGGGCGCGGAGGCGGCGGAGGACCTTTGCCTTCGTTTCGTCGAAGAGTTCCCTCCGCCAGGCGGCGTTCCCAGCCGCGAGAAGACGCTGGAAGAAGCCTGGCTCTTGCGGCTGGCCAACATCAATCCTGCCGCGGACCCTCTGCGAGAGATCTTCGACGACACCCCGCTGGCCGCAGCAAAAGCTTACGCGGGACTGCTCGAATCGGCTCGCGCCTATTTCGCGACGCAGCCCCCCTTCGGCTCCAAGGGCGAGAACCTGATCGATTTCCTGTGCGGCCCGATGCTGGCGGCTCCCGGCTCATTGGCCGGCCAGCTCGATTTCATCCGGGCCAACTGGGCCCCCTATCTGGGCGACCTCATGCGCCGTCTCCTGCTGGGATTGGACCTTATCAGGGAGGAAGAAAAGCCTTCCTTCAGCGGCCCCGGGCCGTCGCTTGTTCCGGACTTCGACGCCGGTTCGCGTAAGCGGCGCGGCAATAAGGGAGCGGGCGGAAAAGATGACGTCGAATCCGAAGCCGAGCGATTCAGCGCCGACTTGGACTGGATGCCGAATCTCGTCCTGATGGCCAAGAACACCTATGTCTGGCTCGACCAGCTTTCGCGCGAATACGGCCGCCCCATCCACCGCCTGGACCAGATTCCGGAGGAAGAGCTCGATCGCCTGCGCGCCGCCGGCATCACCGGCCTGTGGCTCATCGGCCTCTGGGAGCGGAGCCGGGCCTCGCGCCGGATCAAGCAGATGATGGGCAACCCGGAAGCCGTAGCCTCGGCCTATTCCCTCTACGACTACGCCATCGCCGAGGACCTGGGCGGCGAGGAAGCCCTGCAGGCGCTCAAAGCGCGGGCCGCGGCCAGGGGCATCCGCCTGGCCTCCGACATGGTTCCCAACCATATGGGCATCGACTCGCGCTGGGTCATGGAACATTCCGACTGGTTCATCGCCCTCGCCCAGCCTCCCTTCCCCGCCTATTCCTTCAACGGGCCCGACCTCGCTTCGGACGACCGGGCCGGGGTTCAGGTTGAGGACCATTACTTCGACCGGACCGACGCCGCGGTCGTTTTCAAGCGCTGGGACAAGCGGACCGGCGAGACGCGGTACATCTACCACGGCAACGACGGCACGAGCTTTCCCTGGAACGACACGGCCCAGCTCGACTACCTCAAGCCCGAAGTCCGGGAGGCCGTCATCCGGACGATCCTCGACGTGGCCCGCCGCTTCCCCATCATCCGTTTCGACGCGGCCATGACCCTGGCCAAGCGGCATTTGCAACGGCTGTGGTATCCCGAGCCGGGCGAAGGCGGGGCCATCCCGTCGCGGTCCGAGCACGGCTTGAGCCGGGAGGACTTCGATGCCGCCGTCCCGGAGGAGTTCTGGCGCCAAGTCGTGGACCGTGTCGCGGCCGAAGCGCCCGACACCCTGCTGCTGGCCGAGGCCTTCTGGCTCATGGAGGGCTATTTCGTCCGGACGCTGGGCATGCACCGCGTCTACAACAGCGCCTTCATGCACATGCTGCGGGACGAGGACAACGCCAAGTACCGCCGGGTCATCAAGAACACGCTCGAATTCGACCCCCAGGTCCTCAAGCGCTACGTCAACTTCATGAACAACCCGGACGAGAAGTCCGCCATCGACCAGTTCGGCGACGGCGATAAGTACTACGGCGTCTGCACCCTGTTGGCCACGCTGCCCGGACTGCCCATGGTCGGGCACGGCCAGATCGAGGGCTTCGCGGAGAAATACGGCATGGAGTACCGCCGGGCCTATAAAGACGAGACGCCCAAGCCGTGGCTCCTGGAAGGGCACGCCCGCCGGATCTTTCCGCTCTTCCACAAGAGATGGCTCTTCGCCGAGGTCGCGAATTTTCTCATCTATGACTTCTACCGCCCGGAAGGCGGCGTCGACGAAAATGTCTTCGCCTACTCCAACCGGGCGGGCGGCGAACGGGGCCTCGTCGTCTATCACAACAAATACGCCGAGACGAGGGGCTGGATCCGCACCGCCGCGGCCTATGCCGCCAAAGTCGGAGACGGCGACAGCCGGGTTCTCGTCCACAGGACACTGCGGGAAGGACTCGCCCTGGGAGACGAGCCTCCCGCCTGGATCGTCTTTCGTGACCAGACCTCCGGCCTCGAACATATCCGGAACGGCCGCGAGCTTTGCGAGAAGGGCCTGTTCCTCGAGCTTCACGCCTACGAATGCCGGGTCTTCCTCGACTTTCGCGAGATCGCGGACGACGGCCGCGGATGCCTAGGCCGGCTGGCCGGAGAGCTGCGGGGAGGCGGCGTCGCAAGCCTCGACGAGGCGCTCCGCGAGCTTCGAACGCGCCCGATAAGAAACGCCTTCGGCGAGCTCCTGGCCCCCGGATTCCTGGACGGGCTCGTCGAAATCGGCGGCGGCGAGGATTCGGCTCTCATCGAAGAGGCCGGCCGTCAGGTCGAGGCTAAAGCCCGAACGTTGGCCGCGGCCGTCAACGGCGAAATGGCTCCCGATTCGATCGCCGAGGCTTCCCTGGCCCGCGAGATCCGCCGCGGCTTCGAAGCGGTTCTACGCTTACCGGCAGGCGCTCATGCCCCGGCGTCCTTGGCCGCGGGCTTCACCGGAACCGGACCGGAGATCTCCCCGCTTGGAGCGCGGCTGGCCCGATACTCTCTCTTCGGCTGGGCGGCGCTTCGCGCGCTCGGCCCGGCCCGGGCGTCGGCTTTAGGCCTGGACGCCGCGTTAGCCGCGACCTGGCGCGAAGCCGCCGGGGACGATTTTAAAGCCCGGTTGGCCGTACACGCCGTCCGGGCCCTGGCCGCGAACCGGGACTGGGCCGGCCGGGCCGAACCGGCCGGGGATGCCGCGCGGCGGCTCGCGCAACGGATGCGAAGCGATCCCGACTTCCGGGCCGCCCTGCTGGTCAACGAATATCAGGGCGTCGAGTATTTCCATAAGGAATCCTTCGAACGGCTGCTGTGGTGGCTGGAAGCCGTCGCCGCCGCGGAAGAGTCCGCTCCGGCCGGCGAAGCGCTGGACTTGCTTCGGGCCGCGGCGGACCACTCGGGCTTCCGGCTGGAGCAGTTGCCGGTCCTGATCCCGTAAAAAGAGCCTTCCGATTCGCCGCGGCGGTCGGCCGTTCAGTTGACGAACCAGATCCGGACGAGTTCGAACGGCCCGTCGCCGCTCGAAGCCTTCCAACTGTAATAGTGCAACGGGTCATAGGTCTCGGTATGGGAGGATTCGGCGGAAACGGCGGCGGCCTGCTTGGAACTGAAGCAAATCTCGATCCGGCCTCTCTCGTTCTTGACGCTCTCGAATGGAATTCCGGTCAGTCGGATCACGGTTTTCGAC
>JAQULS010000229.1 GCA_028749235.1 Acidobacteriota bacterium | reverse complement strand
ATGCGGGTTTCCTCCTATCGGGGCGTTGATCGTCCGCGCTCTCCTTGATGGTTTCAGCCACGGGAGCGCAGCGCGCGCTTTCGTTTCCGTCCGCGTCGACGGCCGAGATCGCGTACTCGCAGCGGACGCCCTTGGCCGGGGCGGCGTCCGTATAGGCACGGCCGGCTATGGGGGCGGCCGTCAGCAGAATCCATTCGCCTCCGTCCTCCCGGCGCCAGACCTTGTATCCCGCCAGGTCGGATTCCCGGCCGGCGTCCCAGAGCAGGGTGATGACGGCGCTGCCCGCGGCCGCCGAGAGCCCCGAGGGAACGGCGGGCGGAAAGACGTCGCGCGGGGTGACGTCGCAGGGCGCCGCATCCTCGCTCTCCGCGGCCGCTTCGGCCGCGGCCGCCGCGCGGACGATGTAGCGGTAGGCGCGGCCGAAGACGAAGTCCGCGTCCTCATACCGCGTTTCGGCCACGGGCTGTTCGTTCAGCCGGCGCGCGGGTTCATCCCCATCGGCCCGCAGGACGATGTACCCTCCCAGGGCCGGCGGCGCGGAGCCGTCGACATTGGCGGCCGGAGCCGTCCAGCGCAGAACGATGCGCGCCTCCCCCACTTCGGCCGTGAGCCCCGATGGAGGCTGGGGGACGGGGACGTAGCTCAAGCCGGCCGGGGGGGAGAATTCCGAGGCGCGCTTGCGCTTGGCGTCCACGATCCGCAGGGCGAAAAGCCTCTTCGGGCCGGAGAATGAGGCCGGGACGGCGGGAACGAAAGAGAACGCGAAGGTGCGCGACTTGGGGCCGGGGACCGTCCGCAGGGGTTCGAGATCGGCCGCCGACAGGGCCCGAACCAGCCGGGCCGCGGTCGGGAAATCGCCCGGCGCGGAGCCTTCCCAAACCTCGACCGAGGCGATTCCGGCCAGCAGGGCGCCGTCGTTGTAGGCCTCGGGATTGGTCCATTCCAGGATCACCCGCGCCCCCCGCTGGGAGGCCCGCAGGCTTTCCGCCGGCTGCGGCACGATCCGAAGCGGCGGCTGCAGCGGCCCCTTTTTGCCGCACCCGGCGGCGGCCAAGAGCGCCGCGGCGGCCAGACAGACGACGGCGAGACGGTGGCCTCTCATCACAAGATGAATTTCTTGAGGTCCTGGCTCTTGAGGACGTCCCGCAACTGGGCCTGGACGTAGGCCCGGTCGATCATCACGGATTTCGAATCGAGGTCCGGGGCCCGGAAGGCGATCTCCTCCATGACCTTCTCCAAGATGGTGTGAAGGCGGCGGGCGCCGATGTCTTCGGCCTCGCGGTTGACGTCCTCGGCGATCTGGGCGATCTCATCGATGGCGTCGGGGGCGAAATCCACCCGGATGCCCTCGGTGGCCATCAAGGCCGCGTACTGCTTGATCAGGGCGTTCTCCGGCTCGGTCAGGATGCGGACGAAGTCGGCCTTGATCAGCGACTGCAGCTCGACCCGGATCGGGAAGCGGCCCTGCAGCTCCGGGATCAGGTCCGCGGGCTTGGCCACGTTGAAGGCCCCGGCCCCGATGAACAGGACATGGTCGGTCTTGACCAGGCCGTAGCGGGTGTGGATCGTCGTCCCTTCGACGATCGGCAGCAGGTCGCGCTGCACGCCCTCCCGGCTGACTTCGGGGCCCTGGCCCCTTTCCCGCCCGGCGATCTTGTCCAGCTCGTCCAGGAAGACGATGCCGGACCGCTCCACGCGCTCGATGGCCAGGCGGCCGACCTGATCCATGTCGATCAACCGCCGCTGCTCCTCGTCGAGCAGGATCGCGCGGGCTTCGTGGACCTTGACCTTGCGCTTCTTGGATTTGCCGCCGAACCCGGGCAGGATCTCCTGGATCTGCATGCCGATGTCTTCCATCCCGGAGTTGGAGAAGATCTCCATCGGCCCGGACGGCTTGTCCTTGACCTCGACCTCTACGATTTTATCCTCGTGCTTCCCGTCGCGGAGCTGCTGGCGGAACTTCTCGCGGGTATCGAAGAGGCTTTGGTACTCCTCCTCGGTGGGCGCCGTCTCGCGGTGCCGGGGCGGCGGCACCATCAGGTCGAGGATCTTCTCCTCCACGTTGGCCGCGGCCTTGTCCAGCGTTTCCGCCGCCATCTCCTGGCGGACCATGTCCACGGCCATGCGGACCAGGTCGCGGATGATGGACTCGACGTCGCGCCCGACGTAGCCCACCTCGGTGAACTTGCTGGCCTCGATCTTCAGGAAGGGCGAAGCCGTCAGCTTGGCCAGCCGGCGGCTGATCTCGGTCTTGCCCACGCCGGTCGGGCCGATCATCAGGATGTTCTTGGGCGTGATCTCGTCGGCCAGGTCGGCGGGAACGCGGCGGCGCCGGAAACGGTTGCGCAGGGCGATGGCCACGGCTTTCTTGGCCGCGGTCTGTCCGATGATATATTTGTCGAGCTCGGCCACGATCTCGCGCGGCGTCCGCTCGTCATCAAAATCCTTTTCTTCGGCCATCACAGCTCCTCGACCACGATCTGGTCGTTGGTGTAGATGCAGATTTCAGAGGCGATGCCCAGGGCCTGGCGGGCGATCTCGGGCGCCGTCATCTCGGTGTTCCGGATGAGGGCCCGGGCGGCGGCCAGGGCGTAGGGACCGCCCGAACCGATGGCCAGGATGCCGTCGTCGGGCTGGACGACATCGCCGGTGCCGGAAATGAGGAACGAGTCCGAGACATCGGCCACGATCATCAAGGCCTGCAATTGGCGCAGCGCCTTGTCCATCCGCCAGTCCTTGGCCAGCTCGATGGCCGCCCGGGACAGGTTGCCCTTGTACTCCTCGAGCTTGGCTTCGAAACGGGCGAACAGGGCGAAGGCGTCGGACGTGGCGCCGGCGAATCCGGCCAGGACGCGGTCGTTGTAGAGCCGGCGGATCTTGCGGGCGGTATGCTTGAGCACGATCTTGTCCAGGGTGACCTGGCCGTCGCCGGCGATGGCCACCCGGCCCTTGTGCCGGACGCAAAGAACGGTGGTGGAACGGATCATTTGGGTTGAAACCTCGAAGGATCATAATAAGGCACGGACCGCCCATAGTAAAGCGGCTGAAGCCAAGAATTGATTAGCCCGGCCGTTTCCGGTATTTTAAATGCGCGCGAAAATCGAGTTTTTCCCAGGAGGAACTCATGTCCAACCATAAAATCAACCGCCGGGAATTCATCGGCAGGAGCGCGGCCATGGGCGCCGCCCTGATCGGAGGCCGGGCCGTCGGCGGCTGGGCCCTGACGGGCGAACCCGCGGCCAAGCAGGCCGGGCTGGCCGTCGTGTCCGGCGCGGACGCCGCCGCCATGACCGTCCGAGCCGTCAAGATGCTGGGCGGGATCGGGGCCTTCGTGCCCAAGGGCTCCAAGGTGGCGCTCCTGCCCAACGTCCAGAGCAAGCACCCGGGCACGTACACGAAGCCCGAAATCCTGCGGGCCGTCATCCGCCTCTGCCGGGACGCCGGGGCTTCGGAGATCGCCTGCCTGAGCCTGCTGACCCAGGCCCATTGGGAC
>JAQULS010000228.1 GCA_028749235.1 Acidobacteriota bacterium | reverse complement strand
TTCACCGGCAGCGTGGGTGTCGGCAAGAGGATCATGGAGCTGGCCAGCCGCAACCTGACCAAGATCGTCCTGGAACTTGGCGGCAAGGATCCCATGGTCGTCCTCAAGGACGCCGACCTGGAGCGCGCCGCCCGCGGCGCGGTCTGGGCTGCGTTCATGAACTGCGGACAAAGCTGCGCCTCGGTGGAGCGCGTCTATGTGGCCCGGGAGATCTGCGAGGCCTTCACCGCCCGGGTGACCGAGCTGGCCCGAGCCCTCAAGGTCGGCGATCCGCTCGAGCCGGACACGGACGTGGGCCCGATGGCCACCCGGGGCCAGATGGAGACCGTCCTCGAGCATCTCCGCGACGCCCGGGAGAAGGGCGCCCGCTTCCTGACCGGCGGGGGGCGCGTCGAAGGGCAAGCGGGGTATTTCGTCCAGCCGACCGTGCTGGACGGCGTGAATCACGGCATGAAAGTCATGGCCGAGGAAACCTTTGGACCCGTCCTGCCGATCATGCCCTTCGCCGACGAGGACGAGGCCGTGGCCCTGGCCAACGACTGCCGCTACGGCTTGACCGCCTCGGTCTGGACCCGGAGCCGGAAGGCGGCTGAGCGCTTCGCCGACCGGCTGGAAGCCGGAACGATCACGGTCAACGACCATATGTTCTCGTTCTTGGAGCCCAAGGCCATTTGGGGCGGGGTCAAGCAGACCGGCATCGGCCGCTCGCACGGACCGTACGGGCTTCTGAGCCTGGTCAACATCAAATTCGTCAGCTCCGAATATCGTCGTGCTTCGGACCTTTTATGGTGGTTCCCCTATTCGGCCTCCAAGGCCGCGACGGTCGGCCACGCCCTCCATCTGATGTACGGCGCGGGACCGGGAAAGAAACTCAAGTCGGCCGCCGCCCTGGCGCCCTCCCTGGGGCTCCTCCTCAAGACGGTCGCGCCGAAAAGCCGGTGGACGATCGTCCGCCGTCTCTTCCGCAAGTGAAGAAAGGCAAGATCGCGGGGGGGGGGGCTTGTTCGTTCATCGTCAAGATGACTATAACTTGGCGGACTCATGTGAGATCATCCCCTTTGCCAGGGAGGTTCGGTAGAAGCGGCGGGCGCGCTTTCCCACTTCCCTCCATTCGCTGGCCAGCAGGCCCTGGGCTTCCAGGCGCCGCAGGAGGGGGTAGAGCGTGCCTTCGTCCAGCGCCAGACCGGGTCGATTTGGGCGTTGCCGATCATATGGAAGGCGTCTTAAGACCTGACCCCCAGCCTTGACTTGATCCGCATGCGGGTCCTATCATTCGCTTTGCCATGATCAAGATGATCAAACGCCACGAGCGCTATATGGCCGAAAGGCTGGAAAAGAATCCGGAAGGGGCGGCGCTCGATGAGCTGCTGGACTATCACGAAACATGGATTCGGCGGCTGCAGCATGAGCGGTTGGCTCACCTGATCGTCATGTTGTTTGTCTGCCTTTTCTTCTTGCTGGTCCTGGCCTATTCTCTGGGCCATTTCTCGACGGCCGCCGTTGGCCTGACAGTTATGCTTCTGGCGCTTTCGATCGCCTACATTTTCCACTACTACCGGCTGGAGAACGCCGTGCAAAGATGGTACGCAATCTCCGACCGCATCCGGTCGAAACGCCTGCCCTAGCTCGTATTTCCCTCGCCCCGGCCGCCGATCACCAGCGGTCGACGTGAAGCCGCGCTTCGAGCTTCTCGCCCGGCCACGCTTCCGGCATCCGGGCCGGATACCCGAAAGGAATGACGACGGCGATCTCCCTGCCTTCCGGGATCCCCAGGTAAGTCTTCAGCCCCGCCGTGTCGTAGGGCGTATAGGTGCAGCCGAACAGGCCTGCCGCGGCCATGGCCAGCATGATGTTCTCGATGCACATCCAGACCGAGACGAGCGGGTTCAGGTCGAAGAGCCGGCGGCATTCAGCCAGCGGTTTCATTTTATAGGTCACGATCAGGAGCTCGGGGGCTTCCAGCAGCATGGTCAACTGAAGGGGGAGCGTGCGGCGGTAGACGCCCTTGAGGGTCTCATCCTCGAAAGCTGCCAGGAAGCGGTCGATCTCGGCCCGGTCTTTCATATCCCGCGCCTTCAAATGGTCGACGATGGAGATCTTCCGGGCTTCCCGGTCGCGCAGCAGGATGAACTCCCAGGACTTGAGATGGGCGTTCGAAGGCGCGGCCAGTCCCGCCTGCAAGACCTTGCGGATCTTTTCCTCTTCGACGGGCCTGGCTTGAAACTCGCGGACGGTCCGGCGCCGGGCGACGGCTTCTTCAAATTGCATCGGATTCTCCTGATGGTGCGGGCGCTCCCTCACCAGATCGTATAGAACAGCGGGTTTTTCCGCTTAAAAAGTCCTTCGCCTATGTATCCAAGCGATCGAAATGGTCTCTGGTGATCTCGGACCTCACATGGCCCGTATGGGCGATACTCGCCGGCTCGAACAAAAGCAATTTCACCTTGCCGACGGGAACGACCCGATGCTCGATTCCCTTCGGGACCACGCAAAATTCGCCGGCCTGCAAGCGCACGGGGCCGCTTCTCGCCAGGACTTCGAGCGCCCCGTCGAGCACCAGGAACATTTCATCCTCGGCCTCATGAGCATGCCAGGGGACTTTATCGCCTTCGGCCCTGACGAGCTTGACGTGCTGGCCGTTGAGCTCCGCCACGATCTTCGGCGAGAACGTGTCATGGAACATTCTGAAGCACTTTTCCAGGTTTACGACCTTGATCATGGGTATCGACTCCTCTATCTAGGCCCGGCCCGATCAACTTCCTTGGAATTCCCGCCGGCCGACGGGAAATGTTAGTCGAAAGCCCTGGCTGTGTCGAGCCAAGGCGCGGATAAGACCTTTCCGGATCGTAGAGAATAAGTGGTAGAATATCTTCTGGATTTAAGGGGGGCGCAATGACTTTGGCAAAGCGAGAGCGAATCCGAATCGGTTGCCGCTCCGGAACCCTTTGCGTTTTTGCCGCGGCCTTGTCTCTCGTCTTATTAGCCCTGCCGGCCGCCGGCCAAACGGTCGTCTCCAATTCCGCCAGGCCGAGACACGCCGATGCCTATCGGACCCGATCGCTGACACCGGTCCTGACCATCTCCGATGAGGGCGGCGGTTATTATTTCAAGCGGCCCTCCCTGATCGCCATCGGTCCGGACGAGTCTCTCTATGTCTCGGACGAGAATCAGCTTCTCGGCTTCGACGCCCGGGGACGATTCATCCGAAACTATTACCGTCCGGGGCAGGGTCCGGGCGAATTGGGCGCCGTCTCCGGATTCGCCGCCTTGAGCGGAGCCCTCGTTATCCACAACATGTACCCGAGCAAAATCGTCCGCCTCGGTCTCGACGGTAAAACGTTGGCTGATTTTCCCGTCCCGGCGAACAAGGGATCGTATCGGTTCCGGGCGGCGTCCGGCCGGACGGGGTGTCTCATCGGATGGGGGATGCCGGACCTTGGGACCGTCCAGGGATCCGAAGCCGTTGTGGATCAACCCAACCCCATTATTTCCGTTGATCTGGAGACGGGCGCTT
>JAQULS010000093.1 GCA_028749235.1 Acidobacteriota bacterium | reverse complement strand
CTTCAATGCGCCGAGCCGGAGCTCATCTTCTTCCTCCCGCAGCTATTCGTCCCCGTCCTCCTCGCGCGGCTATTCGTCCCCGTCCTCCTCGCGTAGTTACAGCGCGCCGAGCCGGAGTTCATCTTCTTCCTCCCGTAGCTACTCGGCTCCGTCTTCCTCGCGCAGCTATTCGTCCCCGTCCTCCTCGCGTAGTTACAGCGCGCCGAGCCGGAGTTCATCTTCTTCCTCCCGCAGCTACTCGGCTCCGTCTTCCTCGCGCAACTTTAGCGCGCCGAGCCGCAGCTCTTCTTCCTCGTCGCCGCGGATGTCCGGTTCTCCCTCCAGGTCTTCTTCTGGTTCTGGCGGCGGTTCCTCCCGCGGCTCGTCGTCGGGCTCGCCCCGCTCTTCCGGGAGCGGCGGCCGGCGGCGTTGATCAGGTCCGAAGCCTCCTTTCACCATAGGCGGCCGGGCGCTTCGAGAGCGGCGTCCGGCCGCCGCCTTATCGCCCCCTCCGCCCTTTACTTTTATGGCCGCCAATGGTATAAATTTGTTTCGTTTCTAGGAAAGACTTCGTCCATGGAGGTATCCGTCATGTCGATCAAGAACCATACCGGACGATTCCTCGTCCTCGCGCTTGCGGCCGGACTCGTGGTGTTCGGGAATTTCGCCTGTTCCGGCAAGAAGGCCCCCGCCGAAGGCGCCGCTCCCGCAGGGGAGGAAGCCGGCCCCGTCTCTCAGGAGATGAGCATCAAGGAAGGCGTCAACGATATCACTGGAACGGTTAAGAGCGGGCTGGGCAAGTACTTCTATATCTCTCAAATGCCCGGATTCGACCTGGCTGCGGGCGGCGAATTCGACGCCGCGACCCTGATCGGCAAGGACGTCAAGGTCAAGGCCGAGTTCAAGCGCGAACGGGCCTCCCTGCTTCTGGCCGACGCCATCGAGGTCAAGGGCGACGGCGGCGCCTACAGCAATGTCTTTAAAATCGCCACGCCCGCCGCGCCCGAGGATTTCTTCGATCAGAAAGCCCGGGCCGAGTTCGCCGACCTCAAAATCGTCAACATCATGAAGGCCGCGGATTGGGAAGGCAAGGGCAAGGCCAAGGTCTACGGCAAGTACATCCCGGCCACGGACAATGCCGGGGCCGCCATCTCCATCCTGGACGACAAAGGCAAGGAAGCCGCCAGGATCATCGTCGACTCGATGAACGCATACTCCAACTTCTACCTCAAGAAGCTCCGCTTGTTCGATAAGTTCTATTTTTACCTGACGATCAAGGAGAGCGTACCGGTCAATCAGCGCGGCAAGGCCAAGGAAGTCTTCCACGCCGACGTCGTCTTCGCCGGCCTCTACTGATCCCGTCTCCGACCCGAATCGCACTCGACCAAGCCGGTTCCCTTCCGGGAACCGGCTTTTTTTTGTTGTGCGCCCGGCAGGGCGCACCTGCTCGACGGGATTCCGGATTAAAGAGAGTCCGCGAGCCGGTCGAGGCCGGCGGCCGGGTCGGTGTGAAAGCGGACGGCCAGGATGCGCCGTCCCTTCTCGATCAGGGCCCGGCGGTCGCCGGCGGCCTGGGCATCGATCAGGGTGCCGAAAGAGAATGCGGAAGCCGACGCGCCCGGATATTCCGGGACGGCCAGATCCGCCGGATGATCGGCTGAGAATTGGATGAAAAGGCCCCGCCCCGCATCGCCTTTGTGGAGCTGTCCCGTCGAATGGAGGAAACGGGGCCCGAAGTCGAAGGCGGCCGGTCGGCCCGTCGCGGCCTGGAAGCGCAGGGCCAGGCGGCGCAGGGCTCCCCGAACCGCGGGCCTGGGGGGGAGAAAGGCCTGGAAGACGACATATCCGGCCGTTTTCGCCTCGGCCGCGAAGCGGCGCAAGGCGCCCGCGGCGTCCGCGACCGTGAATCCGGCCCAAACCGATTCGCTTTCATTCCGGGCGTCCGGAGAATCCATCGGGATCCGGCCTTCCCGCACGGCTTCGGCCAGGGATTCCGTCGTCCTCTTTTTCGAGAATGCGACGTCGGGCTGGTCGAACGGATTGACGCCCAGCATCCGACCGGCCACGGCGGTGGCGAACTCCCAGAGAAAGATCTGTCCGCCCAGGCCGGCTTCCCCGTCCGCGCGGATGAAAACGCAGGGACGCCCCGACCGGATCGCGCGGTCCTTGGCCGAGGCCCAGCCTTCGTCCCCGGCCGCTTCGAGAAAGACCGGCAGGACGCCGGCCTCTCCGACGATCCCTCCATCTCCCGCCGTCTCGTCTTCCGGCCGGCGGCCGGCGAGCGGCAGGATGCCGCGCCCTTCCTTGCCGGTGCTCTCGGCCAGCAGCTGTTCGATCCAGGCGCCCAGGCTGGCCAGACGGGGGGGCAGGAAAAGGCCGAGTTTATCGAGCCCGCGGCGGGCGGCCGTTGCGAGGATCGCGCCGAGAAAAGCGCCGGGATTGCGTCCGGCTTCCGGCGCCCGGCAGGCCAGAGCGGCCGTGCGGCCCCCTTTGAGCAGGGCGGACGTGTCGGCGCCGAGGAGCGCGGCGGGGACGAGCCCGAACGCGGTGAAGGCGGAAAACCGTCCGCCGACGTTCGGGTCGCCCAAATAGATTGTCCGGAATGCGAGGTTCGAGGCCAGGCGCTCCAGCGACGAGCCGGGGTCGGTGATGGCGGCGAAGGAGCGTCCCGCCCGCTTGGGTCCGACGGCGGCGGAGACTTCGGCGAAGAAGAAGGACAACAAAGAACTCGTCTCCAAGGTCGAACCGGACTTGGAGGAGACGACGAAGAGCGTGCGGTCGATCGGCAGCGCGGTCCGTGCGTCCATGACCGCGGCGGGATCGGTGCTGTCGAGAACGTCCAGGCGAAGGCCCGCGGGGCCCGGGCCGAAGACGCGGGCGAAGACTTCGGGGGCCAGGCTCGATCCGCCCATCCCCAGGACGAGGGCGTGGCTGAAGCCTTCCGCCCGCAGGCCGCGAACGAAGTCCTCCCGCTCGGCGGCGGCGCCGGGAATTTCGTCGACGGCGTCAAGCCAGCCCAGCCGGTTCGAAATCTCTTCGTCCCGGTTCCGCCATAAGGTCCAGTCCCTGGCCCAGATCCGGTCGACGGCCCTCTCGGCCGTCAGACCGGTCAGCGCCGCGTGCAGGTCGGCCGCCCCGTCCGAACCGGGGGAGTCGAATCCGGACAAGCGAATGTCGGTTGCGTCCATGGCCGTCCGATTGTAGCCCCGGCCGGCCGCCTTTTCAACGGGCAAGCCGCGAGGGCGACGCTTTGGTAGTCCTCGTTGGGACAATCGCCCCGACGGTCCCCGCGAGGGCCAGGCTTCCGCGGTCCTCACTGGGACAATCGCCCCGACGGTCCCCGCGAGGACTTGATTATTCCCGCCGAAAACACCATAGTAGATAAACACGGCCCCCAGGGGGTCCGGAGGTTTCAAGGAGGTTGCCATGCCGACATCCGCCAAGAGAGTCCTTCTCGCTGCCGCCCTCGCGGCCGTCCTGGCCGCCGGCCTTCCGGCCCAGATCGCGCCGCCGGACCCGGCTCCGCTGCTGGGCCAATGGCTGCTCGAAGTCAACGCCGGCGAGATCTATTTCCTGCCCTTTGAACTCAAGCTGGTCGAGGGCAAGCTCACCGGATCGTTGAGCGAGCAGAGCGGGATGTTCACCAACGTCCCCATAACCGCGGTCGTTTGGGACGGAACGACCCTCAAGTTCGAAGCCAAGATCCCCACGCCGCCGGACGGATCCGAGCGGCCCGTCAAGGTCGAGTTCAAGCTCGACAAGGGCAAGCTCGTCGGCGGATTTACCATCGAGGAACTGGGCTTGGTCGCGCCCACGACCGGCACGAAGAAATAAGCTTCGACGAAATTCCGGTTTCCAGCCTTCCTGTCCGGGGGAGGAGGGCGGAGACTCTTCCAGACGAGGAAACGATATGAACGATACTCCCGCGGCTTCCGGCGGCGCCTTACACCCGGCCAAGGCGGCTTACCGCTTCACCCTGCTCATCTTCGTGGCCTTGCTCACGTTCGGGAGCTATTTCGCCTACGACAGCATTGGAGCCATCGAGAATGTCCTGATCCAGGCCCTCCACCTCGGGTCAGGCACGATCGGCGGCCTCTATTCCGCCTACTCGCTGGCCGCCATCGTCATCGTTTTCTTCGGCGGCATCCTGACGGACAAGCTCGGCGTCCGGCGGGCCAGCATGCTGTTCTCCGGGCTGGTCGTCCTGGGCGCGCTGATCGTGGCCTTGGCCAAGTCGGGCCCGATGCTGTTCGCCGGCCGCCTGGTCTTCGGGGCCGGCTCCGAGTCGCTCGTCGTGGCCCAGATGGCGTTCATGTCCAAGTGGTTCAAAGGCAAGGAGCTGGCTTTTGCCTTCGGCGTCTCCCTGACCGTCAGCCGCCTGGGCACGCTTTTCAGCTTCAACACCGAAGCCATGATCGCCAATTACTTCGGCCACTACCGCTACGCCCTGTGGGCGGCCCTCCTCCTGTGTCTGGTCAGCTTGGCCTCCAATCTCGCGGCCAACCTCATGGATGCCCGCGGCGACAGGATCCTGAAGACCCCCCCGGCCGGGGGCGGCGATAAGATCGTCCTGGCCGACATCAAGGCCTTCAAGCCTTCCTACTGGTATGTGACCCTGCTGTGCGTCACGTTCTACTCGGCCATCTTCCCGTTCACCGCCCTGTCGACCCATCTGTTCGCCACCAAATGGGGCATCCCCGACACCGCCGCCGGTTCCGGAGGCTTCCTGGCCCAGGTCTTTTCCAGCTTCTTCCATATGTTCAGCACGGCTCCCGGGATCACCAGCATCGTCATCTTCGCCTCGATGGTCTTCGCTCCTTTCGCGGGCCGCCTGGTGGACAAGGTCGGGCGCCGGGCCACCCTGATGCTCATCGGGTCGCTCATCCTGATCCCCGCCCATCTGGTCATCGGCCTGACCCGGCTCTATCCGGCCTATCCCATGATCGCCCTGGGCGCGGCCTTCGTGCTCGTGCCCGCGGCCATGTGGCCGACGATCCCGTTGCTCGTGCCCAAGGACAAGGTCGGCACGGCTTTCGGCTTGACGACCATGATTCAGAACATCGGCCTGGCGCTGTTCCCCTTCCTCAACGGCAGGCTCCGCGACTTGACGGGCACCTACACCGCCTCGGCGGTCATGTTCGCCGGGTTGGGCGTCGCCGGCCTGGTCTTCGCCGTCCTGCTGAAGCGGGCGGACCGGAAGGAAGGCGGCACGCTGGAGAGGCCCCAGGTCAAGGCGACATGATCGATACGATCCTGTCCGACTTGGGCAACGTCCTGTTGACTTTCGACAACGGCATTTTCTACAGCCGTCTGGCCTCGCGATCGCGGCTTACGGCCGGCGAGCTCGAACGCGTGGCCCTCGAAAATCTTGACTTGGGGATCCTGTTCGAAAAAGGAGCCGTTTCCGAGATCGACTTCCACCGCAATGCCCAGGACCTGTTCGCAACCGAGGCGGATTTCGGCGAGTTCTTCGCCCTCTACTGCGATGTCTTCACCGCCAACCCGCCCGTCCTGGATCTTTATCGGCGCCTGCGGCCCAAGCTCAAGACGGCCGTCGTCTCGAGCACCGACATCATGCGCTGGACGTTCATCAAGCGGCGCTTCCCGGAAATCCTTCTCTTCGACGCCTTCGCCCTGTCGTTCGAGATCGGGGCCATGAAGCCCGATCCTCTCGTCTACCTTGAAGCCCTCAAGCTGACCGGAAGCCGGCCCGAAACGGCGGTCTTCATCGACGACCTGGCTGAAAACGTGGCCGGGGCGGAGCGGATGGGCATCCAGGGAATCGTTTACGGCCCGGGCGTCGATCTCGAAGCCGAGCTCCGCCGCGCGGGCGTCGCGGTCTAGCGGAGAGCAGGAGCCTTTCCCGGCGGCCCGGCCCCGTCCTCGAGAGAACGACCAGAGTGTCGCCGGGCCGAAAATACTCCCATTTTTACGTCGGGAAACGCTTGAAATGGGCTTTCCGGCGGCGCGGAAAAAAGGGCTTGACAAATATCCGGGGCGGGCGTTAAATTGCCATAGTAAATACAAGATATTGTATTTAGTGGTATAGTTACCCACAAAATATTGAACTGGGAAGAAGCCGTTTTCCGGGTTTTTTCAGGTCGTTTTTGGCCCCGTGAAGGAAGAGTCGGAAAGAGAGAGAAGGGAGAGGAGGAACCTGATGAATTCCAAGATCATCGCCCGTATCAAGAAGCGCGACGGAACGGTGGTGGATTTCACTCAGGACAAGATCACCAACGCCATCTACAAGGCCATGAAGTCGATTGGAACGGATGACTTCAGCCAGGCTAAAACGGTTTCCGACATCGTCACCTTCGTCATCGAGGAAAAGTTCGGCGGCTACACCATCCCCTCCGTCGAGCAGATCCAGGACATGGTCGAGATGGTCCTGATGAAGCGCGGCTACCACGACGTAGCCAAGGCTTACATCCTCTACCGCGAGCGCCACAAAGGCATCCGCGAGGCCCGCCAGACCGGGATCAACCTGGAGCGGCTGATCAAGGACTACATCAGCGACCACGACTGGAAGATCCGGGAGAACTCCAACGAGGGGACGATGAGCTTCTCCGGGCTGAACGCCCGGGTTTCGGGAGAGGTCCTGTCCACCTATGCCCTTAACCAGATCTACACCGAACCGATCAAGAGGGCCCACCAGGAAGGCGACTTCCACATCCACGACCTGTCCTATCCCATCGTCGGCTACTGCGCCGGCTGGTCGCTCGACAACCTCCTGCGGCGCGGCTTCGGCCACGTCCCCAACCAGGTCCATTCCGCCCCGGCCAAGCACCTCGAGACGGCCACCCTGCACATGGTCAATTATATCGGCACGATGCAGGGCGAGTTCGCCGGGGCCCAGGCCTTTTCCAGCGTCGACACCCTCCTGGCGCCCTTCGTCCGGCACGATAAGTTGGATTACGACCATGTCCGGCAGGACATCCAGAAGCTGGTCTACGGGCTCAACGTGCCGTCCCGCTGGGGCTGGCAGACGCCCTTCTCCAACCTGACTTTCGACTGGACCGTGCCGCACGACCTGGCCGGCAAGAAGGTCGTCGTCGGCGGCAAGGAGCTGGATTCCGTTTACGGCGACTACCAGCCGGAAATGGACATGATCAACAAGGCCTTCCTGGAGATGATGGTCGACGGCGACCACCAGGGGCGGGTCTTCACCTTCCCCATCCCGACCTACAACCTGACGCCGGACTTCGACTGGGACAGCCCCAACGCGCGGCTTCTGTTCGAAGCGACCGCCAAGTACGGCATCCCGTATTTCCAGAACTATATTGGGACCAAGATGAATCCGGGCGACATCCGGGCCATGTGCTGCCGGTTGAACCTGGACCAGCGCGAGCTGATGCGCCGGCCGGGCAGCATCTGGGGCCCGGGCGATTCGACCGGTTCGATCGGCGTCGTGACCATCAACCTGAACCGGATCGGCTACATGGCCAAGACCCGGGACGAGTTCAAGGAGCGGCTCCGCCATCTCATGGGCCTGGCCAAGGATTCGTTGGAGGCCAAGCGTGAGATCGTCAATCACATGCTGGAACGGGGCATCATGCCCTACACCAAGGTCTACCTGGGCCATTTCAACAACCATTTTTCGACCATCGGCATCTGCGGCATGCACGAGGCCTCCCTGAACCTGCTGGGCAAGGGGATCGGCACTCCCGAAGGCAAGGCCTTCGCCATCGACACTCTCAACTACATGCGCGGCGTCCTCAAGGAGTACCAGGATGAGACCGGCAACCTCTACAACCTGGAGGCGACCCCGGCCGAATCCACTTCCTACCGCCTGGCCCGGCTGGACAAGCAAAAGTTCCCGCAGATCGTCGCGTCGGGCTCGGAGCAGCACCCCTACCTGACCAACTCGACCCAGCTCAACGTTGACGCGACCCGCGACGTCTTCGAGGCCCTCCAGCACCAGGAAGAGATCCAGTCGCTCTATACCGGCGGCACCATCTTCCACACCTTCCTGCCCGAGGCCATCGACGGCGACACCTGCCGCAAGCTGGTCCGCAAGATCGCCGAGACCCGCATCCCCTACTTCAGCATCACTCCGACGTTCAGCATCTGCGAGAACCACGGGTACCTGAAAGGCCAGCATCCGCGCTGCCCGGACTGCGGGACCGAGACCGAGGTCTATTCTCGCATCGTCGGCTACCTGCGCCCGGTTCGGACCTGGAACGACGGCAAGCAGCAGGAATTCAAGGACCGCACGCCCTACACCCACATTGCCTAGCCGGCGGGCGGGACGGCGGTCCGGGAGGGACGCGGGATGGAATACCTTCTTTTCACATATCCCAACTGTCACAAGTGCGCCGACCTCAAGGAGTTCTTCGCCGAGCGCGCCCTGCCCAAGCAGGAGTACGACGTCACCCAGAAAGAGGGCCGGACGAAGATCCGGGAGTTCATCGGCAGCGTCGTGCGGGACGAGAAGGGATCGATCATCCTGCCGACCCTGATGTGCGTCGAGAACGGCCGGGTCGAGGCCGTGCTCAATGGGCGCGAGGATTTTGAAGCGTGGTTGCGATCAAGGGCCTAGAGAAGTTCGCGCCCAAGGACTTTCCCGGCTTCATCGCCTCGACCGTCTTCCTGGCCGGCTGCAATTACCGCTGCCCGTTCTGCCATAATCCCGACCTGGTCCTGCGTCCGGACAGCCTGGCCGATGTCCCGATGGACCTGTTCCTGGCCTATCTGGACGCCCGGCGCGGGTGGCTGGAGGGCATCTGCGTCACCGGCGGCGAGCCGCTGCTCTCGGAGGAGCTGGAAGGCTTCTTGAGCGTTCTCAAGGCCAAGGACCTGCTCGTCAAGCTGGATACCAACGGCTCGCGGCCGGACCGGCTGCGGGCCGTCCTCGGCGCCGGGCTCGCCGACCGGGTGGCCCTCGACGTCAAGGCGCCGCCCGAGCGCTACCGCGAGGCGGCCGGCTCCAAGACGGCCGATCCGGAGGCGGTGGCCGAAAGCGCCGCGATCCTGAAGGCGTCGGGCCTGCCGTATCTGCTCCGGACGACGGCGGTCCCGGGGCTGATCGACGTTCCCGACATCGAGGCGATCGGCCGCTGGATGCTGGGGACGCCCGTTTTCCAAATCCAGCAATTTTCGCCCACCAACTGCCTGAGCGAGGAATACCGCGCCTTCCGGCCGTACAGCCGGGAGACGGTCCAGCGGCTGGCCGCCGCCGCCGAGCCGTACTTCGGCGAGGTCAGGATCGAGGGAATCTGAAAATAGGGGGACAGTATACGTAAATCCCTATTTCCGGCGGCAGAGGGGTTAGCTCTCGAACGGCGTAGGCCATGGATAATGATAAGAAAGAGGCGAATATGCAGCTTAAAGTGAAACGGATCGTCCCCCAGGCCAAGCTTCCGTCCTACGGCCATCCCGGCGATGCGGGGATGGATCTCTACGCCGCGGCCGACCGCGTCCTGGTCCCGGGCGAGCTCTTTGCCGTTCCGACCGGGATCAGGATGGCGATTCCGCGGGGCTTCGTCGGGCTCGTCTGGGACAAGAGCGGCATTTCGCTCAAGGGCGTGCACCGGCTGGCCGGCGTCGTCGATGCCGGCTACCGGGGCGAGGTCCAGGTCGTGCTCATCAACCTTTCGGGCGCGCCCTTCGAGATCAAGACGGGGATGAAGATCGCCCAGATGCTCATCCAGCCCGTCGTCGGCGCGGAAATCGTCGAGGCCGAGGAGCTCGACGACACCAGCCGCGGCGAGGGCGGCTTCGGCAGCACCGGGCTGTACTAAGATCTTCTCCCAGCGAGCTCGATTGGCGGGCCGGATTCGTTCTGTTATGATTTCGGCCTCGTGACTCTCATGCCCGAAGCGAACCGCAAATCTCCGCCGGCCGAATCTTCGGCCGGGACCGCCATTGACGGCGCGCCGTATGACGTCGCCGTGATCGGCGGCGGCGTCATTGGATGCGCCGTGGCCAGGGAGCTGGCCCGCTATGACCTCCGGATCATCCTCCTGGAAAAAGGGGCGGATGTGGCCGAAGGCGTCAGCAAGGGCAACAGCGGCGTCATCCACGCCGGATTCAACGTTCCCCCGGGCTCGCTCAAGGCCCGCTTGAACGTAGAAGGTTTGGGGCTCATCTACGGGCTGGCAGCCTCGCTCGGAGTCCCGCACCGCATGACGGGCAAGCTCGTCGTGGCCCTGACCGAGTCCGATCGCGGGCGCCTCGAGGAGCTTCTCGCCCAAGGCGGGCGAAACGGAGTGCCCGGCCTCGAAATCGTCGACCGGGCCGCGATCGAGCGGCTGGCGCCCGGCGTCAACGGCGAGCGGGCCCTGCTCTCCTCCCGCACCGGCATCATCTCGCCCTACGAATTCACCATAGCCCTGGCCGAAAACGCCTGGCAAAACGGGGCCCGGATCGCGCTGGAGGCGCCCGTGACCGCCGTCGGATTCGGCCCGGAAGGCTTTCTCCTGACAACGCCGCGGGGATGTGTGACGGCGCGCCGGGTCGTCAATTCGGCCGGGCTATTCGCCGACGAGGTCGCCGCCCTGGCCGGGATCGATGTCCCCCGGGTCTTCCCGTTCCGCGGCGAGTACCTGATCGCCGACAAAGAGGCCGGAGTGACGCTCGGGATGCCCGTCTACCCGGTGCCTCCCCTGGACGATTCCTACCTGGGCGTGCATATCACGCCGACCATGGAGGGCAACATCCTGCTCGGGCCCGGCTCGGAGGCGGTCGCCGACAAGGAGGATTCGGCCACGACGCGGTCCGTGGCGGAGCGGCTCAAGGCCGAAGCGTTCGAGCTCGTGCCGGGCTTGCGGAGGTTCCCCTTCATCCACGCCTACTCCGGCTTGCGGCCCAAGCTGACCGATCCCCGCGGCGGCCCGCTTCTGGCGGATTTCCTGATCGAAGAAAGCGGCAGGCGCCCCGGCTGGATCAACCTGTTGGGCATCGAATCGCCCGGACTGACCGCGGCTCCGGCCATCGCCCGCCGGATCGCGGCCATGCTGGGGGAGCGGGAAGATTGGAAGGAGAAGGCCGGCTTCGTATCCGGCCGCGCGGCTCCGCCCCGCTTCTCTCGCCTGGACGACGCGGAACGGGCGAAGCGGACCGCGGCCGATCCGCGCTGGGGCGAGATGATCTGCCGCTGCGAGCATGTGACGAGGGCCGAGGTCGAGGCCGCGCTCGGTAATCCTTTCGGCGTGCGGACGCTGGATGGGATCAAGCGGAGGACGCACTGCGGCATGGGCCGCTGCCAGGGCGGCTTCTGCGGGCCGCGGCTCGTCGAGATCCTGCGCCGGGAGGGAGTGCCGCCGGACCGGATCGTCAAGCGGGGTGCCGGGTCGGAACTGTTCCTCGGGAGGATCAAACCGTGAGCGGCGTGCCCGAGGGTTCGCCGCTCACGGCGCTTCCCGTCGAAAAGCGCGATGTCGTGGTCATCGGCGGCGGACCGGCCGGCATGGCGGCCGCGTTGGGCGCCCGCCGGGCCGGGGCGGGCAACGTCCTACTCGTGGAGCGCGACCGCGTTCTGGGCGGCATCCTCAACCAGTGCATTCACGACGGATTCGGGCTGTTTCTTTACAAGGAAACGATCTCCGGACCGGAATACGCCGAACGGCTGGCCGAGGACGTCGCCCGGGAAGGCATTGCGGTCAAGACGGGGGCCATGGTCCTCGACTTGGGCCCGGACAGGGTCCTGCGCCTGAACGCGCCGGACGGCTACCGCTTGATCCGGGCCGGAGCGATCGTCCTGGCCATGGGCTGCCGCGAGCGGACACGGGAGATGATCGGGCTCCCGGGGACGAGGCCGGCCGGCGTCTGGACGGCAGGGAGCGCCCAGGCCCTGGTCAATCTCCAGAACCTCCGGATCGGGAGCGAAGCCGTCATCCTGGGGTCGGGCGACATCGGGTTGATCATGGCCCGCCGCCTGACCTTCGAGGGGATCAAGGTCAAGGGGGTCTTCGAGATCATGCCTTGGGCCGGCGGGCTGGAGCGCAACGTCCGTCAATGCCTGAAGGACTTCGACATCCCGCTGGAACTCGGTCGCACCGTGGTTGAGATCCGCGGCCGGGAGCGGCTTTCGGCCGTGGTCACGGCCCGGGTGGATGAAGGCAGGCATCCCATACCCGGTACGGACGCCGTCGTGCCGTGCGACACGCTTCTCCTCTCGGTGGGCCTGATCCCCGAGAACGAGCTGTCCAAGAGGGCGGGCGTCGTCCTCTCGCCCTTGACCGGCGGAGCCGTGGTGGACGAAACGCTCATGACCAGCGCCGAAGGCGTTTTTTCCTGCGGCAACGTCCTTCATATCCATGACGTGGCCGACGGAGCCTCGTTCGAGGGATTCGAGGCCGGGAAGCAAGCCGCCGATTACGCCCTCGGCCGCCGCTCCGCATGCGCAAGCTTCCGGGTCGCGGCCAAGGGCTGCGTCCGCTATGTCCTGCCCCAGGTTCTGCGGCGGGGAGCGGACGGGGCGGCTCTCCGCTTTCGGGTGGCCCGCCCGGCGCGCGGGCTCAAGGTCGAAGCCCGCGGCATCTTGACGGGCCGCGTCTACGGTTCGCGCCGGTTCGCCCGCGTCGTCCCTTCGGAGATGCAGAGGCTCGTTCTTCGGGCGCCCGCCGAAGAGGATATCGAGGTCGACGGCCATGAATGATCGGATGACGTGCCTTCTCTGCCCGGCCGGCTGCGAGCTCGAGGTCGAAGAGGAGGGCGGCGGGCTCCGGGTTCGCGGCCACGAATGCGAGAAGGGCCGGGAGTTCGCCGAGAGCGAGATCCGGAACCCTTTGCGGAATCTGGCCGCGTCGGTGCCTGTCCGGGGAACCGCGTTGCGCATGGTCTCGGTCCGGTTGAGCGGCCCCGTTCCGCGCGACCGGGTCTTTCCGATCCTCGAAGCGATCGCGGGTCTGCGGCCGGAGGCACCGGTCCGCCGCGGCCAGGTGCTTATCGCCGACGTCCTGGGCACGGGGGTCGACGTCATCGCCACCCGCACCGTCCCTCAGGAATAGGTCCTTCTTCCCATCTCCGGGGAACGCGGTCCGGGGCCGATCCACACCGTGTCTTTCCCGAAATCTTTATGAAAACATGCCAGAAAACCCCAGGCTTTTAAGCCTGGGGATGAATGGCATCACGGAGCGAAGCCAGCTCCGGCTGGCGAAGCGGAGGCCTTCTCAGGCATAATCTGGCTATGGCCAGGTACG
>JAQULS010000227.1 GCA_028749235.1 Acidobacteriota bacterium | reverse complement strand
CCGGGCCGGGAGCCGGATTCGCTTTTCTCTCTTCATTCCTGGTCCTCTTTCTGACTTTCTTCCTGGCCATCTTCTCGTTCCTGTCCTGGCCCTTCCGCCTCCTTTGGCGCCTCATCCGGGGCGGCCGGGCCTACAAGAACAGCCTGGTCGACCAGGTCGTCGTCGTCGGCCTGGACGGCCTGTCGCCGGAGCTGGCCGAAAAGTGGATGGCCGAGGGCAAGCTCCCCCAGTTTTCCAAGCTCAAGGCCGAAGGCTATTACGGCCGGCTGCGGACGACCACCCCGGCCATCTCGCCGGTGGCCTGGTCGTCCTTCATGACCGGCGCCAATCCGTCCAAGCACAATATTTACGATTTCCTGAGCCGGGATCCGCGCACCTATCTGCCCGATCTGTCCTCGGCCCGCATCGGCCCGCCCAAGCGGACCCTCAAGCTGGGCCGCTACCGGATCCCCTTGTCCAAGCCGGTCATCCAGGGCCTGCGCCGGAGCGTCCCGTTCTGGAAGATCCTGGGCGAAAACGGCATCCTTTCGACCGTCCTGCGGGTGCCGCTGACGTTCCCGGCCGAGAAATTCAAGGGGCACCTCCTGTCCGGCATGTGCGCCCCGGACCTCAAGGGCAGCCAGGGCACGTTCGCCTTCTACACCAGCGACCCGGCCAAGGCCGGCAAGCGCGAAGGCGGCGTCTTCTTCCCCGTCGAGGTCCGCGACGGCCGGATCGAGACTTTCCTCTCCGGGCCCGAAAACACCATGCTCGCGAAGCCGGCCGAAATCCGCCTGCCCCTGCGCATCCGGATCGATCGGGCCAAGGACGCGGCCGAAGTCCGGGTTTCCGGCCGGAAGCTGAAATTCAAGAGAGGCGAGTTTTCGCCCTGGGTGCCGCTGACGTTCAAGGCCGGGATGGGCATCAAGATCCGGGGCATCGCCAAGTTCCTCGTGTCCCAAATCGAACCCCACTTCGAGATGTACGTGACGCCGCTCAACATCGACCCGGCCAAGCCGGCCCTGCCGATCTCGCACCCCTTCATCTACTCGGTGTATCTGGCCAAGCTCCTGGGCAGCTTCATCACCCTGGGCGAAGCCAACGACACCTGGGCCCTCAACGAGGGCGCCCTGTCCGAGCGCGACTTCCTGACCCTGACCTACGCCAACCACGCGGAGTGGGAGGCGATGTTCTTCAACGCCCTGGCCAAGACGCGCCGCGGCTTCGCCGCCTGCGTCTTCGAGACGACGGACAGTTTGTCCCATATGTTTTGGCGCTACCTCGATCCCGGCCACCCCGCCCTCAAGGCCGGTCCGGCCGAGAGCAGCGCCCGGGTCATGGAGGATCTCTTCGTCCGGATGGACGAGATGATCGGCCGGGTGCAGGCGGCCATGAGCCCCCGCGGCGCCCTGTTCATCATGTCCGATCACGGCTTCCAGTCTTTCCGCCGCGGCGTCAACCTCAACACCTGGCTGCAGCGGAACGGCTACCTGGCCTTGAAGGAAGGCGCGGCCGGGACGGAGGAATGGTTCAAGGGCGTGGACTGGTCGCGGACCAAGGCCTACGCGCTGGGGCTGGGCGGCGTTTACGTCAACCAGAAGGGCCGCGAAGCCCAAGGCATCGTCGCCCCGGGAGCGGAAGCCGCGGCCCTGCGGCGCGAGCTGCAGACGAAGCTCAACCGGCTGCGGGACGAGGAAACGGGCGGGACCGCGATCAACCGCGTCTACGACCGGGACGAGATCTACGCCGGCCCTTACAAGGACAACGCGCCCGACCTGATCATCGGCTACAACACCGGGTACCGGGCCTCCTGGGAATCCGTGACGGGCGTCGTGACGCCGGCCGTCTTCGCCGACAACACCAAGTGCTGGAGCGGCGACCACTGCATCGACCCGGCCTGCGTGCCGGGCGTGCTCTTCTCGAACCTCAAGCTGAACGCTTCGTCCCCCTCGATCATGGACGTGGCCCCGACGGTGCTGGAGCTTTTCGGCCTGCCCGCCCCGGCCCATATGGACGGCCGGTCCCTGCTGGCCGCGCCGCCGAAGGCGTCCCCGGTGAACCGAAAGTCGTGAGATCATGAACCGACGTCAATTCATTCGCGCCGCGGCCGGCTCCACGGCGCTGCTGGCCCTGGGCGGACGGCCCGCCCTGAGCGAGCCGCTTCGGACGGCCGGCCGGAAGGCCACGGGCAAGAAAATCCTCGTCCTGGGCTTCGACGGCATGGACCCCGTCCTGACCCGCCGCTGGATGGACGCCGGGATCCTGCCGGCATTCCGCCGGCTCGCCGGCCAGGGCGGCTTCCGCCCCCTGCGGACGAGCATCCCCCCCCAAAGCCCGGTGGCCTGGTCGAACTTCATCGCCGGCACGAACCCGGGAGGGCACGGCATCTTCGACTTCATGCACCGCGACCCCAAGACCTACCTCCCAATCTTCTCGGCCTCGTCCATCGAGGGCGCGGCCAAATCGCTCCGCCTGGGGAACTGGCTGCTGCCCATCAAGGGCGGAGAGGTCCGCAACCTGCGGCGGGGCCGGGCTTTCTGGCAGGTCCTGGAGGACCACGACGTTCCCAGCACGATCTTCAAAATGCCGGCCAACTATCCGCCGGCCGCGTCCCGCCAGCGGACGCTCTCCGGCATGGGCACGCCCGACCTCTACGGCGACTACGGCGTCTGCAACTACTTCACGACCGAAGCCAAGTCCGTCAACCGGGACATCGGCGCGGCCCGTGTCCACGAGGTCTACGTCATCGGCCACCGGGTGGACGCCCGGCTGCCCGGCCCGCTCAACACGTTCAAGGTCGGCTCGCCGGAATCGGGGATCGAGTTCAAGGTCGTCCTCGACCCGGTCCATGCCGTGGCCAAGATCGTCCTGCCGGACCAGGAGTTCATCCTGAGGGAAAAGGAGTGGAGCGGCTGGAAGCGCCTCCGCTTCCCCCTCATCCCGACCCAAAGCGTCAGCGGCATCTGCATGTTCTACCTCAAGGAAGTCCGGCCGCGCTTCAGCCTTTACGTGACTCCGATCAACATCGACCCGGCCGACCCGGCCCTGCCCATCTCCACGCCGGAGGCCTATTCCGTCGAGCTGGAGAAGCGGTTCGGGCCCTACTTCACCAAGGGCCTGCCGGCCGACACGAGCGCCCTGGGCAACGACCTGCTGGACGAGGCCGAGTTCTTGGCCCAAGACGAGATGGTCCTGGAGGAAACCCGGGCCATGCTGGATTACGAGCTGGGCCGGTTCGATTCGGGCCTGCTCTTCGCCTACGTCTCCAGCACGGACCAGCGCCAGCACATGTTCTGGCGGCTGATGGACCCGGCCCACCCGGCCTACGATCCCAAGCTGGCGGCGGAGTTCGGCGGCACGATCGAGAAGACCTACCGTCAGGCCGACGAGATCCTGGCCCGGGCCCTGGCCCGCGTCGACAAGGACACCATCGTCCTGGTCATGTCCGACCACGGCTTCAATCCCTTCCAACGCAGCTTCAACCTCAACACCTGGCTCCTGCAGGCCGGCTACCACCGCTTCAAGAACGAGTTCAAGCGGGAGGATCTGGAGCTCGGCTTTCCCAGC
>JAQULS010000002.1 GCA_028749235.1 Acidobacteriota bacterium | reverse complement strand
GCCGCCCTCGGTGACGGCCAGGACGCCGTCGCCGGGCAGGATGCCGCGGTCCTTGAGCTGGAGGCGGCCGATGAGGGGGATTTCCTCGAAGCCCTCGAGCGAGCTGATCAGGGCCCGGTCGGCTCCGGTCATCTCGCCGATCAGGGATTCCTCGACGGCCGGGTCGAGGCGGCTCTCGATCCTGGCCCAGATCCCGGGGTCCGCCTTGAGCCGGCGCCAGAAGGGGCGCCAGAATCCGCTCTCCATCTGTTTGGCCAGGCGGCCCGTCGCCCCGCAGCCGTAGACGAAGATCCGGCGCCGTTCCGCCAGGGCGCGGCCGATCTCGGCCGTCATCTGCTCCAGATCCTGCGGCCGGGCGGCCAGCGCCTCGAGGCGGGCCGTAACGTCCGCGTCCACGGACAGGAGCATCCGCAGGCCGCCCTCGGTGTCGGAGCGGATCTTTTCGCTCAAAGTCCAGGTCTTGGGATGGCGCTGTTCGGTCGACAGGGTGTGGAGCTGGAACTGCGTCTTGTTGACGACGTAATCGATCGATTCCGGCGAGGCGGACAGCCCGAGAAACGGGAGCAGAGGGCCGTCGGCGGGCGCGGAAGGGGGGACGGGGAGATCCTGGGCCGGCCCGGACGCCGCGATCACCGCCAGCGCGGCCGCGAACAGGCAGCCCCGCGCGATCCGCCGGGCCCGAAATCCTCTCCCGGCCGGCCGCTTATCCGTATTGGTGGGTGTCATCGAGGATGTCTCCTTCGCGCCAGGCCGTGGCCCAATCCTCGATCCGGAACACGAGAAATTCTCCGTCGGCCGTGGAGCAGATGACCCGGTCGAGGCCGGCGTTGATGATCATTTTCTTGCAGATGTAGCAGGGGAAGGCGTTGACGGGTTTCCCGCCGTCGCCGGGCTCGCTGCCGAAGATGTACATGTCGCCGCCGAGGAGACTGACCCCGGCCCGGGCGGCGTTGATGATGGCGTTCTGCTCGGCGTGGACCGAGCGGCACAGCTCGTAGCGCTGGCCGTGCGGGATGGCCAGCTTGTCCCGCAGGCAGAAGCCGTGGGAGATGCTGTCCCGGGTCTTACGCGGGGCGCCGACATAGCCGGTGGAGATGATCTGGTCGTCGCGGACGATGAGCGCCCCGATGGTCCGGCGGAAGCAGGTGCTCCTCCGGCCGACCTACCGGGCGATGCCCAGGTAATACTCGTCCTTGCTGATCCGTGACTGGGTCATAGGGCTTCCTCCAGGCTGCGATGCAGGTCCTCGAGCGTGCCGCCGTTCGTGATCCGGATGTCGGCCAGGGCGATGCAGGCGTCGATCTGCTGCGCGGCCGGGTCCGAGCCGCGTTCTTCGGCTTCCTTGCGGAGGAAGGCCTCGAGGTCGGCCGCCGATTCATCCCGGCCGCGCCGGACGACTCGCTCGAAACGGAGGGCGGCGGGAGCGTCGAAGGCGATCAGGACGAACCCCTCTTCGCGCCGCAGGGCCGCCACTTCCTCCGGATTGCGGATGCTGTCGACGACCGTCGGGCCTTCCACCCGGGCCAACACCCGCCGAGCCAGGACGTCGGGCCCGAAGGCCTGCCGCAAGGCGTTGCCCCGCGCGATCAGGGCGTCGCGCGTCTCGGGGATGCCGTCGCGGCGAAGCTCGTCCCGGATGACGTCGGAGAGCGAGAGATAAGAGTAGCCGCGCCCGCGCAGCCAGTCGGCGGCTTCGCCCTTGCCGGAGCCGTTCGTCCCGGTCAGGCCGATCAGGCGGTATGGGGGGGCCATGCGGGCGCCTCAGCCGGCCGGAGAGGCCTCTTCCTTGCGGGCTTTGCGGTCCTTCCGTTCCCGGCCGAAGAGGAGCGCGACCAGGATGCTGATGCCGTAGAGAACGAGCATGGGGACGGCCAGGATCAGCTGGTTGACCATGTCGGGCGAGGGAGTGATGACGGCGGCGATGACGAAGATCGCCAGCACCGCGTACTTGATGTTCTTGACCATCCATTTCGAGGTCACGATGCCCATGCGGGCCAGGAAGAAGATGAGGGTGGGCATCTCGAAGACCAGGCCGACGCCGATCAGCATCTTGACGGTCAGGTTGAAGAACTGGTCGACCGTGATGACGGCTTTAAAATCGCTCCCCAGGTCCAGGAAGAAGCGGCAGGCGAAGGGATAGGCGACGTAGTAGGAAAAGGCCGCTCCGCCTATGAAGAAGATCGTGGTGAAGAGCACGAACGGCATGACGTACTTTTTCTCTTTCTGGTAGAGGCCCGGGGCGATGAATTTCCAGATCTGATAGAAAAGGAACGGCGAGACGGCGAAGAGCGCCGTGATGAAGGAGACCTTGATGTAGAGCATGAAGGGCTCGGTCAGCTTGAGGAACGCCATGGGCTGGCCCTCGGGCAGGAACTGGGTCAGCGGCCGGGCCAGGAAGGCGTAGATGTCCTTGCTGAAGACGTAGGCCGGCAGCACGGCCACGAAGATCGAGATGAAGCACAGGAAGAGCCGCTTGCGGAGATCCTCCAGATGCTCGAGGAAGGTCATCTCGTCAGGTGATTTTCTTGCCTTCCTCATCCGTGGTGATGTCCTTAAGGTCCTTTTTGATGCCGTCCTGGATGTCCCGCAGGTCATCGGCCCGGATCTGCTCCTCGAAGCGGTCCTTGATCTCCTCGGTCGATTTCTTGAACTCGCGCATGGCCTTGCCGATCGAGCGGCCGATTTCGGGCAGCTTCTTGGGGCCGAACACAAGCAGGGCGATGACCATGATGATCATCATCTCGGACATGCCGATGTTGCCGAACATGGTGTTTTCTGCGCTCCAGGACAGCCTGGGAATGATAAGGCTTTGCCCCCCTGCGGTCAAGCCGAGGGATCGACCCGGGTGTCCGGGCCGACCCCTCGGAACCGTGCGATACGTTCGCGGTGCTCAGACTCCGATTTTTAAATCGGGGTAAAAAGCGTCGCTCAGTATTAACCCTGTTAATACCCCGGGCTAAAGCCCGGGGTATCGAGCGGGTTCATTTGACGATCTTGCCCTGGGGGTCGATCGTCACTTCCATTTTTTTGCCTTTGAGCTCGATGGCCAGCTCGAAAGACTTGACGCCGGCCTTAGTCAGGATCTCAGCCCTGAGGATCTTGGCCCCGGCGTAGTCTTTGGCCAGGATCTGCTTGACGGGCGCCGGGAGGTTCTCCGGGGCGGTCGATTCCTCGATCTCGAGAATCTTGCCGTCGGCCGCGTAGAGAAGATCGCGATTGAGGGCGCCGTCCATACTCTCCACTTCGTACTGGGTTGCCCCCTTCTCCGTTTCCTTGGAAGCGCCCTTGATCACGGCGTTGGGATAGGCCGCTTGGAAGGCTTTTAGGACGACGGGCGGGAGGACCTTGAGGTTAACCGTCGCCGCCTTGGGCTTTTCCTGCGCCGCGGCGACTCCGGTCAGGATCAGGGCCAGTCCCAGGACCGCCGCGACCATCCACATTTTCTTCTTCATCGGTATTCTCCTGTTTGAAATGTTCATCGTTGCCACGCTACTCCGGCCCGCCTGAACGGATGATGAACGGACGCCCGACTCAATGAGTTCCGAAATACCAGACGAACTTGAGCATGGCCGCGGTCTTATTCAGACGCAAATTCCGATGCGGGTCGAGGGTGTCGCCGAACTGGTTGAGGACGAAGTAGAGCGAAGCTCCCGGCCTGGGCCGCCCCGAAGGCCAGGAGCCCGATCGAAGATTGTTCCCCGAGGTCCTGTTTATAGCGTACGATGGAAAAATTCAGCGACCGGGCCGCGTCCGTCTTTTCCGTTTGCAGGACCATCACGCCGAGCCGCAGTTCCGTCTTAGAGAAGAGGACGGCGACTTCGGTCCGTTCCGTCGCCGGCTGGTTTTCGTTGAGCTCGCGCTGGCTGAAGTTGGAGATCCGCGGGGCGGCGGCCCAGTCCGGCTCATCCAAAACTCCGTCCAACCGGACGGGAGACTTGGCCGGGACGGCCTGGATGACGTCGGGCCGGCTATGCTGGGCCGATAGAGGGAGCGCGAGCGCGAGGAGGCCGATCAGGGCGGCCGCGGTCTTTCCGGAGATCACGGCGCCATACTATGGCGGCGAAGACGAATACCGCATGAACAAGATCCCGCTCAACGGCGCGGCCAGATGATCGTGAAAACGCTCCCCGAAGAATCGCTGGCTGCGGTCACGCGGCCGCCGCGGGTCTCAACGACTTTTTGGACGATAGACAACCCTAGCCCGCTCCCCCCCGTGGCTTCGGTCCGCGAAGGATCGATCCGGTAAAATCGCTCGAAGATCCGGGGCAGTTCGGCGGGCAGAATGCCGATTCCCGTATCCCGGACTTCGATCGTCGTCCCGCCTTCCGTGGTCCGGGCGGTCACCGTGACGCTTCCGCGCGGGCGGTTGTACCGAACGGCGTTGTCGACCAGGTTGGACAGGGCGAGTCGTAGTTGGGCGGGATCGGCCAGGATCCGGAGTCCCGGGTCCACGGCTTGCGCCAGGCGCACGGACCCGGCTTCGGCCTCGGGAGCGGCCGCGGCCAGAACGTCTTCGATGAAAGGGGCCAAGGGGATTTCCTCTTCGGCCATCGGGGCCTTGCCCGCGTCCATCCGGGCCAGGAGAAGCAGGCCTTCGATGATCGTCTGCATCGACCGGGCCGTCTGCCAATTGTCGCGATGGGCTTCGACGAGCTCCGGTTCCGTGCGGGGCCGCCGCAGTAGGACTTCAATCGAGTTGAGAATCGAGGCGACCGGCGTGCGCAGTTCATGCGAGGCGTCGGAAGTGAACTGGCGTTCCCGCTGGAATCCCTTTTGCAGCCGGTCCAAGGCCGCGTTCAGTTGCTCGATGAGGGGCTGAAGCTCCCGGTCGAATTCCCGGGCCGCGATCCGCCCGTCGAGGCGAGTTTCCGAAACGCCAGCCAAGGCCCGGTTGATGCGCCGGATCGGTCGCAAGGCCCTTCCGGCTAGGAGAAAGCTTCCGCCTCCCGCGATCAGGAAGGCGGCCAGGGACAAAAGGGCCAGCAGCGAAGCCAGCTCCCGCATCTCTTCCTTCGTCTCGGCCAGGGACTCGGCGCATTGAACAACGACCGCGATCGTCGTCTCCGGCCGGGCCGCGGCCTGTTCGCCCGCGCCCGCGCCCGCGTCGATTTCTAAGCGATCCACCCAGGTCACCGCGCGCCAGGCTCCGCTTCGTCCGGCGTTTACCGTTTTCCAAACGGGAGCTTCCGCCCGTTCGGGGACCGCCGGCCAGGCCAAGTCCGAGACCTGCGGCGATTGATAGATGGTCCGCCCGTTTGCGGCCGCGATCCGAACCTGCGGCGAGGCCGCGGATTCGGCGCCTGCTTCGTCGGCCGGATCGAAGGACGGCTTCCCTCCGGCGATTTCCAAGCGCAGGGCGAGAGACTGGGATTCGGCGAAAAGCCGGCTGTCAAGGACATCCAGAAGGGCGCCCCGTTTGGCGATTAAAAGGAAGGCATCGAAACTGAGGATGACCGCCGTGAGCACGGCGAGCGATCCGACGATCAGCTTCAGCCGTAGGGAATGCACGCTACTCCGCCTTCAGAAGATATCCGGCGCCCCTGACGGTCTGGATTAAGGGGCGGAGCCCGGGCCGGTTGATTTTCTTGCGCAGCCGGCTGATGAAGACATCGATCAGATTGCTGGTCGTGTCATCCTGCCAGTCATAAAGGTGCTCCCAGATCTCGGTCCGGGAGACGATTTCGCCCTCCCGGTGAGCGAGGAATTCGAGGAGGGCATATTCCTTGGGCTGAAGGGCGACGGGCAGCCCGGCCCGGACGACGGCATGCGTCGCGGTGTCGATTTTCAGGTCGTCGATGGTCAGGCACGGGTTCTTGGTTCCGTACTTCCGCCGAAGCAGGGCGCGGATGCGGGCCAGCAGCTCCTCGAACCGGAAGGGCTTGGTCAGGTAATCATCCGCCCCGGCATTCAGCCCCTCGATCTTGTCTTCCGCCGCGTCCCGCGCCGTCAAGATGAGGATGTGAGTCTTCAGGCCTTGGACCCGGAGCTTCTGCAGCAGCGTCCGGCCGTCGATCTTGGGGAGCATCAGGTCGAGGAGAATGACGTCGTAGTCGTTGGCCTGGGCCAGAAACAGCCCTTCCTCGCCGTCCTCGGCCGTATCGACCGCGAACGACTCCTCTTGCAGCCCTTTTTTAAGGCTCTTGAGAAGGGTGCGGTTGTCTTCGATGATCAGCAGGCGCATGGCGATTCGCACCTATTATGCCATGATTCTTCATTAACGGGGGATGAACGAGGAGTCCCACCTCACCGAGGAAGCCTTCTCCGTTTGCCTTGCATCCAATCGCGAAGGAGTCGATCCGTAACCAGAGCGAACCCCCGCATCCCTCGCCCTCCTTTACTTGGGTACCCCCCTCTGTTAGAATAATCCTCCCCTGACGCACATGCGCAAGACCGCTTGGATCCTGGTCGGCGTCCTCTTTTCCTTCGCCCTCCTTGTCCGTCCGTTCGGCGTCGATGACGAGATTTGGCAGAACGGGCTTAACAAAATCGAAGACATGATGAATCTCGTCCAGCGCGCCTACTATAAGCCGGTGAACGAGAATGACCTGGCCCAGGAAGCGGTCAAGGGCATGCTCCAGACGCTCGACCCGCATTCCTACCTCCTCGAGCCGGACAGCTTCTCCCGCATGGCCGAGGAGCAGAGGGGCAAGTACTTCGGCGTCGGGATGCAGATCCAGAAACAGGCGGGCCAACTGGTCGTCGTCTCGCCGATGGAAGGCACGCCGGCCTGGCGGCTGGGCGTTCAGCCGGCCGACATCATCTCCCGCATCAACGGCGAGGACACCCAGCCGATCTCGGCCCAGGACGCCGTCAACAAGCTGCGCGGCCCGAAGGGGACCAAGGTCGACATCACCTTCATCCGCGAAGGACTGGCCAAGCCGATCGAGCTGACCATCGAGCGGGCCGAAATCCCCCTTTACAGCGTCCCTTACGCCTTCCTGCTGCCCGGCGACGTCGGGTACGTGCTGATCCGCTATTTCGCCGAGGCTACGACCGAGGAGCTTCGGGCCAAGCTGGCGCAGCTCACCGAGCTGGGCATGAAGAGCCTGATCCTCGACTTGCGCGGCAACGCCGGCGGTCCCCTCGTCCAGGCCATCGAGATCTCCGACCTCTTCCTCCCGAGGAACGAAATGGTCGTCTCGATGAAAGGCCGGAACCGCGCCTTCGACCGCGACTTCGCCGCCCTTCGCAGCGACCCTTACGAGAAGGTCCCCCTCCTCGTGCTTATCGACCAGGGCAGCGCCTCCGCCTCGGAGATCGTGGCCGGGGCGATCATGGACAATGATCGCGGCCTGGTCGTGGGCGCGGACTCCTGGGGCAAGGGCCTGGTCCAGCAGATGTTCCCGCTCGGCCCGGACATGGCCGTGGCCATCACCATCGCCAAGTACTACACGCCGAGCGGCCGCTCCATCCAGCGCGACTACAGCCGGCTGGACGATTACCTCCTGGACAAGGTGGCCGCCGACAAGCCGCGCGAGGTCAAGACGACGTCCAAGGGCCGCAAGGTCCTGGGCCAGGGCGGCATCACGCCCGATGTGGCCGTTCCCTTCACTCTCAAGACCTACACCTTCGAGCTCCGGGGGCGCGGCGCCTTCTTCGCCTATACCCGCAAGCTGGTTTCGCACTTGACGCCGCTCGGCAAAACCCTCTTTTTCCCCGGTGATCCCGCGGGCGGGTCCAAGGGCCGAACCCCGGTGGCCAAGCCGTTCCTGGCCGACGACCGGGTGCTGGAGGATTTCCGGGCTTTTCTGCGGGCCGGCTCGTTCGATGTCGATGCCAAGCGGTTCAAGGAAGCCGAGCCCGATCTGAAGAGGGAGCTGGAGCGGGAAATCGCTTCCGCGCTGTGGGGGCAGGAGGAGGGCTGGAAAGCATTCGAGCGGACCGACCCCCAGATCCTGCGGGCCCTCGAGCTGGTGCCCGAGGCGGCCAAGTTCATCGAGTAGGCCGGGCCGTTGACGATGAGGGCTCGGCCGAGGGGAGAGCGATGAAGATCGCCCTGGCATCCGATCACGCCGGATTCGACCTCAAGGCAGCCATCGGCCCGTTCCTGGCCGGCCGCGGCATCGATTTTACCGACTTCGGTTCCCAGGCCGGCGAGGCCGTCGACTACGTCGACCTGGGGGAGGCGGCGGCCGCTTCGGTGGTCGCCGGCGGCCACGACCGGGCCATCCTGGTCTGCGGCACGGGGATGGGCATGTCCATCGTGGCCAACAAGTTGCCCGGTATCCGGGCCACCGTCTGTTGGAACGCGTATACGGCGGAAATGAGCCGCCGCCACAACGACTCGAACTGCCTGGCTCTGGGCGGGCGGGTCCTGACCCTCGACGAGGGCCTGGCCATCGTCCGCATCTGGCTGGACACGCCGTTTGAAGGCGGGCGCCATCAGCGCCGACTGGACAAGATCCGGGCCGTGGAAGAACGCCGCTGCGGCGGCCGGAACGCCGCGAAAATATAAGGCACAAGGAGACCGCTTTTATGGCATCTTTCTCCGAAAAGACCGAAGCCCTCTGCCGCAAGGTCGAGGGCAACAATACCTGGCGCCAAAAAAAGTGCTTCAACCTCATCCCGTCCGAGTCCTCGCCGTCGCTGCTGGTCAAAATGTGCGAGATCTCGGATCCCTCCGGCCGCTACGCCGAGCACCGGGCGATGAAGGGCGAGGAAGTCTACTTCTACCAGGGTATCGACTTCATCCGCGATATCGAGATTGAAGCCCAGCGCGAGCTGGCCCTCTACTTCGGCTGCTCCGATCTGGAGCTGCGTCCCATCAGCGGCCAAATGGCCAACGAGGTCGTCTTCAAGGGCGTCGTCAAGTACCTCAACCGGGGCAAGGCCGCCGGCGCCGCCTCGCGCCGCATGCGGATGGTCATGAACAACGACCTGGGCAAGGGCGGCCACTTGAGCGCCCAGCCGATGGGCGCGCTCTACAACTGGATTGAGGAGGATCCGGCCACCGGCAAGGAGAACGTGGTCAACTTCCCCGTCCGCAAGGACAACCCCTACGAGGCCGACCTGGAGGCCCTGGCCGGCATCCTGGAGACGCACAAGCCCGAACTCGTCATCTTCGGCAAGAGCATGTTCATCACCCGCGAGCCGGTCCGCTTCGTGGCCGACATCGTCCGTGACTGGCCGCATCGTCCCATCCTGATGTTCGACATGGCCCACGTCCTCGGCCTTTACGGCGCCTTCCAAGAGCCGTTCGCCGAGGGGGCGGATATCGTCACCGGCAGCACCCACAAGACCTTCTTCGGCCCCCAGCGCGGGGTCGTGGCCGGCAACATCGCCAAGGCCAGTCCGTTGCGCCCGCTGTGGGTCGACATCCGGTCGCGGGCCTTCCCCGGCTCGACGTCCAACCACCACCTGGGCACCCTGCTCGGCCTGCTCATGGCGACCTATGAAATGAATGCCTTCAAGGGCGAGTACCAGGCCGCGGTCCAGCGGAACGCCAAGTCCCTGGCCAAGTCGCTGGCCGCCCACGGCGTCCCGATCGAGGGCGATCCGGCCAAGGGCTACACCGAGACGCACCAGGTCCTGGCCCGGGTCAAGTCGTTCGGCCCCGGCATGGCCATCGCCCGCCGGCTGGAGGACAACAACATCATCGTCAACTACCAGGCCCTGCCCGACGACGAGACCTTCCTGGACTCCTCCGGCCTCCGGATCGGCGTCCAGGAGATGACCCGCTTCGGCATGACCGAACCGGATTTCGACCGGCTGGCCGGGTACATGGCCGACTGCATCATCCGCAACCGCGCCGTCAAGGACGAAGTGGCCGCCTTCCGCAAGGGCTTCCTGGAGATGCGCTACTGCGTGCCGCTCGAGCAGGCCGTGCCGCTGGCCGCCCGGATCGTCGCCTCGGCCGTCCCGGAGCCGGACTTCGCCGCCCGCTTCGCCGAAAATCTTGCCAAGCTGGTCTGACATGAAGATACTGGTCGTCGGCTCGGGTGGCCGGGAACACGCCCTGGCCTGGAAGCTGGCCCAGAGCCCCAAAGCGACCCGGATCTCCTGCGCGCCGGGAAACGGCGGGACGCGGCTGGTGGCCGAAAACATCCCGATCTCCGACCACGACGTGGCCAAGCTGGCCGATTTCGCGCTCCAGTCCGGCATCGACCTGACCGTGGTCGGTCCGGAGGTCCCGCTCTCGCTGGGCTTGGTCGACGCCTTCGAGAGCAAGGGCTTGCGCGTCTTCGGCCCGACCCGCAAAGCGGCCGAGCTGGAAAGCTCCAAGATCTTCGCCAAGCAGTTCATGGCCCGTCATAAGATCCCGACCGGCCGCTTCAAGACGGCCGATTCCGCCGACAAGGCCCGGGCCGTCCTCCAATCGGGCGAGCTCGGCTGGCCCGTCGTCCTGAAAGCCGACGGCTTGGCCGCCGGCAAGGGCGTCATCATCGCCGGGACCCCGGCGGAAGCCGAGGCGGCCGTGCGGGCGATCCTGGTCGAGCGGCAGTTCGGGAGCGCCGGCGACCACCTGCTGATCGAGGAGTTCCTGCGCGGCCGCGAGACGTCCTTCATCGTCATCTCCGATGGGACCCAGGTCCTGCCGCTGGTGACGACCATGGACCACAAGGCCGCTTACGACGGAGGCAAGGGCCCCAACACGGGCGGCATGGGCACGATCTCGCCTTCGCCGCACGTGGATCGGGCCCTTTTCGCCCAAGTCATGAGCACGATCGTCCTGCCCACCGTCACCCGGATGAAGGAAGAGGGCCGGACCTACAAGGGCGCCCTCTACTGCGGCCTGATGCTGACGGCGGAGGGGCCCAAGGTGCTGGAGTACAACTGCCGCTTCGGCGATCCGGAGACCCAGCCGCAGATGCTGCGCCTGGAGAGCGACCTGGTCGACATCCTCAATGCGGCCATCGACGGCAACGTCCTGGCCGACGAGGTCCGCTGGAACGCGAAGGCGGCCGGCTGCGTCATCCTGGCTTCGGGCGGCTATCCCGGGCCGTACGAAAAAGGCCGCCTCATCCGCGGCCTGGAAACCGCCGCCGCGAAGCCCGGTATCGCCGTCTTCCACGCCGGAACCCAGTTCGAAAACGGCGCCTACCGGACGAGCGGCGGCCGCGTCCTGGGCGTCTGCGCCGCGGGCCGGACCCTCAAGGACGCCATGGACCGCATCTACGCGGCGGCGTCGGAAATCGAGTTCGATGGCGCGCACTACCGGAGCGACATCGGCGCGGCGGCCGAGCCGGTCTAAAGAGGAGCCCGATATGGATGTGATGATTTTAATCGGCAGCCCATCCGATCAGGAGATCGTCAAGGACGCCCTCGACACGCTGAAGGCGTTCGACGTGCCGTTCGCCCTGGAGGTGACGTCGGCCCACCGTTCGCCCGACCGCACGGTCGAGCTCGTCCGTCGGGGCGAGGCCGAAGGGACCGAGGTTTTCATCGCCGTGGCCGGCAAGGCCGCTCACCTGGGCGGCGTCGTAGCGGCCCATACGACCCGGCCCGTCATCGGCGTTCCCGTGGAGAGCGGCGGGCTGGGCGGCCTGGACGCCCTCCTTTCGACCGTCCAGATGCCCCGGGGCGTCCCGGTGGCCACCATGGGCACCGGCAAGACCGGCGCGGCCAACGCGGCCCTGCTGGCCGTCCAGATCCTGGCCGTCAAGAACGCCGGCCTGCGGCGCAAACTGGCCGAGTTCAAGGGCCGCTTGGCGGCCCAGGTCGAGGCGGATTCGGAGAAGGTCAAGCAGGGTCAATGACCTCGTTCTCCATCCGCAACTTCGGCTGCCGGGTCAATCGGGCCGAAGCGTTCGCCTGGGCCGAGGCTTTTCAAGCCCGGGGGCTGCGGCCGCCGGCCGAGCCGGGCCGTGAGGATCTCGTCGTCGTCAACACCTGTACCCTGACCGCCCGGGCCGACCGCGATGCCTTCAAGTTCATCCGCCGGACGGCCCGCGAAAATCCCTCCGCCCGCATCGTCGTCACCGGCTGCCTGGCCGAGCGGGCGGCCGACGATCTCGCCCGCCTGGACGGCGTCTGGCGGGTCGTGCCCAATTCCGGCAAGGACGGCTTGACGGAAGCGGCCCTGGCCGGCTGGCCGTCCGCGATGCCGGCGGCTCCGGCCTCGCGCCCGCGGGCGCGGGCTTTTCTCAAGATCCAGGACGGCTGCGACCGGGCCTGCGCCTTCTGCGTCATCCCGTCGGTCCGCGGCCGCGGCCGGAGCCTGGCCGCCGACCGGGTCGCCGATTCCGTCGCCGGCCTTTACGCCCGCGGCTACCGTGAAGTCGTGCTGTCGGGCATCCATCTCAGCTCTTACGGGCGGGACCTCGAGCCGCGGACGAGCCTAGCGGAGCTTCTGGGCGTGCTCCGGGCCGCCTCCGAGGGGCCGTGGATCCGGTTGAGCTCACTCGATCCGCGGCTGATCACGCCCGAACTTGTGGACATTCTGGCGTCCGGCCCCCGGATCAGGCCGCAATTCCACCTGTCGCTTCAGCACGGCTCGAACGCCGTGCTCAAGGCCATGGGGCGCGCCCCCGCCGCGGAGGAGAACGAAGGCCTGCTGGCCCGCCTGGCCGCGGCCGTGCCCGAAGCCGCGCTCGGCGCCGACATCATGGCCGGGTTCCCCGGCGAGACGGCGGATGATTTCCGGCGGACGTTCGCCATGATCGAGCGTTCGCCGCTGGCTTATATCCACGTCTTCGCTTTTTCGCCGCGGCCGGGAACGGCGGCGGCCTCCCGGACCCAGGTGGACGGGTCCGTTCGCAAACAGCGGGCGGTCCGGCTGCGGGCTCTGTCGCGGGAAAAGAGCCGGGCCTTCCGGACCCGATTTGAGGGCCGCGTTCTCGACGGCATCGCCATCCGGCCGCGGCCGGACGGAGCCGATGTCCTGACCGGCAACGCCATCGACGTCGAAGCCTTCGGCGGCCGTCCCGTCCGGGGCGAAGCCGTCCGGGTCCGGATCACCGAGACCGGCGGCGAACGGGCGCGGGGAGAGCTGCTGTCGTGAACCGGATCGCGCTTCTCCCGCCCGAAGTGGCCCGCAAGATCGCGGCCGGCGAGGTCATCGAGCGGCCCGTGTCCGTGGTCAAGGAGCTGGTCGAAAACTCCCTCGATGCGGGCGCCTCGGAGATCGCCGTCGAGCTGGCCAACGGCGGCAAATCGATGCTCGCGGTCCGAGACGACGGCCAGGGCATGAGCCGGCGCGACGCCGAGCTTTGCTTCGAGCGGCACTCGACCAGCAAGATTTCCCGCGAGGACGACCTGGCCGCCATCTCCACCCTGGGCTTCCGGGGCGAGGCGCTGGCCTCGATCGCCGCCGTGTCGCGGCTGACCCTGAAGACATCGGAGGGCGGAGCCGAGGCCGGAACCCGCGTCGACATCGAGGGCGGAGGGAAGCCCTCCGTTTCGTCCATCGCCTTTCCGCGCGGCGCCGCCATCGAAGTCCGCGACCTGTTTTTCAACCTACCGGCCCGGCGGAAGTTCCTGCAGGGCGACACGGCCGAGCTGGGCCAGATCGTCAAGTACCTGACCGGTGTCGCCCTGGCTTATCCCAAGCTGCGGCTTTCGGCCGTGCACGGGACGCGGAGCGTCTTGAGCTGCCCGCCCGTGGAGGGCTTGCGCGAACGGATCTTCCAGCTCTACGGCCGGGCCGCCCTGGACGGGCTGATGGAAGTGGAATTCACCGAGAGCGGGATGCGGCTCTCCGGGCTGGCCTCGCGGCCGCCCGCGGGCCGGTCCAACCGGACGCACCAGCTCTTCTTCGTCAACAAGCGCCCCGTCCGCGACAAGATCCTCTCCTCGGCTCTCAACCAGGCCTACCGAGGCTTCTTGGAGAAGGATCGCGCCCCGGAAGCGTTCCTCTTCCTGACCGTGCCGCCGGGCGAGGTCGACGTCAACGTCCATCCGGCCAAGTCCGAAGTCCGCTTCCGCGCCTCGACTCCGATCTTCCAGCTCGTCCTGCGGGCCGTCGACAAGTCCCGGCGCCAGGCCGGAGGCGTCAAGGCGGTCGCGGTCCCGCGTCCGGAAGCTCCGGCCGGGGAGCCGGAGATGGTTGCGTACATTCCGGGGGAGCCGTTTCCCGGCGAGGATCTTCCCTTCCGCGTCGCCGATACCGGGCCGGTTGCGGCGGGCGGCGCCGGCGGGCTGGCCGGAGAAACGGATGGACCGCCCGAATTGCGCGTTCTCGGCCAGTATGCCGACGCCTATATCATCGCCGCCGACGCGGACGGGCTTCTGGTCGTCGACCAGCACAACGCCCACGAGCGGATCCTCTACGACCGCTACGCCGAGATCGATCGCGGCCGGAGCTGGCCGGTCCAGACGGCCCTTATTCCCTTGGTCTTCGAAGCCTCGCCGTCCCAAGCCGTGGCCCTGGATGCGGGCCGGGCTCTGCTCGAGGAGTCCGGCTTCCGGGTCGAACCGATGGGCGGCCGAAGCTATGCCTTGCGCGAGTACCCGGACGTCTTCGGACCGCAGGAAGCGCTGGTCGCGTTCCTGGCCCTGCTGGAAGACGTCCGGACGCGCAAAGCCGAGGAGCGGAAATCCCGCGTCCTGGCCACCATGGCCTGCAAGACTGCGATCAAGGCCGGCGAGCGACTGCCCCGCGAGAAAATGGAATTTCTCGTCCGGGAGCTCTTCCGGACCTCCAATCCGGCGGTCTGCCCGCACGGCCGGCCGATCGTCGTCCGGCTCGACCGGGCGGCGTTTGAGAGAGGATTGGGACGCCGTTAACCCGTTAAATTGACAAGAAATCGGCCCGCTGTTACGATGAGCGGGCCTTTGGACGGGGAGTGGCGCAGCCTGGCAGCGCGCTTGCCTTGGGAGCAAGAGGTCGACGGTTCAAATCCGTCCTCCCCGATGTCCCTTCCGCCGCGATCGACGATGCGCGCCTGTAGCTCAGGTGGATAGAGCAGCTGCCTTCTAAGCAGCGGGTCGGGAGTTCGAGTCTCTCCAGGCGCGCTCTCTTCTGCCGCGACCCGTCCCCATCCCCCCTTGGGATGAGACGGCGTGGGAGAATATCACCGGGGCGATCGTCCGGCCCGGGGATTGACCGGCCGGACGGGCTGGACCATAATCTCAGGCGAGTATAGAGAGAAAATTTGCCATCCCAAACGTCTTCTTTGTTGGAGAAGGGGGGAGAAGTGACAAAATTTGTTGACAAAAAGTGTCAAATTTGATTAGTTTGATGGTAAAGAGCTAAAAGCCGAAGAGAAATATATGGGTTCCACTCTGGGAGAAATCCTCATCCGGGAGAAGATCCTTACCGCCGATCAGCTTCGATCGGCCCAGGAATTTCAACGCAGGCACGAAGTTTCCCTGGCCAGCGCCATCATCGCCCAAGGCCTGACCTCGGCCGAGGAGATGGCCCAGGGCTTGAGCCGTCAGCTCGGCTATCCTTATATCGATCTCGACCAGTTCGAGGTCTATCCCGACGTCATCAGCCTGGTCTCGGTGGACGCGGCCAAAAAATACATGATCATGCCGATCCACCGCATCCGGTCGTTCCTGACCCTGGCCATGGTCGATCCCACGGACCTCGACGTGATCGAGGACGTCCGCTTCAGGACCGGGTTGAGCATCCAGCCGGTCATCGCCTCGGAGTCGGGGATCAGCAACGCCATCAACAAGTACTACGGCGTCTCCCATGCCGTCCGGCCCAAGACCTCGATCGAGGACATCGCCTTGGCCGACGACTCCAAGATCAGCATCATCGAAGATGTCAAGGAAGAGGAAATCGACGCCGCGGACGAATCCGGCCCGCCCGCCGACGAGGCCCCGATCATCACCCTGGTCAACTCCATATTCGTCGAGGCCATCAAGAAAGGCGCTTCCGACGTCCATTTCGAGCCCTACGAGAAGTCCTTCCGGATCCGCTACCGCATCGACGGCATCCTCTACGAGACGATGAACCTGCCGATGAAGTTCAAGAACCCGGTTCTGTCGCGGGTCAAGATCATTTCCAACATGAACATCGCCGAAAAGCGCCTGCCCCAGGACGGGCGGCTCAAGATGCGGGTCAAGCTGGAGAAGGGCAGGAAGGACGTGGACATGCGGATCTCGTCCCTGCCGACGATCTTCGGCGAGAAGATCGTGGCCCGGCTGCTCGACCGGGAGAACCTCCAGATCGACCTGACCAAGCTGGGCTTCGAGCCCGAATCGCTCGAAGTTTTTCGCAAGGCCATCAGCCGCCCCTGGGGCATCGTCCTGGTCACCGGTCCGACGGGAAGCGGCAAGACCAATACCTTGTACTCGGCCATCTCCACGCTCAACGCCATGGAGAAGAACATCATGACGGCCGAGGACCCGGTCGAGTTCTACATGCCGGGCATCAACCAGGTCAACATCCGGGACGAGATCGACCTGACCTTCGCGGCCGCCCTGCGGGCCTTCCTCCGCCAGGATCCGGACATCATGCTGGTCGGCGAGATGCGCGACAGCGAGACCGTGGACACCGCCATCAAGGCGGCCCTGACCGGCCACCTGGTCTTCTCCACCGTTCACACCAACGACGCCGCATCCACCGTCCACCGCCTGCTGAACATGAACGTCGAGCCGTTCCTGATCGCCGACTCGGTCGTCCTGATCGTGGCCCAGAGGCTGGTGCGCAAGATCTGCAAGCGCTGCGGCGTGCCGCAGAAGCTCCCGGCCCGGGTCTTGATCGATCTCGGGTTCGCCCCGGACGAGGTCGATTCCGTCCAAGTCATGCAGGGCCGCGGCTGCGAGGCCTGCAACACCACCGGCTACAAGGGACGGACCGCCCTGTTCGAGGTCATGGAGGTCACGCCGCCGATCAAGGAATTGATCCTGCAGCGGGGCCAATCCAAGGATATCAAGCGGCGGGCCATAGAGCAGGGCATGATTACGATGCGCCGCAGCGGGCTGATCAAGGTCAAAAACGGGGTCACCTCCATCGAAGAGGTGCTCCGCGAGACCATCAAGGATTAAGAGTCACCCATGTCGCCGGCCATTCAAGACCTCCTGCAGAAAACGGTCGAGATGGATGCTTCCGACCTTCACATCACGACCTATGTTCCGCCGCGGCTGCGCGTCCACGGCGTTTTGAAGTCCCTCGACTATCCGCCGCTGACCCCGGCCGAGACCAAGGCCCTCATCTACAGCCTGCTGACGGACAAGCAGAAGAAACAGTTCGAGGAAAAGCTGGAGCTCGACTTTTCCTTCGGCATCAAGGACATGGGCCGCTTCCGGGCCAACGTCTTCATGCAGAAGGGCGCGGTGGGGGCGGCCATCCGCCGCTTCCTGCCGTCCATGTGGAGCTTCCAGAAGCTGGGCATCCCGCCCCGGGTGGCCCAGCTCTGCAACCTGCCGCGGGGGCTGATCCTCGTCACCGGGCCGACCGGCTGCGGCAAGTCCACGACGCTGGCCTGCATGATCGACCACATCAATACCGAGCGGGCCGTCCACATCGTGACCATCGAGGACCCCATCGAGTACTACTTCACGCCCAAGACGGCGCTCATCAACCAGCGGGAGCTGTTCGCCGACACCCTGTCCTACGGCAACGCCCTGCGCTCCGTCCTGCGCGAGGACCCCGACGTGGTCCTGGTCGGCGAGATGCGCGATTCCGAGACCGTGGAGGCCACCCTGCGGGTGGCCGAAACCGGCCATCTGACCTTCTCCACCCTGCACACCAACTCGGCCTCCGAAACGATCTCGCGGATCATCGATATTTTCCCGGCCCAATATCAGACCCAGGTCCGGATCATGCTGTCGATGTCCCTGGAGGCCGTCCTGACCCAGGCCCTCCTGCCGCGGATTGACGGCAAGGGGCGGGTTCTGGCCATGGAGATCCTCATCCCCAACCCGGCCATCCGGAACCTGATCCGCGAGAACAAGGTCCACATGATCTACAGCCAGATGCAATTGGCCCAGGAAAAGTCGGGCATGCAGACCTTCAACCAGTCGCTGTCCGACCTCTATTTTTCGAGGTCCATCAGCCGGGAGATGGCCATGGCCGTGACCTCGTTCCCCGAAGAATTGACCGATATCCTGCAGCGCCGGGAAGCCCGGACCGGCGGATTCGGCGCCCCCGGCGGCAAGCGATAGAAGCGGCGGAAAGGACGCCCTCCATGCCCACGTATCTTTGGAAAGGGAAGAACCGCTACGGCGACGCCGTCGGAGGAGAACGGTTGGCTGGGTCGGCCGACGAGCTGACCCGGATCCTGCAGAAAGAGCAGATTCAGATCGGCTCGATCGCCGTCAAGCGGGAGGGCCTAAAGCTCTTCCACCTGGGCGAGAGGGTCAAGCCCAAGGAGCTGGCCATCTACGCCCGCCAGCTGGCCGTCCTGATCGACGCCGAGTTGCCCCTCATCCAAAGCCTTCACATCCTGGCCGAACAGACCCGCAACAAGTATTTCAAGAAGGTCATCACCTCCGTCGGCGAGGACGTCGAGGCCGGGGCCAGCCTGAACCAGGCCAAGCGGAAATTTCCCAAGGTCTTCGACGATTTGTTCTGCAACCTGGTGGCTTCGGGTGAACAGAGCGGCTCGCTCGACATCATGCTCAAGCGGCTGGCCGACTATATTGAGAAGATGGTCAAACTTCGCGGCCAGGTCAAGCAGGCCATGATTTACCCCGTGGCCATCATCTCGTTCGCCTTGATCGTGGCGGTCTTCCTGCTGTGGAAAGTCATCCCCATCTTCTCCAACATTTTCGCCGAGCTGGGCGCGACGCTGCCCGGGATCACCCGGGGGGTTCTCGCGCTCTCCTCGTTCCTGCAGAAATACATCGTGTTCATGGCTCTGGGCGGCGTGGCCGCGGTCTTTCTCTTCCGCGCCTACCACCGGACCACGGCGGGGAAATGGAGCGTCGATCGGCTCATCCTGCGCGTGCCGATCCTGGGCAAGATCATGTCCAAGGTCGGCATCTCGCGCGTCACCCGTACGCTGAGCACCCTCCTGACCGGCGGCGTCTCCATGCTGGAGTGCCTGAAGGTCACCTCCACCACCTCCGGCAACGTCGTCCTGGAGAAGGCCGTCATGGATACCCGGCGGCTGGTAGCCGAGGGCCGCAGCCTGACCGAGTCCTTCCAGTCGACCGGCCGCTTTCCCTTCATGATGCTCCAGATGGTCAAGGTGGGCGAAGAGACCGGCACCCTGGACCAGATGCTGGGCCGGCTGGCCGACTTCTACGACGACGAGGTCTCGGCCTCGGTGGCGTCGCTGATGTCCCTGCTCGAGCCGATCATGATGATCTTCGTCGGCGGGATCGTCGGCGGGCTGATCCTCGCCATGTACCTGCCGATGTTCAGCCTGATGGCCCAGATCCAATGACGACGGTCAAAAGCAACATCCTCAACCTGATCGTATTCCGCCTGATCATCGTCACATCCCTGTTGGCGGCCGCCGTGATCATCCAGCTTTCGACCGCGGTCTTTCTGCCCCTGGAACCGTTCTACGTCCTCATCCTGACCGCTTACGCGGCCTGCCTGGTCTTCCTGATCCTTTACGCCGGGAACCGCCGCTACGGAGTCCAGGCCGCCGCCCAGGTGCTGTTCGACATCCTGCTCATCACCGCCCTGGTCTATATCACCGGCGGGCTGCGGGCGCATTTCTACGTCTTGTACGCCTTCCCCATTCTGGCGGCCGGCACGGTCCTGCCTGGACGGGCGTCGTACCTGGCGGCGTCGCTCTCGGCCATTTTGCTCGGTTTCATGACCGACGGCATGTTCTACGGGCTGATCCCGTATTACCGGGCCGACCAGGCCCGGGAGACGTCGGCCGGGCTGGTCTTCTTCACCATTTTCATGGCCTGGGCCCTCTTTTTTACCATCGCCGTCCTGTCGGCGAACTATGGGCGGGGGATCCGCCGGGCCCAGACCGCCTTGGCGAGGGCCGAGCATGAACTGGCCATCCGGGAGCGCCTGGCCGAAGCCGGGAAGATGTCGGCCATGATCGCCCACGAAATCCGCAATCCCCTGGCGGCCATCTCGGGCGCGGTCCAGGTCCTGCAGGGCGAGACGAGCCCTTCCGGCGAAAAAGCCCAGCTCATGGACATCATCGTCCGGGAATCCAAGCGCGTGTCCCAGACGATCGAACAATATCTCAACTTGGCCTCTCCCGGCGGGCGGGACTTCAAGCGCTTTTCCCTGGCCACCGCGGTGCGCGAAACCCTGACCCTGCTGCGGGCCGGCGGGGAGCTTCCGGACCGGGTGGCCGTGGAGGGGAACTTCGAGGCCTCGGAGCTCGACCTCTACGGCAGCCAATCCCAGTTCAAACAGGTGGTCTGGAACCTGGCCCGCAACGCCGTCCTGGCCATGCCGGACGGCGGGCGGCTGCGGATCGACTTCGAGCGGAGCCCGGCCGGAGGGCGGATCATACGACTGGCCGACACGGGCCGGGGGATGGGGCCGGACGAGCTGGCCCGGATCTTCGAGCCGTTTTTTTCGACGTTCGACGGCGGCCGGGGCCTGGGCATGACCGTGGTCCACCGGATCGTCGACGACTTCGAGGGTTCCATCGATGTCCGATCGGAGCCCGGCCGGGGGACGGAATTTACCCTGGCCTTCCCCGAACGCCCCGCTCCGGGCCGGTCGAAGGAAGCGTGACGCCATGGATACCCTGCTCATCATCGACGACGAAAAGAGCATTTTGGACCTCCTGGGCGTCGTCATGCGCAAGGAAGGGTATCGCGTCGTGACGAATCCCGGGACGTCCAAGGCCTACGAAGCCTTATCCGGCGGCGATATCGACCTCGTCATCACCGACGTCAAGATGCCCCAACTGGACGGCATGGCCTTCCTCAAGACCGTCCGGACCCAGAAACCGACCGTCCCCATCATCGTCATCACCGCCTTCGGCAGCGTCAAACAGGCCGTGGAGGCGCTCAAAGAAGGCGCCCTGGACTACGTCACCAAGCCCTTCGACATCGAGGAGCTCAAGATCCTGGTCGCCCACGGGCTCGAGCAGAAGCGCCTGCGCGAGGAAAATATCCTGCTCAAGCGGACTTTTCAGGAACGGGCCCAGTTCGAAAACATGATCGGCAAGAGCAAGGCCATGCAGGAGGTCTTCCACCTGATCGAGCGGGTGGCTACGACGGATTCGACGGTGCTCATCACCGGGGAGAGCGGAACGGGCAAGGAGATGGCGGCCCGGGCCATCCACGCCAACAGCCGGCGCAAGGACCATCCGTTCGTCTCCATCAACTGCGCGGCCCTGCCGGAGAGCCTCTTGGAAAGTGAGCTGTTCGGCCACGTCAAGGGCAGCTTCACCGGGGCCGTCTCCGACAAGAAGGGCATGTTCGAGACGGCGGATCGGGGGACGATCTTCCTGGACGAAGTCGGCGAGATGTCGCCCTGGACCCAGGTCAAGCTGTTCCGGGTCCTGCAGGAGCGGAAAGTGCGGCGGGTGGGCGGAACGGAGGAGATTCCGGTCGACGTCCGCATCATCGCCGCCACCAACCAGGATCTCAAGAAGCGCATCGAGGAGGGCAAGTTCCGCGAGGAGCTGTTCTATCGCCTCAACGTCATTTCCTTCGAAATGCCGCCGCTGCGCAAGCGGCCCGAGGACATCCCCCTGCTGGTGGCCCATTTCCTGCCGAAGCACTGCCAAAAGACCGGCCGGAAGATGAAGCGCCTGGCGCCGGATGTGATCGGCTTCCTCGAGACCTACCCCTGGCCGGGCAACGTCCGGGAGCTCGAAAACCTGATTGAGCGCATCGTGGCCGTCGAAGAACGGGAGACGGTGACCCTGGCCAGCCTGCCGGCGGATGTGCTGGGCGCCCACCGCAAGCCGGCGGTGGCCGTCACCCTGCGGCCGGGATTCAACCTGGAGGAGCATCTCGACCAAATCTCGAAAAGATATATTCAGGAGGCCGGGATGGCTTCCGGAGGCAATCTCAAGAAGGCCGCGGACCTGCTGGGCATCGGCTACCGCTCCCTGCGCTATCTCCTCGACAAGTACGGCATCCAGTCCTTCAAGAAAAGCGAATCGTCCGACCGGCGCGAAAGCTCGAACTGAATGATCGTCCGGACGATCTTCCTCGGTTTGATTGTCCTTGTCTTTATCCTCGCCCTCATCCCCGTGCTTCTCGTATGCGTCCCGCTGGGGCTTCACACGCCGCCCCTCGCGCTCGGCCGGCTGACGATACGGCTGGGCTGGGCGGTTCTAGGCCTGCCGATCGAGGCCGAGGGCCTGGACCGGGTGGACCGGTCCCGCCCCGTCGTCTACATGGCCAATCATGAAAGCGCGCTCGACGGACCGGTGCTCTTCCTGCTCATCCCCGTTCTCCCCCGCGTCATTCTCAAGTCGTCCCTCTTCCGGATCCCCGTTCTCAGCCAGGCGATGCGGTTCGGCGGCTTCGTCGCGGTGAACAGGCGCCGGGAGCGCGACGGCCGGGTCCGCATCGAGAAAGCCGCCCGGCTGATGAAGGAGCGGGGATATTCCTTTCTCATTTTCCCGGAGGGAACCCGCAGCCGGGACGGCCGGCTGCAGACCTTCCACCGCGGCGGATTCTTCCTGGCGTCCGCCGCGAACGCGCCCATCGTCCCCATGACGATCGAGGGGGCGTTCCGGGTGATGCCCCGCGGCCGCCTGGTCCCGCGCCGCGGCTCGATCCGCGTGGTCTTCCATCCGGCGATGGAGACCGAGGGGCTGACCGAGGCGGAGATGCCTGCTTTCGTAGACCGCGTCCGGGACGTGATCGCCTCGGGCCGGAAAGGAGAAGACGCATGAACGGACGTTCGATCGGGCTGGAATTGGGGCGCTTGACGGACGAATTCTTCGAGACCCGGGCCTCGGCCTACCGCGGCGCGGTTGACGCGTGTGTCGCCGCCCTGCGGGGCGGCGGCAAGATCCTGGCTTTGGGCAACGGCGGCAGCGCGGCCGAAGCCCAGCATTTCGTCGCCGAACTGGTCAACAAGTTCTCCCGCCCGCGGCCGGCCCTGCGCGCCGTCGCCCTGTCCACGGATACGTCCGTTCTGACGTCGATTGCCAACGACATCTCCTTCGATGCCGTCTTCAGCCGCCAGATCGAAGCTCTTGGCGATCCCGGCGACGTCCTCCTGGCCTTGTCGACCAGCGGCCAATCGCCCAATGTTTTGCGGGCCCTGCAGACGGCGCACGAGCGAGGCCTGAAATCCGTCGCCTTGACCGGGAGAGGGGGTGGCAAGCTGGCCGGGGCGGATATTCTGCTCGACGTCCCGTCCGCGGAAACGCCCCGCGTCCAGGAAGTCCACCTGGTGATCATCCACGCCTTGGTGACCGATATAGAGGTCGGGCTTGGCTATTGACCACGCTTTTTGACAAAAATTGGCATTTAGTGCCAAATAATGTCCAAAAGGACGCCCTTATTATTTATTCCAGTTTATATCTTATTGATTATATATAATATGCAAAGGCTACTCACGGACGATTTCCTGATTTCCTCCTACGGCCGGGGCGGCACGCTGGAGAGCTTCACCTACACGGCGGCTACGCCGGAATCGGGACTCTACACGATCTCAACCACGGCGGACTTCACGAAGGACCTGATTTCCCTGAACGGGTCGTTCATTCGTTGCCCCCGGGCCGGCGTTTCCGGGACCTGATGATCGGCTGACCTGAACGCAAGACCTGCCGCGGGCCGGTTCTCAAGAACCGGCCCGCTTTTTCCCTCTTCAATGACAAAAATCGGCCTCAATTTTATCGCTAGTGACGATAATTGGCATTTATGGGTTCCGAGAGATGGATACATTCGCGGCGCCAAACCCCGATTTTCAAATCGGGGTTATAAGCGCCGCTCAGTGAACGGGTTTATTATTCCTAAGACTATCAATATGATATAACCGTCCGTGTTTGGCACGCGGCTTGCGTCGGATCATCCGGTGGATACGTTTGCGGGCTGCCGCGAAAAGGAGTGCGCCATGCTCAATCGGGAAAACGGCTTCACTCTGATCGAGCTGTTGGTCGTTGTCGCGATCATCGGTATCCTGGCCGCCCTGCTCGTGCCGAATGCCATGAACGGCATACAGAAAGCGAGAATACGCGGAACGCAGAAAGACATCTCCACCATCGCGACGACACTGGTCAATTATATTTCGGATAAAACCATTCCTCCGGCCAACAGCGGCGATATCAGCGACGCGCTGAAGAGCGCCCTCTCGCCGATGTACCTTAAGGTCCTGCCGCTGAACGACCAATGGGGAACGAGCTTTAAAGTGTACTGCGGCACGGCCGTGGATGGGAACTACGGGATCACGGGGTCGAGCAATGATGATTTTCTGATCACGTCGTACACGCGCGGCGGCGTCAGGGAAAGCTTCACCTACGCGGCAGCGACGCCGGAGGCGGGGCTGTACACGATCTCGTCCGCGGCGGACTTCGAGAAAGACCTGATTTCGCTGAACGGAGCATTCATCCGCGGACCGCGGAGCGGCGTATCCGGGTCCTGATCGTTTATCGCTCTTTGATGTCTTCTACACCAGCCGCGCCGCCCTCGCGAAGACCTTCGAAGCGACGTCTTAACGAGGACTGCGCGGGATTCACCTATAGTTCTTTGATGGCATCGACGCCCGCCACGCCGCCCTCGCGAAGACCTTCGAAGCGACGTCTTAACGAGGACTGCGCGGGATTAACCTATAGCTCTTTGATAGCATCGACGCCCGCCGCGCCGCTATTAAACAGCCAGACGCGGGCGCTTTGAAGGAGCCTCTGGAAAGCCGCCCGCTGCAGTTCCCTTCGCTCTTCGGTCGCCGCGAGCAAATGTGGGTTGAAGAAGGGCACCGGCTTGGCCGTTAGGCCCGACTTCATGCCCGGGCTCTCACCCGCGGCCAGGATGTGGAGGGCCTCCTCGGGCGAAAGCTCCACCACGGCCGGCGAGACGGAGTCGTTGCGCAAAAGGACAATCTTTTTCAGCGTCGTCCGGCGCGCGACGCCCTGGGCGCCGGCGATCCAATTGGGATCGACCAGCCCGTGGGCGTCCTTGGCCGCCTTGTAGCAGAAGGGCGAGCCGCGATCCAGCCGGCAGTCCTCGCCGCGCAGGCATGCGGCGTCTTTGCAGTCGTCCTTGTGCAGGACGACGTTCTCGCACTTGCTGCCGTCGAACAGGGCCGCCATCCGGCCGAAGATCTCCACGGTCGAAGTCGGCAAAAAAGCCTTGCGCTCCACGGCGTCGGCCAAGGCGGCCTTGCCCGCGTAGCGGACGAAGAAGACGTCGCCGGCGTGGAACTTGTAGCGCGGATCGCGCAACAGTCCGAAGAAGAGGTCCGTCTTCTTCGTCCCGGGCGGCCCGATCAGGGCCAGCCCTTCCCCGCCCGCGTCAACCGACATCCCCCGCACCGGGTGGATGCCGAACGACCGCTCGCCAACGTCGGCCGCCAGCCCCAGGGCCAGGCTGCGCAGGGGACCGTAGGCGTCGCAGTTGACCAGGACGCCGGTCTTGGTCTCGGTGTTGTAGAGAGCCCGCGGCTCGCGACCGGGGATGCCGTCCACGGCGTAGATGACGCCGTGCGGCTCCAGGCCGGCCTCGAGCTGGGCCGGATACCAATTGTCCATCCAGAAATCATTGAGATGGGCGACGTTGGTCCGCAGCTGGACGACGACGCCGTTGATGACCGCGTTCCATTCGAAGGCATTCTCCAGTCCCAGGCGCGATTCCGCTTCGGCGACCAGGCCGTCGCGGACGGCGATCGTCATCCCGGCGTCAACCGGGACGGGCTTGCGGACCCTGGCCGCATAGTTGGCCAGGGCGACGCGCTTGGCCTTGCGGGCCGGCTGAAGCTTGGCCAGGGCGCGGGCGATGCGGTCCAGCCCTTTCTCCAGGTTTTCCATCGACGTGGCGTAGGACAGCCGGATGTAATCGTCGGCGCCGAAAGCGTCGCCGGGGACGATGGCCACTCCGGTTTCGCGCAGGAGGTAGTAGGCCATGCCGTTGGAATTCCGAATCGGCGTCCCGTTGAACTCCTTGTCGTAGAAAGCCTTGACGTTGGGGAAGAGGTAGAAGGCTCCCTGCGGCTTGAAGCAGGACAGGCCCGGAATCGCCTGCAGCTTCATCAAGGCGTAATTGCGCCGGCGGCCGAACTCCTGGGCCATGCGGGCCACTTCGAACTGCGGGCCCGAAACGGCCTCCTGGGTGGCCCGTTGGGAGATCGAGGCCGCGTTGGAGGTGGTGTGACTCTGGATCTTGGCCATGCCGGCGATGACGTCGGCCGGCCCCAAGGCGTAGCCGATGCGCCAGCCGGTCATGGAGTAGGACTTGGAGGGGCCGTTGATGATGACCGTTTTGTTCTTGATATCCTCGCCCAGGGCGGCGAAGCTGGTGAAGGGAAAGCCGTCGTAAACGAGCGAGGCGTAGATCTCGTCGGCGACGACGTAGAGGTCCTCGCCGCGGACGACGTCGGCCAAAGCCTGGAGCTGGGCCTTGGTGTAGGCCGCCCCCGTCGGATTGGACGGCGAATTGAGGAGGACCGCCCGGGTGGCGGGCGTGATGGCGGCTTTGAGGGCTTCCGCCGTCAGCACGAAACCCTCCTCTTCCTTGGTCTCGACCAGGACGGGCTTGCCCTTGGCCAGCTTGACCTGGTGGGGATACGTGACCCAGTAAGGGACGGGGATGATGACCTCGTCGCCGGGGTCGAGCAGGGCCAGCATCAAGTGGTAGAGCGAGCTCTTGGCTCCGGAGGAGACGATGACTTCGTTGGACGCGTAGTCCACCCCGAAGTCCTCCTTGAAGCGGGCCAGGATGGCCTTCTTCAGGGCCGGAGTGCCCTCGTTCTGGGTGTACTTGGTGAAGTTGTCCTGGATGGCCTTGATCCCGGCCGCCTTGATGGACTCCGGCGTCGGGAAGTCGGGCTCGCCGATGCTCAAATCGACGATGTCTATTCCCTCGGCCTTCAGAGCCTTGGCCTTGGCCGCGATGCGCAGCGTCGGGGAGGCGCCGATTTGCTTGACTCGTTCGGAAACCATGGTCTCACCGCTCCTTGCCGAGCGGGCTTATTTAGCCGGCTTGTTTTCGGTCGCCAGCTTGTCCTTCAGGAATTTCTTGATGTCCGCCCCGGTCAGCGATTGGATCACGTCCGGCATCTGGGCCAGGATCTCGGCCACCTGGCCGGTCACCTTGGTCGTGCCCAGGGACTTGTCGCCGCCGACGATGACGATCTTGTCCACCTTGGACAGCGGCTCGGACACGCCTCGGACGACGTCGGGCAGGACCTTCATGTACATTTCCAGGACCGCGGCGTCGCCGTATTTCTCCATGGATTGGGCTTTCTTGAGCATGGCCTCGGCCTCGGCCGCCCCCTTCTCCCTGATCCGCGAAGCATCGGCCTGGCCTTCCAGCTTCACGGCCTCGGCTTTGCCCCGGGCTTCGGCCTGGATGCGGAACTCCTCGGCCTCGGCTTCGGATTGGATCTGGTATTTGCGGGCGTCCGAAGGCTTGATGACGTTGGCCTGCAGCTCCTTCTCGCGGCGCTGGATCTCCAGCTCTTCGATCTTGATGGCCTGCTCCTTCTCGACCTGGCGGACCTTGGCCTCCTCGCGCTTGATCTCCTGGCCCAAGCGCTGGCGCTCGAGCTCGTAGGCGAAGTCGGCCTGGGCCTTCTTCTGATTGACCAGGGTCAGCGATTCGGATTTCTTGGTCTCGTTCTCCCACTGGGCCTTGGCGATCTGGGCCTCGGACTGCAGGCGGGCCACTTCGGCCTCCTTGCGGGCCTGGGAGGACTTGATGACGGCTTCCTTCTCGCCTTCCGCTTCGGAGATGGCCGCATCGCGCTTGGCCGCGGTGATCAGCGGCTTGCTCAGGGAATTGATGTAGCCCTGGCTGTCGGAAAACTCCTTGAGGGCGAAAGCCAGGAGGACGAGCCCCATCTTGGCGAAATCGGCCTTGGCGGAAGCGATGACTTTGGCGTTGAACTCGGCCCGGCCGCGGTAGATCTCCTCGACCGTCATGGTCCCGATGACTTCCCGCATCCGGCCTTCCAGGACGTTGACGGCGACCTCGCGGATGCCGTCCTTGCCGATGCCCAGGAATTGCTCGGCGGCGATCCCGACGGCGCTTTCGGTCGACTCGATCTTGACCTGGGCCGTGGCGTCGGCCAGGATGGGGACGCCGCCGTGGGTCAGGACTTCGGGCGTCCGGATCGATATCGGCACGACATCCATCGGCAGGGTGTCGACGGTTTCCAGGAAAGGCCTGACGAAGGTGCCGCCGCCCAGGCGGTAGCGGTAGCCGACCTTGACCTTGGTCCCGTCCGGTGCCGTCACCGTTTTCTTGCGGCCCGAGATGATCAGGGCTTCGTTGGGCCCGACTTTCTTGTACTGCTTGGCGAGCAGAAGCGCGAACAGGGCCAGGACGACGAGGATGGCGCCGGCCAGGATCAGGATAGAGGGAAGGGACATCACGGCCTCCTTGGCGGACAGTCGGTCATCGGGGGCTCCGCGGACCTAGTTCATGGAAAATCCAATTATTATCGTCCCGGCGGGCCAAGTCAAGCGGCTGCGCGGCCGGCTTGGCCCTGAAGCGGCGGAGAGAGCGTCCTCGTTGTTCGGCCGGGCTTAGCGCTTTTTTCCAGCCCGCGATCGGGCGTCCGGATGGCCGAGGAACAGCCGCCGGAGAGCTCCGAGAGTGCCCTTGCGTCCCGGCGGAATCCCGGCCGGGCTTGCGAGGCCGGCGGCCCGCCGCGCTTGGACCCGTTGAACGATGGGGCAGCCCGGGCTGTTCAGGCAGTACGGGCTCAGCTCCCCCCGGCTCAGATACAGCCTTATCTCCTGCATCTCGGCCGAGTTCCAGGCCGCGGCGTAATCCGCCATGGGAGCGATGACGGCGCCTCCGTAGCAGCAGGGCAGAATGCCCCGTCTCAGGATATAGAAGTGCTCCCAAGGCTCGCGACAGAGAACGCTCATGCGCCGGCTCCCTCGCCGGCCGCCGGGGGGGCCGGTTTGCCGAAATCGAATTGACTGGCCACTTCAATCCCGTATCGCCGGGAATACCGCTCGGCCTTCCGGAACAGGGCTTCGAGCTCCTTCCGGCTCAACGGTTCGCGGGCGAAATCGAAGCGGTATCCCCCGCGTTCGAGCGGCGCCCTCGGCCTGGCCGGAAATTGCAACGGGCGCAAGACGACCTTGTCCGCTTCGATCCGCGCGGCCAGGCGGAATAAGTCCTTCAGATCGGCGGCATTGACCCGCAGGGGAATGAAAACCAGGAAGATCCGGGGAAGACGGCCGGCTTTCCGCCTCTCTTCGTTGAGCCGGACAAGCCAGGCGACGATGCCGTCCCAGCGATCATTGCGGATCTTGGCGTAGGTCTCCCGCCGGCCCGCGTCCAAGGAGACATAGAGATTGACCTGCCGGCCGACCAGCGCCCGGATCGTCCGCTCGGTGAACGCCTGCCCGTTGGACGACAGCTCGACGGACTTCTTCCGCTCGGCGAAGAGGTCCAGGATTTCGCCCAGCCGGGGATGAAGCAGGGGCTCGCCGAACGAGCAGTTGACCAGGGTCCGGGCCGACCAGAAAAAAGGGCCGTAGCCCTTCAGCGTGGAGTCGTCGACGACCGCTTCGATGAGACCCGCCTCCAGGTCCTTCATTTCGTCCCAGGTGCAGTAAACGCAGGGCGGGTGGATGTTGCAGCGGCCGAAAAGATCGATGCCCAGGTGCATGGGAAACGAGCTCAACACGGTCTGCCCGGCCTTCATTTCCTCGTAGTTTTTCCGGGCGTTCTCCCGGAAAAACGCGGATTCCGCGTGCCACGAGTCGTCGTCGTGGAATTCCAGGGGGCCGAACCGGGCGCCCAGTTCGCGCCCGTCTCCGGCATGGTATGCTACGGGAAGGAGCTTGTTCAGGCTCAGCTCGAGGACGGGCGGGAGGCCGGATTCCGGCCGTTCTCGATCCCGGACGGGCGCCAGGTCGAAGCTGTAGTATCCCCAACCTTCGATGATCGGCCAGGCCGCGACGGTCCGGCCTTCGAACGACAGGGTCAGCGTTTGATCGGTTTCGTGAAGACCTAAAAACAAAGGGAAGGTCAGATAGCGATGCGAGCGGACCTGCTTCCGGGGCAGCAGGATCTCGCCGCGGCGAGCCAGCCAATGGAACGAGGCGGCGCCTTCCGTTTCCCAGCCGTACCATCCGGCGCCGTAGATCGGGCTCTCTTGCGTCTCGCTCGAGATCACCTCGACGGACCGGACCATGACGCCCAGGGAGCGTCCGCCGGCCGGGTCGTCGTAGGCCCGGTCCAAGCGGAGCGAAAACGAAGCCTCGCCGACCGACGTGAACGGGAACAGAAGCGTCGTGAAGCGGCCGGGGACGACGGCCGGCCCGAGGGACCTGCCGTCGACGAACGCCTCCAGCCGCGGGGAAGGCTGATCGACGAACAGGTGCCGGACGAGGATGGCGAGACAATAGGTGCCGGAAGGGCCGAGGCCGGAGACGCGAAGGTCCGCTTCGCGGCCCATCCAGCGGAATGGGACGATATCCTGGTTTTCCCAGTCGAACCAGCCGGGCCCGAATCGGACGGACGGCGCCGTCCGCGTGCTCTCCTCCGTTCGACTGATGGGGTGAGTCAATGAATCTCGCCCCCCCGGGGCGACTTAGCGCTCGCCGTAAGCCATGAACAGCAGACTCTTGCGCTTGAGGGCATCCTTCTGGATCTCGATGATCTCGTGGATGCCCTTGTCGGCCAGCTTCAGAAGCTCTCCCAGCTGATGTCGGGAGAAGGGGCTGCGCTCCGCCGTGGCCTGGACTTCCAGGAGCTGGCCGCGGTCGGTCTGTACGACGTTCATGTCGACTTCGGCCGAGGAGTCTTCCTGGTAATCGAGGTCGAGCAGGAGCGTTTCCTTGACCATGCCCACGCTGATCGCTCCGACCAGGTGGCGCAGAGGCATCTGGTCGAGATCCTTCTCGTCCATCATCTTCTTGAGGGCCAGGGCCAGGGCGATGCAGGCCGCGTTGATCGAGGCCACCCGGGTGCCGCCGTCCGCCTGGAGGACGTCGCAGTCCAGGATGATCTGGCGCTCGCCCAAGGCCCGCAGGTCGGTCACGGCCCGCAGGGCCCGCCCGATCAGGCGCTGGATTTCCTGGCTGCGGCCGGAAGGACAGCCCTGGACCCGCTCGCGCACCGTGCGCTTTTCCGTGGCCCGCGGCAGCATGGCGTACTCGGCCGTCACCCAGCCAGAGCCCGTTCCCTTGAGGAACGGCGGGACTTTCTCCTCGATCGTGGCCGTGGCCAGGACCCTGGTCCGGCCGCACTCGACGAGGGCCGAACCGTCGGCGACGTCTAGGTAGTCGAGCTCGAAGCGGATGGGGCGGGTTTCGTCGAGTGCGCGGTCGTTGCTTCTCATGCGTCCTTCGTTTCGTTTTCCGGCCGGGTATTCCAGCGCTTGTGCACCCAGAGCCACGGCTCGGGCTCGCGGCGGATTTCCTGCTCGATCATCTTAGTGTAGATCCGGACCGTTTTCAACAGGTCCGCGTCGCGCTCGCCCGACCGCGGAACGTCGAGCGGCGGCAGGATGCGTACGAGATAGCGCCCGCCGCGCGGGTGGCAGAAGATGGGCAGCAGCGGAGCCCCCGATTTGAAATGGAGAACGGCCGGCCCGGCCGCCGTGGCCGCGAGCTTGCCGAAAAAGTCGATGAAGACGGCCCGCTTGCGGAGCACGTTCTGGTCCACGACGATGCCCACGATCCCGCCCCCGGCCAGAGCCTCCAGGACGTGCCGGCTGGCGCCGGCCTTGTAGATGACTTCCGACCCCTGCCGATGGCGGAGACGGAGAAGATCGCGCTCGATCAGGGGATTGTCGAGGGCGCGGGCCACGGCGTAGACCGGCCCGTACTCGGAGAGGACGGAGGGAGCGGCCTCCCAATTGCCGTAATGGGCCGAAAAAAGCAGGACCCCCTTGCCTTCGGCCAGGGCCCGGACCAGGTTGTCCTCGCCCTCGAAATCGACCAGGCTGCGGATCCGCGCCACGGAGTAGCCGGTGAACTTGATCGTGTCGATGGCCGTCGCCCCGACTCCGGCGAACGAAGCCCGGGCGATCGCCGCCCGCTCGGTATGGCTCTTCTCGCGCCCGAAAGCGATGGCCAGGTTGCCGAGGGCGATCCGGCGGTGCCTGCCGTCGAGCCGATACACCAACCGCCCCAAGGCGCGGCCCAAGGCCAGGGCGAGCGGCCTGGGCGTGAGCCGGAGGGAATAGGCGAAAAGCTTGTAAAAAACGAACCCGGCGATATCGCCGATTCGATTCATCGGGCCGAGCTCCCCGCCCGGCCGAGCCGGGAACGGACGGCGGCATAGAATCCTTCCGGAAGATCCAGGCCGATTTTGAGGCAGCGGGCCGGCAGGCCGGTTTCCTTCTCGATCCGCCCCCGCAGCTTGACCGCGTCCTTCTCCGTCGTGATCAGGCTTCGGCAGGCCGCTCCGCGGGCCGCCGTCGCGATCCGGTCCAAGGTCTTGGCGGGATAGGCATGATGATCGGGAAAGACCAGCCGGGCGGCCGGCCGGATCCCCAGGGACTCGAGCATGGCGAAGAATCTCTCCGGGCCCGCGATCCCGCAGAAGGCCAAAACAGGCCCCGGCGGCGTCTCGGGCGGCTTCGCCGTTGCTCCGCCGCCGACAGGCACAATCCCCCGGGACGACGTCCGATAGGGGAAAAGCAGCGGCGCCGGCCGGCCCGCCTCGGCCCGGATCTTCGGCGCTTCTCCGGCGTGGAGAACGATGTCGGCCTCGCGGAGGGCGGAAAATCCCTCCCGCAGAATCCGGCCCGAATCCGGGCGGATCAAGACGATGTCCAAGTCGCGAGCCAGCCGGAAGTGCTGGAATCCGTCATCGAGGACGGCGACGTCGAAGCCGTCCGCGGCGGCTTGGCGGCAGGAGGCCAGGCGGTCCCGTCCCACGTACACGCCGGCCCGCGGAACGTTTAAAGCGGCCATAACGGGCTCGTCGCCGGCCTTCTCCGCGTCCGCTCGCAGGGAACGGCCGTCGGATACGGTCCCGCCCGTTTTCTCCCAACCGCCTTTGTAGCCGCGGCTGACAAGGGCCGGGCGGAAGCCCGCCCCGAGAAGGAAACCCAGGAGATCGATGGCCAAGGGCGTCTTTTCGGATCCTCCGAGGGTGATGTTGCCGACGCTGATGACGGGGATCGGCGCCCGCTCCGCCCGCCGGCCCCGCCCGCGGCGCGCCCGCCGGACGCGGCAGACGAGGCGGGAGCCCAGGGAATAAAGGAGCAGGAGCGGTTTCATGGAACCTCATGATATAACAGAAAAGGCCGTTTATTAAGCGAAATCCGCCCGCCCCGGCCGGCTTTACTCCCTTCCCCGGTTCACCTATAATTCCGCCTGGCCCAGCCTAGGAGGTACGTCCATGAAACTTCGCTTGCGCCTTGTCGTTGTAATCGGTCTCGTCGCCGCGGCCGCTTTCGCCTGCCACAAGAAGACCTCGGTCATGGGTGTGGATCTTGCCGTCGGTTTCGGCGAAGCGAAGCTTTCCGACAACTTGATCACCGATGTGATCTACACCTGGAAAACGTCCGCCGACTTCAAGCCGCTGGATCGGGATTACAGCATCTTCGTCCATTTCTGGCACAAGGCCAACCTCATCGTCCAGGATGATTTTACCCCCGATGTGCCCACCTCGAAATGGGAGGCGGGTAAGGAATACGTCTTCAAGCGCCGGATCCTGATCCCCAAGTTCATCGACGAGTTCGACCCCACCTTCAAGGGCGAAGAAACGCTCCGCCTTTCCGTCGGATTCTACAATGCCTTCGACCGGAGCGGGAACGCGCAGCGCGAAATCCTGTCCAAGAAGCTCAAGGTCGTGCCGCCGCCGCTCGGAACCCCGGAGGTCATCTACGAGAGCGGCTGGTACGACCTGGAGATCGACCAGAACTCCCCGCTGAAGCAGTGGCGCTGGACGGCCAAGGAAGCCACCTGCGTCGTGGACAATCCCAAGCGGGACGCCACCCTGGTCATCCGCGGCGGGACCATCAAGGACTTCATCCGGGATCAGAAGATCTCCTTCAAGATCAACGGCCTGCCGTTCGACGAGTTCGTCCCGGAAGAGGCGAACTTCGAGAAGACCTACGCCGTTAAGAAGGAGATGGTGGGGGACAAGGACGAGTTTATCCTGACGATCAGCGTCGATAAGCCGTTTGTTCCGGCCAAGCTCATACCCGAGTCCAAGGACGAACGCGAACTCGGGATCATGGTCGGGCTGATCTACTACCGCTGATTTTTAATCTTTTTCCCGAAATCGGGAGAGGGTCTTTTCTTTTCAGGGCGTCTTGATCCAGAGGGGCGACGTCCCGGCCGAAGCCGATTGATTGAGGAACTTTTCCAGCGCTTCCTTCGCCTTGACCGCCTCGGCCCGGGCATCCAGCAGCTTTTGGTACGTCTCGGCGATGGCCCTTTGGATCTGGTCCTTGGTGGCCATGCTGTCGAAGGTCATCATCTGTTGGTTGAGGGCCCTCATTTTCAGGTCCAGGAGCTCGGCCCGCTCTTGGGCCCGTTCCTGGGCGGTCGTGAGCTCGGCCTTCTTTTGATCGAAGTTGGGAGCCGATTCCGAGGCGGCATCGGTCGCGCTTTGGGGCGCGGGAACGGCGCTGGGCGCGGCGACGGCCGAAGGGGGCGCCTGGTCGGGGGAGGAAAACTCCTCCTCGCCGGCGGCGGCCTTTGCGGCCGGCAGCGTGGTCATGGCCGGCTTCTTCTTGGCCCGGGTGAGATCGGCGTTGGTGACGGCCGTGGCCGTCTGTTTCTTGGAGGCTTCGCGCCGCGCCTTTTCCCTGCGGGCGGTTTCGACCAGATTTTGGCCGAACAGGGACCCGGCGGCCAGCCAGACGACCGTCAGCCAAGCCGCGGCCTTGCGCGTCGGAACCATGATTCGAGGATATCCCCGTCCCGGCGGCTTGTCAACGGCCGGATCCCTCGCCGCCCTCGAAAAGACAGTCGTTTCGAAAGTCTTCGCGAGGGTGCTCGGGATCAAGGATCCCTCGCTGCCCGGATGCTGATGTTCTTGCCGTCCGAGCGGATCTCCACGGCTCCCCGGGAATCGGTTCGCAGGATTCTTGCCCCCGTCTCCTCCAGTCGGGCCAGCGCTTCGGGGTGGGGCAACCGGAACGGATTGCCCCGGCCGGCGGTGATGACGATAAGCCGCGGGGCCGCGGCCGCCAGGAAGTCCCGCGAATTTGACGTTCGGCTGCCGTGATGAGGCGCCTTGAGGACGTCCGCCCGGAGCATCCGGCCGGAGCGGACAAGGCGCGCTTCCACGCCGGAGCCGATGTCTCCCGGAAAGAGAAAGACCGTCCGTCCGTAGGTCAGGCGCAGAACGAGAGAACGGTCGTTTTCGTCGCCGCCGCGAGGAGAAGCCTCTCCCTCGGGCGAGAGGACTTCGATCGTCGCGGCGCCGATTCGCCGGATCGCTCCGGCCGTCAAGGTCCAGCGTGCGGTACCGCGGAGCGCCTTGTCGAGTGAATCCGCCTCCTCATCGCGCGGGCCGCCGGGTGCCTCCCAGAATTCGCGGACCCGGAAGTTCCGGGCCACGGCCAGGAGACCGCGCCGGTGATCGGGATGGGCATGGGTTAAAACGACCGCTCCGAGCCGACGGATGTGGCGATCCCAAAGGGCCGGCGAGACGACGTTTTCGCCGATGTCGAAGCTCCCGTAGGCCGATCCGCCGCCGTCGATGAGAAGCGGCGGCGATCCCGGAAGCTCGACCAGGATCGAGTCTCCTTGCCCGACGTCGAAAATCGTGACCCGAAAGCCGCGCGCCCTGGCGGGGAACGGAACAAGGATGATGAACAGGGTGGACAGCGCGGCGGCCGCGGCAGCCGCCAGGCGTCGCGGGCGGGTCCGCGCGGGCCAGAGCAGGGCCAGGTAGGAAGCCGCATAGACCCAGGCCGTCCAGCCGGGGAGCGTCGGCACGCGATACGAGAGGATCGGAATGCCGTCCAGGAGCCCGAGCGACCGGATGAAAAGTGAGACCAGCGGCCGGAGCGCAGCCCCGCCCAGCCGGGCCGGGCCGGAGCCCAGAAGGCCGAGCGGAAGATACACATAGCCCGCCGCCATGATGACGCTGACGAGAGGGACGGCGATGAAGTTGAGGGGAATCGCGGACAAGGCCACGCGATGGAAGGCGGCGACGGTGAGCGGCAGAACCCCGATTTGGGCGGATAGCGACAAGGCCGCCGACTCGCCGAGCTTCAGCGGGAGCCGGGGCATCCGCTTCCGTATCGGCTGGTAGAAAAGGAGGATGGCCAGGGTCGCGGCGAAGGTCAGGGTGAAGCCCTGGTCGAAGAGTTGAACAGGATCCACGGCCAGGAGGAGGAGGGCGCTGGCCGCCAGGGTGTTGAGCAGGCCGACGTCCTTCCAGAGAAGGCGTCCGGCGAGATACAGGACGGCCATGACGACGGCGCGCACGACCGAGGCCCGGCCTTCGACCAGGAAGCCGTAGAAGACGAGAACGCCGATCAGGATAAGGGAGGCCGTCCGGTCGCGGACCCGGGCGGCCCGCAGAACGGCGAAAAGAAAGGCGGCGATGATGCCGATATGGGCCCCGGAAATGGCGATCAGGTGGAACAGGCCGGTGGCTTGCAAAGAGCGGGTCATCGTCTCGTCCATGCGGCCGCGCTCGCCCAGGAGAAGCGCCTCCAGGACCGCCCCCTCCGGCCGGACTCCCCCGGGCGCTTTCGGATCCGCGAAACCCACCCCCACGACATCCAGGAAGGATCGTCGCAGCCCGGAGATCAGGCGCGCCGGAGAGCACCGGGGCGCGGCCTCCGTCCGTTCGATGAGAAGGGGGCTCTTGACCGAGGCCAAAAGGTGAAGCCCCTGGGTCCGCAGATAGCGCTCCGAGAAGGGGCGGCCGAAGTTGGCGAATTCGCGCGGCGGCAGAACCGTCGCCGCGAGGAGCAGTCGGTCGCCGGTGCGATAGGACCGGAGGCGGCTCGAGAAGGGCGTCCGGGGCACCGTGACGCGGGCCAGGCCGGTAACGCGGACCACCCGGCCGGCCAGCTCCGCTTTCTCGACGCGCAGGAAGATCCGATCGGTATCCAGGCCGAATGACGGCGTCCGGGCCAGGACGCCGTTAAGCTCCACGGAGGCGCCGGCCGGGAGCGAACGCAGGGGATGGGAGGCGAAGCGGGTTTCCGCGTCCATGCAGAGGGCCGCCCCCAGCGCGGCGCAGGCGGCCAGGGCGGCCGCCGCGGCCCGTCCGTGGCGGCCGCGCCGATAAGCCCGCCATCCCAGGCCGAGGCAGGCGGCCGCAAACGCCAGGAACGCGGCCGCGGGGCTTTTCATCGCGCTCCCGATCAGGATGCCGGCGATGAAGGCCAGGGCCAGCGGCAGGAGGGGATGAAACAAAACGGAGCTTCGAGAAGCTAGCGGGTCGAGTAAGCCGTCCGCCCCTGCTTGTCCAGGCAGTCCAGGAGCAGGTGGACCATCAGCTTGATGCCGACGGTGATCGTCCTCTCATCGGGATTGAAGGCCGGCGAACGGAGAGAAGCCGCCGGGCCCAGGCGGGGATTGCGGGAGCCGAGCCAAAAATAGAGGGACGGGACCCGCTGGGCGTACCGGCCGAAATCGTCGGAAGACATCTGCGGCTTGATCTCGACGAGCTTTTTCTCGCCGAGCGCATCGTCGAACGCCGGGCGCATCAAGGCCAGCAGATCCGGATGGTTGTAGACGATTGGAATCCCCGGCTCGAAGGTGAAGACGGCGTCGCCGCCCAGCGACTGGGCCATGCCCCGGGCGAGCGTCTCCATGGCCTGGGGCAAGCGGGTGCGATTGGCCTCGCTCAAGGTCCGCAGAACGCCGTCGAAGGAGACCTGGTCGGCGACGGTGTCGGGCCGGTTTCCCCCCTCGATGCGCCCGATTGAGATCTGGGCCGGATCGGAGGCCCCGGTCTGGCGGTCGACAAGGGTTTGCAGGGCCGTGATGATGTGGGCGGCCAGGGCTACGGCGTCTCCCCCCCTGGCCGAGGAATCGGCGGATGTCCGCCCCCGGACCTGGACATGGAACGAGTCGGAAGCGGCTAAAAAAGGGCCGGGCGCCAGGTAGGCGTGCCCCAGGACATCGGTGGACAAGCCCAAGCCGAAGACGGCCGCCACGGGGGGATCATCGAGCGCTCCGTCCGCGATCATCAGCTCGGCCCCGCTGGCCCCGTCGTGCGCGCCCGGTTGGAAGATGAACTTCACGCCGCCGCCGATCTGGTCCCTGAAGGCGGACAGGATGATGGCCGTGCCCAGGGCGATGGTCATTTCGATGTCGCACCCGGAGGCGTGCATGATCCCGGGATTGAGGGACTTGAACGGGACGTCGACCGTTTCCTGGATGGGATCGGCCCTCAAGCCGGCCCGCATGGCGATCCAGGATCCCGGCAGGTTGCCGCGCAGGAGTCCGACGATGCCGGGGCGGCCCTGGCTGTTGAGGACTTCCAGGCCGAGCGATTGGAGGCGGCCGCTGACCAGCTTGACGATTTCATCCTCGTCGCCCGGGAGCCTGGGATTCATATGGATAAACCGCCTGATATTGATCAGGTCGGCCCGGATTGCCTCGATTTCCCGGTCGATGTCGGCGGATGTCGGCTTCTGCGCCGGAAGCCCGGGCAGGGACAGGAAGCCGGCTGATAAAAGCAGGCATATCAGTCGTTTCCCGAAGTTCGACACAGTGATCCATATTAGGGCCTGAGATCGTTTTTGTCAAATTTCCGCTCCCGCCGCGGGCCCGGCAAGGGATCAATGGGATGGCGAATAAGCTGCCGCCGGTGTATGCTTCAGTCCTGAGCCAAGGGCTCCCAAGCGCGGACCGGAGGACATCTTTATGGACGCCGTGAAAGCCGCTTTTTATCACTCTCCCATCGGCTTGATTCGAATCGCGGCGGAGGACGAAGCCCTGACCGGGCTCGTCTTCGCGGGCCATGTCGGCCGGCCGTCGGATCCTCTCCCCGGCGTTCTGCGCGACGCGATCCGCCAAATCGACGAGTATTTTCTGGGCCGCCGGACGATGTTCAAGCTGGCTCTGCGGCCGGCCGGAACGCCTTTTCAGAAGGACGTCTGGAAGGCCTTGGGCCGGATTCCCTACGGCCAAACCGCGTCGTACAAGGACATCGCGGCCGCCGTAGGCCGGCCGGAGGCGGTGCGCGCGGTCGGGGCCGCCAACGGGGCCAATCCCATCTCCATCATCATCCCTTGCCACCGGGTGATAGGCTCGGACGGCCGCCTGACGGGGTACGGCGGCGGCCTCGAGCGCAAGGAATGGCTGCTCCGCCATGAGAAAGGCGGCGGCCCGCTGTTCGCATAAAAAAAGCCCCGTCCTCGGTCCCGGCGGGGGAACGAAGGCGGGGCTTGGACGTCTCTTTTAACGGCGCGATCAGCGCAGGAACTTGGCGAAAGCCTTGAGCCCGGCGTACGACGCCTTGGGGCCCAGCTCGTCCTCGATCTCCATCAGCCGGTTGTACTTGGCCACCCGCTCGCTGCGGCAGACCGAGCCGGTCTTGATCTGGCCGGTGCTCAAGGCGACGACCAGGTCGGCGATGAAGGTGTCTTCGGTCTCGCCCGAGCGGTGGGAGATGACCGCCGAGTAGTCGTGGGCGTGGGCGTAATCGACGGCCTCGATGGTCTCGGTCAGGCTGCCGATCTGGTTCAGCTTGATCAAGATGGAGTTGGCGATGCCGCGGGCGACGCCGTCCCGGAAGCGGCTCATGTTGGTGACAAAGATGTCGTCGCCGACGATCTGGATCTTCCGGCCCAGGGCTTCGGTCATGGCCTTCCAGCCGTCCCAGTCGTCCTCGGCCAGGCCGTCCTCGATGGAGATGATCGGGTGATTCGCGATCAGTCCGGCGTAGAAGTCGATCATCTGGGCCGACGTTCGGACCGATTGGTCGGATTTATGGAAGACGTATTGCCCGTTTTTGAAGAACGACGAGGCGGCCGAGTCGAGGGCCAGAAAAACGTGCTTGCCGGGCTCGTATCCGGCCTTCCGGATGCTCTCGACGATGCATTCGATCGCTTCCTCGTTCGACTTCAGGTTGGGCGCGAAGCCGCCCTCGTCGCCGACGGCCGTGCCGTAGCCCTTTTTCTTGAGGATCTTCTTGAGGTTGTGGAAGACCTCGGCCGCGGCCCGGATGGCCTCGGCGAAGGTCGGCAGACCGGCCGGGACGATCATGAACTCCTGAATGTCGACGCTGTTGTCGGCGTGGGCGCCGCCGTTGAGGATGTTGATCATCGGGACCGGCAGGACGTAGCTCGGCCGCTCGCGCAGCGAGGCGTATAGGGGAAGCCGGTCGGCCTTGGCGACGGCATCGGCGACGGCCATCGAGACGGACAGGATGGCGTTGGCGCCCAGGTTCGTCTTGAGCGGCGTCCCGTCAAGGGACAACAGGAGGGCATCGATCTCCTTTTGCTTCCGGGCGTCCAGGCCGCGGAGCTTCGGCGCGATGACGTCGTTGACGTGGGCCACGGCCTTGCGCACGCCCTTGCCCAGATAGCGGGCCGGATCTTCGTCGCGAAGCTCGAGGGCTTCGTGCGCGCCGGTGGAGGCTCCGGAGGGAACCAGGGCCTTGCCCACGGTGCCGTCCTTGAGGACGACCTTGGCGGCCACGGTCGGATTGCCGCGGGAATCGAGGATCTCGCGGGCTTTTACGTCCAGAATAGTCGTGTCGCTCATAACGCATCACCTTTCATGGAGGATATGGAAAAGGACGGCCGGACGGGGCCGGTTCAGACTTTGGCCGATTCGTCGTCGGTCATGGCCTCGGGCCCGCGCTTGAGGAACTCGTCCTTCTTCTTGTCGATGAACTCGCGAATGGCTTCCAGGCTTTCCTGGGTCTTTTCCCGGACGACCTTGATGCCCTTCTCGGCTTCCTTGGAGATCTTCTCGTAGTTGTCCTTGGCCTTGTCGCCGGTCTTTTCGATCTCGTCCTGGAGTTTTTGGCGTGTTTCCTTGCCGCTGGCGGGGGCGAACAGGACGCCGCAGACGAAGCCGGCGGCGGCGCCGATGATGAAGGAAACCATGGCTTCGAAAGCCGACCCTTTTTCATTCGACATGAGCTTTCTCCTTATTTGCCTTTCTTGATTTCATGAGAAAATGGACCACCGGTAGGATCATCGGCAGATATTTTCCCGGAAACGGCAGCCATTTCGAAGTCAGCCGCAGGGAGGCCTCGGACAGGCCCAGGGCGGCTTTGCGGGCGATCTTGATCGTGTCGCCCATCTCATCGACCCGGTTGCGGACCGTGATTTCCAAGTCGCCCATGTTCTTGGCCAAGGCCCGGACCTCGACCATGGTCTTTTCCGCCTCGGCGGCGGTCTTGCGAAGCTGGATGAACAGTTGGACGAGGAAGACGACGGCCACCACGGCGGCGATCGTCAGAATAATGAACAAGATCTGGTTCAAAGTGAGGGGCATAGTATATTAAATTTAGTGGAAAATGGGGGATTTGTCAATTCGGCCCGAAAACCGCCCTCCGGATCGGTTCGGTACCGATCAAGATGGTCACGATAATCATCAGGGCCATGAAGAAGATAAAGGCGGCTGCCCCGCCTCGGAGGGCGGCGCGGCGGGCTTTCCCGCGATCGGTAAAATGGCGGCTGGACTCGCTATAGAAGATGACAAAGGCCATGACTCCGGCCGCGGCCGAAAAGAGCCCGAACGAGGCCGCGATCATCGGCAAGAAGCCTCTGCCGTGAGCCAAAGCGCTCACTATTAAAAGGCCCGCGAAAGCGGGCCCGCAAGGACGTGTGCAGAAGTCCCATCCGTCCCGCCGGGGCCGGCTCAGGCCGTCGGATCGACGGGTTCGAGGAAGGCGAAGCGGTGGAAGTCCGTGTCGCGGGTGTAGATGCGGCGGATTCCGTGCTCCCGCATTAGGGTCGCCGTATGGGCGTCGTGAATAATATTTCCCTTCAAGAGCGGCGCTTGGGCCAGAACCTGGGCCAAGATCGTGGCGTGCCTATTCGTTGGGACGAGCATGTCGAGCGAGGGGGAGGCCAGGAGAGATTCGATAAAACTCCAAGCCGGGCCTGCCGAAAGCGGATTCTGAAAAATTCTCGGATGGGTCACGACCCGAAGAAATTCGTAGACGATTCCCCAGGTCAGATACCAGGCCGAATCCTGTCCTTGCCACTCCGCGATTCGCTCCCCGCAGGCTTTCTGAAACGGGGAATTTTCGTTGACCGCATAAACGAGGATGTTCGTATCGACGACGAACATCAGAGGCCTTCCATGGCGTCATAGAGAGCGTCGCGGTCGGCGATATCCACGAGTTCGCCGCCGAGGTGGAAAGTGGGGATTGGAGGCAATTCGACATGCCGTCTTTCTTCTCGCAGCAGAAGCCGGAGGGCGGATTCCATCAATTCCGACATCGTTGTCCCCCGGCGGGCCGCTTCCTGTTTCAAGCGTCTCATGACGGAGTCATCGATGTTCAGGGTGGTTCTCATGCATATAAGCATATTCGCGATATGTTAATATGTCAATGGCTTTGACGCCGTAACTATAACCAGTCGATGACCGATCCGCCGCTCTCGAAATAGTAAGGGCTGACCAGCATATTCATGCTGCCTTCGCGAACGACTATGAAATCCTTGATCTTGAATTTCTTTTCGGCGTGGATATCCTCCACGGTCCTGTTCAAGGGCGGAATCGGTCGGAACGGGTAGAGCTTCTTGAACACGGCCTCTCTCTGGTCGTCGGGGATGATGTAGACCTCCACCGAACCGTCCGGGACGGCAACCTTGCGGGTGGGGAAGGGCAGGCGCGGATCGACCATGGGAAACCTCCTCGCTTTGCGGCGTCACTTGAGAGACGCTTCGCAACAGGAGTTTTCTCAGTGAATGGAAAAAAGCGCTCTGACCCCCTATCATCCGCAGCAGCAAGGCTTTTTGTCTTTAGGGGCTTTCCCTTCTTCCTTGCCGTCTTTGTTTTCTTCAGGCGTCGCTTCGTTGACCGCGCCGCCGCAACAAGGGCTTGACTTTGTTTTTGAGCGTCCGATCAAGCGTGCAAACAGGCCCTTCTTCTCTTCATTTTTCTTCATGATTTTGTTCCTCCAATTCTCATCCCAAGGTTGATGGGTTCCAATGCGCTCTTATGAGCATATCGAAAACCGGGCCGGAAGGGGCATTCCAAAATGGGAATTCAGCGCGTTCATCTACGGGCACTGGATGACGCCCTGAGCCCAGAGGCATCCGCCGCAGGCGGGGAATCCGTTGCCCTGGCAGTCTTCCTCGTTTGATTCCAACAGGTTGCATCCGCCGCAGATGTGGCAAGGCGCGAAGTCGAAGTCGCGGACCTTCTCCCGGAAGCTCTGATAAGCCGGAGAGCGCCAGATTGCGCCCAGCGACTTGCGGCCGATATTGCCAAATTCGTGAGGCTTGATGTTCCGCTCGTACCCATAAAGAAAAGTCTTATACCCGTGCGGGAGCCCCATACACGGGGATACGGCTCCGTCCCAGCGGACGAAGGTCGTCCTGCCCTCGATGAAGCGGCAGTGGTTCGTCTCGGCGAAGATGGGATTGCCCATCAGATTGAGATTTTCGTACCCGCGCAGGAGGCGGAGGATCGTTTCCCGGGTCGCGGGGGTGACGTCCATACGGGGCAAGCGGACTTCCGTCTTGGCCGGCGCGGCGGCGAACGTTCCCGTGGACAGGGTCAGGGAGCAGAGCATCTCCTTTTCCATCTCGGCCGAGTACGGCAGGATGTTGCTGACCAGGACCTTGTCGGCGCCGATCTGCCGGGCCAGGTCGTCCAGTGCCCCTAGATCGGTCACGTTGCGGCGCATGACGACAAAGGACAACCCGATCTTGATGGCGTGGCGACTCTTGGCGTTCCCGGCTTGGAGCGATTGCAGCGCGGCGACAACCGGCCGGAACTTGGCCCCGCGCCGGATGTCCTCGAAGCCGGCCTCGCCGGCGGAATCGAAGGAGGCCCACAGGACATCCAATCCGGCCCGCCGCAGGCCGTCGATCATGGCCGCATCGAGGAGCGTCCCGTTAGTCGTGATCTCAGTTCGCAGGCCGAGGCGTTTGACGGCCCGGATCATGCGCAGGATGTCCGGGTGAGCGGTCGGCTCGCCGAATCCGGCGAACATGACCGATTCCAGATGGGGAAACGCACCGAGCTGGGAGGCGAGCCGCTGGAACAAGAGCCAGGACATGTCGCCCATCGGCTCTCGCCACGTGTTCCGGATGCAGGTCCGGCAGGCCAGGTTGCAGCGGGACGTCGGTTCGATATAGAGGCGGGAAAGGCTGTGGATGTTGGGGCGGATCTCGAGCCGTCCATCGCGCTCCCGGATTTCCAAGCGGGCGCTGGCAGATGCGCCGATCTTTTTAGCCAGGTCGGCCGGCAGGACGATCCGGCCCCCGCCAGCCCTCAAGAAGCGGCGGGGAGTAGGCCGGTCGGCCCCGGCCGCGGCCGAGCGGATCGCGGCCTCGTCCCTATTTCGTCCGCCTTCAGCCATGGGATCTCCTTCGGAGGGTCTTACGCCCCGGCCTCGGAGGCGAACCAGCGCCTGCGCAGGCGGAGGGCCACGTTGACCAGGCCGATCATGACCGGCACCTCGATGAGCGGGCCGATGACGGCGGCGAAAGCCTCGCCCGAATTGATGCCGAAGACGGCCACGGCCACGGCGATAGCCAGTTCGAAATTATTGCTGGCGGCGGTGAAGGAGAGGGTCGCGGTCTTGGCGTAGTTGGCGCCGATTTTGCGGCTCATGAAGAACGAGACCAGGAACATGATCACGAAGTAGAGGACGAGAGGAACGGCGATCCGCAAGACGTCGAGCGGGATCTTAACGATGTACTCGCCCTTGAGCGAGAACATGACGATGATGGTGAAGAGCAGGGCGATGAGCGTAATGGGGCTGATGCGGGGGATGAACTTGGTCTCGTACCAGGCCTTGCCCTTGAGCTTGAGCATCGTGAACCGGGTGATGATCCCGGCCAGGAAGGGGATGCCCAGGTAGATAAAAACGCTCTTGGCGATTTGGCCGATGGTGATGGCGACGGCCGTCCCTTTAAGCCCGAACCAGCCGGGCAGGACGGTGATGAAGACGTAGGCGTAAACCGAAAAGAACAAAACTTGAAAGATGGAATTGAAGGCCACCAGTCCGGCCGCGTATTCCGTGTCGCCGTGGGCCAGCTCGTTCCAGACGATGACCATGGCGATGCAGCGGGCCAGGCCGATCATGATCAGCCCGTACATGTAGTGGGGATAGCCATGGAGGAAGACGACGGCCAGCCCGAACATCAGGATCGGACCGATGATCCAGTTCTGGACAAGAGACAGCGCCAGGACCTTGCCGTTGCGGAAGACGTCGCCCAGTTCCTCGTATTTCACCTTGGCCAGGGGCGGGTACATCATCAGGATCAGGCCGACGGCAATGGGGATGTTGGTCGTCCCCGATTGGAACTTGTTGATGAACCCGACTATGGCGGGGACGAAGTAGCCCAGGCCGACGCCGACGGCCATGGCCGCGAAGATCCACAGGGTCAGGTAACGATCCAGCAGCTTGAGACGAGTGTTCCCGGGAGTCATAACGCGTCTCCTTTCGATTCGTTTGCTCGCATCGGCGTCATACGTTCGCGGCGCTGAAACTCCGATTTTCAAATCGGGGTCATGAGCGCCGCTCAGTATTAACCCTGTTCATACCCCGGGCTTTAGCCCGGGGTATCGAGCGGGTTTATTTCCCGAACAGGAAATACAGCCCGATGCCGATGATCAGTATGCCGGCGATTTTCTGGATGACACCGTGGGCTTTCCTCAGCCCCTTGGACTCCAAGAGGGCCTTGGCTGCGCCGACGGACGTCCCGGCGACGAGGATGAGGGCCGAATGGCCCAGGGCGTAGACGAATAGCAAGAATCCGCCGTAGACGACATTCCCTTTCTCGGCCACGAAGGCCAGCAGCACGGCCAGTATGGGAACGGCGCAGGGGGTCGAAACGACGCCGAAAAGAAGCCCCAGCAGGAAAGCGCCCAGGAAGCCACGCTTGTGAACCCGGATGCCTGTTGAAAAGCCGAGCTTCCACGGAAACAGGCCCAACAAGTGAAGCCCCATGACCAGGCAAACCGCAACGACGATGTATTTCCAGAAGGCGCCGATGTCTCCGAACATGCGGCCGAGGAGGGCGGAGATGAGGCCCAGAACGGTGAAAGTCACGGCCAAGCCCAGGACAAAAAACAGGGAGAAAACCAGCGAGCGCTTCACGGTCGTCGTTTCCCGATTGCCTGCCACGACGCTCATCAAGAGCGGGATCATCGCCAGAACGCAGGGATTGAGCGCCGTGGTGACGCCGCCGAAGAAAACCGCGACGACCGCCAGCCAGGGATTGTTCTGGAGAAGCAGGGCGACGTCGCCGAAAAGGCCGTTCATGATGCCGCCGATCCCTTAGCGGACGCCTTGCTTTTTCAGAAATGCGACCAGCTCCGGCTTGGGAAACAGCCCGGTGTGCCGGTAGACTTCCTTCCCGCCCTTGTTGATGAAGACCTGGGTCGGGATGAGCTGGATGCCGTACTTGCGGCCCGGTTCCGGGTTCTTCCAGACGTCGTAAAAAACGACCTGGACTTGGCCCTTATACTCCGCGGCGATCTCCTTCATGATCGGCTGCATGGCTTTACAGGGGATGCACTTGTCCGCGCCCAACTCGATGAAAGTGACCAGGTGCTTGGAAAAATCGATGTTCAGGTTGTCGGTGACCAGGACGGTTCCCTCGGCTGCCGATTGGATTTGGGCCGGGTCCGAAGATATCGGCCCGGAATCGGCCGCTTCAGGTGTGACCGGTTCAGGGGAGAAGGCCATGGACGCGTTCGTGGATGCGGCCGAAAGGAAGACCAATACCGCGGCCATGCCGAGCAGGGAAATGATGTTCTTGGCGTTCATTGGGTTTTCTTCTCCTGAATCCAATTTTTGATTTCTTCGACCGAAGGAATTCGTCCCGCGGACTTAACGACGCCGTCGATGACCAGGCCGGGGGTGGCCATGACCCGGTAGGTCATGATCTTCTGGATGTCTTCGACTTTCTCGACCTCGGCCGCCACTCCGGCCTCGGCCAAAGCCTGGTGAACCCGCTTTTCGAGATCATGGCAGCGGGCGCAGCCCATGCCTAAAACTTTAATATCCAAGTCATCCTCCTGTTTTTAGATTGAGCCCGACGCTTCCCGTCCCGACATCAGCGACAGGGGCTTTTTCTTGCGTAGGCCCTTCTCCAGGCAAGCCTTCAGTTTTTTCCGGTCCGCGGCTTCCTCGTCCGGACGATTTGCCTTATCCCGCGCGAAGACCGCCAAAAGCTCGGCGATTATGGCCCGAGTCCCGGGGGAGATCCGATAGATGATCCATTGGCCGTCCCTCGTGTCTTCGACCAGCCCGGCGTCCCGCAGGATCCGGAGCTGATGGGAGAGACGGGATTGGGCCAAGTTCAAGATGAACATCATCTCGCAGACGCACAACTCCTGTTTCATCAGGAGCCGGACGATTCGCAGACGGGTCCGGTCAGAGAGGGCTTTGAAAACTTTCAGCATCTCGATCATCGTCTTGACCTCATGAAGAAAATTAGTATATGATAATATTTTCATATATTCAAGAGGCTCCGCAACAATGCATAAAAGATCTCCAATTCGCATAGTTCTTCCCATTGTTTTAGTCGGTGTCTGGGTCGCCTTGTATGCAAACTTGGCATGGATTTCCAAGGCCCTTACGTTCAATCTGCTCGGCTTACGGCCTGGAGGGCATCTGGCTGAATCGGTCCGGTTTTTCCTCTTCGATACCCCCAAGGTCCTCCTGCTCCTCGTCCTGATCGTCTTCGTGATCGGGATCATCCGGACCTATTTTGCTCCGGAGCGGACGCGGAAGCTGCTCGAGGGCCGCTCTCTTTTCCTGGGCCACGTCATGGCCTCCGCCCTGGGCATCGTCACCCCCTTCTGCTCCTGCTCGGCCGTGCCGCTGTTTCTGGGCTTCGTCGAAGCCGGCATACCCCTGGGGATCACGTTCTCCTTCCTGATCGCGGCGCCCATGATCAACGAGGTCGCCGTCGTCCTTCTCTTTGGTTTGTTCGGCTGGAAAACGGCTTTGCTTTATATGGCCACCGGCCTAACGATCGCGATCCTGGCCGGCTGGGTCATCGGCCGCTTGCGGCTGGAGAGATGGGTCGAGCCGTGGGTCTACGAGATGAAAGGCGGCGCGTCCTCCTTGGAAGAAGGCCGGACCGCCTTCGCTGACCGGGTCGCGGCGGGGAAGACCGCGGTCCGGGAAATCGTCGGCAAAGTATGGCCCTACGTCGTCGGCGGGATCGCGGTCGGCGCCGTTGTCCACGGCTATGTTCCGGAGAACTTCATGGCCTCGATCATGGGCAAGTCGGCCTGGTGGTCGGTGCCGTTGTCGGTCCTGATCGGCGTGCCCCTCTATTCCAACGCCGCGGGCATCATCCCCATCGTCCAAGCCCTGCTCGAGAAGGGCGCTTCGCTCGGCACTGCCTTGGCCTTCATGATGGCCGTCATCGGCTTGTCCTTCCCAGAGGCCGTCATCCTTCGCAAGGTGCTTAAAATCCCTCTTCTTCTGACCTTCTTCGGGATTGTCGCGACAGGTATCATGATTGTCGGATTCATGTTCAACCTTATTTTTTAGAGGGCCCCAATGATTGCATCCGAGAAAGACTTCGACCGCCGTCCGCGATGGTTCCTGTTCTGGCTGAACGTTCTGGCCGCGCTGGGCTTTCTTCTGGCCGCGGTGATGACTCGGCAGTGGATTTGGACGGCCGTTCCCGTCGGACAATTATTCGGATTCTTCTTGGCCAAGGGCGATCTCTGCGGGGCCTCAGCCTTCAGCGAGGTCCTGCTCATGCGCGACGGGCGGAAATCCTTCGGTCTTTGGACGGCGATCGTTACAGCCATGTCGCTCTTCGCCGCCGCCCAGGCGGTGGGATGGGTGACCCTTGCGCCCAAGCCTTTACTTTGGGCTAGCTATATCCTGGGCGGCTTGATCTTTGGCACCGGAACAGTGCTTGCCGGCGGGTGCATCAGCGGCTGCCTCTACAAGGCGGCTGGAGGCAATCTGAATTCGATCGTCGCTCTCCTCACGATCCCCGCGGGGATCGCCTTTGTCGAGCACGGCCCTCTGACGAAGATCAGCGGGGCACTCAAATCCGTCAAATCGGTTTCATCAAGCGGCGGTCCCGTGACCCTGCCGTCATTGACCGGAATGCCGTTCTGGGCCTGGGCCGCGATTCTCTCCGCTGGAACCGTGCTCCTCGCCATCCTCTTCCGTCGCCGGACCGCATCGAGTCCGTCCGGCGGCTCCGGCTCGGGGACGAAAAGCTCCTTGCTGACGAGACCGTGGAAGCCTTGGCAGGCTGGGTTGGCGATCGGTGTCATGGTCGCCCTCTCCCTGATCTCTTCGGCCGCCTCGGGGCGCAACTATCCAATCGGCATCACCCATGGCGTTCTCAACATCCAGGAGCTCGTCACGGATAACCAGTTCGTTCATGTCTTTGGTCCGCCCGTCGCCGCCTCGCAACCGGCTTCCCCGACTCCGTCCAAGGTCGCGGCCGGAGCCAAGAAGATCACCTGGTGGTTGGTGCTTGTCACGGGCGGGCTTTTCTCTGGCGCACTAGCCGCGGCGTCCTTGTCGGGCCGCATCCGGCTGTCTCCGAAGCCTCCCAGCCAGGTTGTGACGGCGGCGGGGGGAGGATTCCTGGTAGGCGTGGGGGCGGGATTGGCGACCGGATGCGTCGTCGGCAACGTCTTCTCGGGCTGGGCTCTTCTCAGCGTCGGCATGTTCCTGTTTGGGATCGCCATGATCCTGGCCAATTGGATCACGACCTATTTCTACCTCATGAACGGCACCCTGGCGGATATGCCGGGGACTTTCCGTTTGATTTTCAAACGCCGCCGCTAGCCCTCCGGCGGCGTTCCTGCTCGGATTAAAAAGGCCGTGGGGTCGAAAGAAGAAAACCTATGAAAACGTTGCAATTGGATTCCTCCTTCCGGCCGGGGCAGGGCAAACCGGTCGTTGACGTCCTCCTGGATGAAGGGCGAGTCAAAATTCGTCGGATCGACCTTGCCGCAGGCGGTTCTATTCCCCCTTGCCGAATGCAGGAGGACGTGGTCTTCATCGTGATGTCCGGCCGGGTGACTTTTACGACAGACGACTCGACTTCCATCGTTGACGCTCCCGGCGCCGTTTACATTCCGGGCCGCGGAGCTACACGGAGTATGACAGCAGAATCTCCGGCCCGCGTTCTGGCCGTTCTGTGCCGGGACAAGGCCGAAGGAGAGCCGGTGGAATGAAGGGATTGCTTATCTTTGCCGCGGGGGCGCTCCTGCTCTCGCTAGCGGCGGATCGCCGCCGGACTTGGGCGGGCATCCGCTTCGGCGTTCGGATGCTGATCAAGCTCGTCCCGACGCTCGTGACCATGATCGCCGCCGTAGGGTTGATCCTGTCGGCCTTGAATCCGGGGGCTCTCGAATCCCTATTCGGAGGAAGAGGGCCGCTTCCTTTCCTTGCCGGATGGGCGGTTGGAGCGGTCGCCCTGATCCCCGGGTTCGTGGCCTTCCCCTTGGCCGGAATCCTGCGGGCCCACGGCGTCTCCACGGCCGTTCTGGCGGTATTTGTCACGAGCCTGCTGATGGTGGGCGTTGTCACGTTGCCCATGGAGATCCGATTCTTCGGCCGCAAAGCCGCTCTCTGGCGCAACCTCCTGTCTTGGCTAGCGGCAGCGGCCGTGGCCTTGGGGATGGCGGCGGTGCTGAAATGACCGTGCGAAAGGCCCTCGTCGGCCTGAAGAAGGCTTGGCCTTGGATCCTCGCCGGCGCGGTCGTAGCCCTCTGGGGCGCTTCGCGGCTATGGCCGGCGTTCTCGTTCGGCGATCGGGTCGGACGTTCCAGTCTGGGATTTCTTGCCGAAATGGCCGGCATCCTCCCGGCCATGTTCATCCTGGTCGGCCTCTTCGAGGTTTGGGTGCCCCGCGCCTCCATCGAGCGCTATCTGGGCCGCGAGGCGGGTTGGAAGGCCGTCCCTTGGCTGATCATCCTGGGGACAGTGCAGGCCGGGCCGCTCTATGGCGCTTTTCCCGTCGCCATTGGGCTGGCCCGCAAGGGCTGTTCGGCCCGCAACGTCTTCATCTACCTGGGGGCTTTTTCGACTCTAAAGATTCCCATGTTAGCGTTTGAAGTGGGGTTTCTGGGTTGGCCCTTTTCGTTGGCCCGGGTCCTGATTTCGCTTCCGGTGTTCATCCTGGTCGGCGTCCTCGTGGATCGCCTTGTTCCGGGATGGACTCCTTCGGAAATAATGGCGGCAGGTGGCCCCGGCGGGGCCGATAGGCCGAAGGGGGTTTGAAGGAGCCCTCCTTTCCATCAGACTCAAATAGACGAGGAATAATGATGAAACGAAAAAAGGTCCTCTTTCTATGTACGGCCAACAGCGCCCGGTCGCAGATAGCCGAGGCCCTGGTCAATCACGATTTGGGCGACCGCTTTGCGGCGTTTTCCGCCGGAACGGCCCCCGCGGCGCCGCGACAGGAGGCGCTTGAGGTCCTGGCCGAGCTCGGTATCGATCATGCCCAAGCCCGGAGCAAATCGATGGATGAGTTCGCGGGCCAAACGTTCGACTTCGTCATTACTCTTTGCGACGGAGCCAACGAAACGTGCCCGCTCTTTTTCGGCGGCGTCCGGCGGGAACACATCGGATTCCCCGACCCGGCCCTGGCGACGGGGACGCCGGATGAAATCCTTACTGTTTTTCGCCACATCCGGGATGATATCCGGAAGACTGTAGAGGGGTTCCTTTTAAACGCAGTAGCCCGGGAATCGAAGCAGGGTCAAGGAGGCCGGTCATGACGCCTAAAGCCGTGCCGCGGGAAAAAATCCCCTGGTTTCCTGTCGTGGCCGCGGAGCTGTGCAATGGCTGCGGCAAATGCCTGGACTTCTGTCCCCATGGCGTATACGCCAGGGACAGCGGCTCGTCCGCCGTTATTGTCCAGAACCCCTTCGAATGCGTCGTCGGCTGCAACAACTGCGAGAATCTCTGCCCCGAGAAGGCCATCTCTTTCCCCGATCTCGAGGCGATCACGGAAATCATCCGCCGGTTGCGCGAAGAAGCAGCCCCGGATTTGCATTAGGCGCAAGTTTATTGGCGGCTTCGGTGTCTAATGAGCAGGGGGGTGGTCTGTAAACCCGAACCAGAGGAGCGCCGAAATCCAAGATTTGGATTCGATGACCGATGAGGAGTTGCTGCGACGGACTGCGTCTAAGGATGTCGAAGCATTCAAAATCCTCGTCCATCGCTTGCAGGGCCGGGTC
>JAQULS010000092.1 GCA_028749235.1 Acidobacteriota bacterium | reverse complement strand
CGCAAGTCCATCGATCTTTACGATCTCCATGCCCCTGGCTATGCCCTGCTTTGCGAGTTCGGGGTTCCAGAGCCCGTTCACCATGACCCGGCCCTCGATGAGACGGGTTGGGAGGCCCGGCCGCCCGACCCGAGTCTTCCAATATGCGTTGGGCATGATGATATTGGTGTGGCCGTCCTGGAGCTTCGCGCCAAGCTCTTGGAGGACCTTGTAATACTCGACCGTCGAACGCGCGGCCCGAACCCTGGGAATGAAGCCGACGTAAAGGGCGTCCCAATCCAAGGCGGCCAGCTTCTCGGGGAATGCGAAGTTATACTTGACCTCGGACCAGAACCTGGACAACCCGGCGATCCGGAGTTCCTCCGATAGCTCTTGGGAGTAGGGAGCGTTCCAGGCAGGCGAAGACCACATGGCTTCCACGGACTTGAGGTTTTTTTCGAAGAGCGCCAGGGCCGGCTCCCACCGCGGATCGGTCCGGAGCGACTCCAGATCGGCGTCCCGCCGGGCCTGGCCGGCGTTGTACCAGCCGAGCTCCGCGGCCTTATTCAGGAATAGAAAGGCCTGGTTCCGGCCGCCGCTGAGGGCGTAGCAGCAGGCCGCATCATATACGGCGCTGGCGTCGTTGGAACCGGCGGCGAAAGCCTTTTCATAGAGGGCGGCGGCCTGGGCGAACTGCTTCCGGGCATAGGCTTGGCTTGCTTTCTGGATGAACTCATCGGCGCTCTGGGCCGAGGCGGCCGAAGCGATGACGAGGACGGCGGCAAGAACGGCGGCGTATTTTTTCATGGCAGACTCCTCTCCTCTAGGTTAGACGCAGTTCCCTACCGAAGGGATGACAGCCTGGGTATTATGGCATTCGTCCCAATCGCGGTATACTAAGGCATCATCATCCTGAGCCTTCTGATCATTGGGCTGGCAATCGCCGGCTTCGCCCAGCAGAAGGACAACAAGGATTGCAAGGACCATCCGATGTTCAACCGGATGCCGAACTCCTGGATTCACAGTTGCCAGGAGAAGGAGTTCGACTCGTTCGCCTTTACTACCCGCAAGCCTCGGCCGCCTCGAAGCCCAGCGAGCTTCAGATCATGCGCAACTTCGAAGCCGCCATGACGAGTCTGGGTGGAACGATCGTCTGGAGCGAAAAGCCCCGCTCAACCATGAAGCTGGTCAAGGACGGCAAGGAAGTCCGGGTACTTCTGGCAGCCGAGTTCAAAGGTCTTCGTCGTCGGCCACACCGACACGGTCGGCTCCGTGGAATCGAATCTCGCTATTAAGTATGTGTCTGGTAATAGAATGAATTCGGGCCCGATTGACCGGCGCCCCGATTTTTTTATAATAACTTTCCGGCTGCCCCCGGCGGGGCGCGCCCCAGCGCAACGGACGCCCCGGCACGCGGGTTTAAGGCTTATCGCCTCTATGTCATCGGCTCGCTCGAGAGGAGAAAATGCATGATCGCCGTTGAGCATCTGGTCAAGAAATACGGTGATCTCGTCGCCGTCCGCGACTTGAGCTTCACGGTCGAGAAGGGCCGCATCTGGGGCCTGCTCGGACCGAACGCGGCCGGCAAGACGACCACCATGCGCGTCCTGACGGGATTTCTCCCGGCCACGGACGGCAAGGCTTCCGTCGGCGGCTTCGATGTCTTTGCTCAAGCCGACAAGGTCAAACGGATCCTGGGCTATCTGCCGGAGGTTCTGCCGCTCTACCCGGACCAAACCGTGACCGAGTACCTGGGCTTCATCGCCGACCTCAAGAAGGTCCCGTCCGGCAAAAAGAAAGACGCGGTGGCCCGAACGATCAAATCGACCGGGCTGGAGCCGGTCAAGGGCCGGCTAATCAAGAACATCTCGCGCGGGTTCAAGCAAAGGGTCGGCATCGCCCAAGCCCTGGTTCATGACCCCCAGGTCCTGATCCTGGACGAGCCGACGATCGGCCTCGACCCGGCCCAAATCCGGGAGATGCGCGGCCTGATCCAATCGCTCAAGGGCGAACGGACGATCATCCTGTCCACCCATATCCTAGCCGAGGTCACCCAGACCTGCGACGGGGTGGTCATCATCAACGAGGGCCGGCTCAAGGCTTCCGGCTCGCTGGCCGACTTGACCGCCTCGGTCGAGAAGAAGGACGGCGTCACCCTTAGGCTTCGCCGCTCCCTGGACGAGGCCGCCGCCTCTCTGCGGGCGCTGCCCGGGGTGGAGAAGGCGGAGCGCGAAGCCGACGGCCTGCGCGTGGAATGGAAGCCCGGCTCCGACCTGCGCGATGAAGTCGCCCGCCTGGCCGTGGAAAAGGGCTTCGGCCTGCTGGAAATGCGTCCGATCACCATGAACATCGAGGATCTTTACCTCAAGATCGTCTCCGGAGGGTTGGATCAATGAAAGCCGCCTGGATCATCGCCAAGAAGGAGCTGCGGACCTACTTCACCTCGCCCATCGCCTACGTGGTCATGACCGTCTTCCTGGTTCTGGTCGGGTTCTTTTTCTACAGCCTGCTTATGTGGTTCAACTCCCAGTCCCTGCAGGCCGCCCAGAATCCCTACTACGCCCAACAGATGAACATCAACCAGATGGTCTTCGGCCCGCTCTTCAACAACATGAGCGTCATCCTGCTGCTGATGGTGCCCCTGCTGACCATGCGCCTCTTCGCCGAGGAGAAGAAGATCGGGACGGAAGAGCTGCTGATGACCTCGCCCATCTCGGTCGGCCAGATCGTCCTGGGCAAGTTCCTGGCCTCTTTCCTCGTCCTGGCGGCCATGCTGGCCCTGAGCGGCCTGCTGGCCGTCTTCCCCTTCCTCTACGGCAATCCCGAGCCGGCGCCCATCCTGTGCGGCTACCTGGGGCTGTTGCTCATGGGAGCCGCCTTCCTGGCCATCGGCCTTTTCTTCTCCTCCCTGACCGAGAACCAGATCGTGGCCGCCATCCTGACGTTCGGGGCCCTGCTGCTCTTCTGGATCTTGAACTGGGCCGCCGGCTCGGCCTCGGGTTTCTGGAAGGACGTCCTCAACTACGTCTCGTTCTTCCAGCACTTCGACAACTCCACCCAGGGCATCCTGGACACGTCCGACCTCGTCTACTACGCCAGCTTCGCCTTCTTCGGGCTGTTCCTGACCCATTCGGTCATCCAGTCCCGCCGCTGGAGATAAGCCATGGACAAGCTCAAGACTCGCCTGAATTCGATCGGACTCGCCCTTCTCGGGCTGGCGCTCATCGCCCTCAAGGGCTGGCCGCAAAGCCGGCTCCTGGCCCTGATCCTCGGGATCCTGGGGATCGCCGCCCTGGCCGGGTATGTCGTCCTTCACGCCGGCGACCTGAAGCAGGGGCACAAGCGCCGTTCCCTCCTCTATTCCTCCAACCTGATCCTGATGATCGTCCTGATCCTGGCCATCCTGGCCCTGATCAATGTCCTGGGGGCCCGGCACCACAAGCGCTTCGACTTCACCGAGGCCAAGGTCCACAGCCTGTCCGACCAGTCGATCACCGTGGCCAAGGCCCTCACCCAGGACGTCCAGATCAAGGCCTTTTTCCGCGAGGGCAACTACGGCCGGGCCCGCCTGGAAGACCTGCTCAGGATCTACGCCTACCATTCGCCGCGGATCAAGTACGAGTTCATCGATCCCGACAAGAACCCCGGCCTGGTCAAGCGCTACGAAGTCACCCAGGACGGGACGTCCATCTTCGAGTGCGGCAAGAGAGACACCCGGATCACCGAGACGACCGAGGAGGCCGTGACCAACGCCGTGATCAAGGTGACGCGGGAAAAATCCAAGACCATCCTCTTCCTGGAGGGCCACGGCGAGAAGTCGATCGAGGCGACGGATGAAAACGGCATATCCTTCGCCAAGGACGAGCTGGCCAAGCTGGGCTACCAGGTCAAGAAGCAGACCCTGGCCTTGCCCGAGGCCTTGACCGCCGACTGCGCCCTGCTCGTCGTGCCCGGCCCGCAGAAAAACCCGGCTCCGGCCGAGCTTGAAGCGATCGCCGCATACCTCAAGGCGGGCGGCCGGGTTCTCTTCCTGGTCGACCCCCAGACGGGGCCCGGCCTGCCGGCCTTCCTGGCCGGTTACGGGTTCAAGCTGGAGGACGACATCGTCTTCGACCGGCCCTCGATCCTGGGCGGCGACTATCTGATGCCGGTCATGAGCGAGCTGGCCGAGCATGCCATCACCCGGAACTTCCGCTACGCGACGGTATATCCCCTGGCCCGATCGGTCGACGTCGTCGAACCCAAGCCGGAGGGCGTCGCCAGCGCCCAGGTCCTGGGCAAGACGGGCAACAGCGCCTATGCCAAGAAGGGCTTCGTCCTGAAGCCCAAGATGACCGTGAAGGACATCGCCTTCGACGGCAAGGTTGACAAGCGCGGCCCGCTGCCGCTGGCCGGGCTGGCCGTCCTGAAAGCCGCGATGGACGCGGCCGGCAAGGCCGGTCCGGAAGGCCGCCTGGTCGTTTTCGGCGACTCGGACTTCGCCGGGAACCGGCTCTTCGACGCCTACGGCAACGGCAACCTCTTCCTCAACGCCGCCAACTGGCTGACCGAGGAAGCGGACCTCATCTCGATCCGGCCCAAGACCCAGAACCCGCGCACGATCCAGCTGACGCCGGGCCAGGGGCGGACGATCTTCTGGTTCTCGGTCGTCCTGCTGCCGCTCCTCGTCCTGGCCGTCGGACTGGGCATTTGGCTCCGCCGGAGGGCGCTGTGAAATTCAAGACGACTCTCATCCTGGCCGTCCTCTTCGCCGGATTGCTGGCCGTCGTCCTGTTCGTCGACAAAAAGCCCCCGGCGACGGGCGCCGGGTCCGAGCCAAAGCTGGTGGCCGTCGCCGCCGCCGACGTCGAGGCCGTCTCGCTCAGGCGGGATTCGGAGACGCTGTCTCTCCGCAAGAACGACAAGAGCGAGTGGATGATCGCCGAGCCGATCGAGGCCAAGGCCGACGCCGTCGAAGCCGAGGGACTCGTCTCCGCCCTGTCCGACCTGCGGATCGAGCGGGTTGTCGAGGCCTCGGGCGGCGATCCCAAGACATACGACATTCCCCTGCGGGAAGCCGTCCTGAAGGTCAAAGGCCTGGCGGATCCGATCCGGATTCTCATCGGGGCCGAGAATAAAATCGACGCCACGCTGTACGCCCAGAAAGCCGGCGATCCGCGCATCGTCCTCCTGTCGAGCTCGCTCAAATCCAGCCTGGACAAGAAGCTCATCGACCTCCGGCAGAAGGACGTCTTCCGGTTCGAGAGCAAGGACGTGACCGCTATCCGCCTGCGGGCCAAGGACTCCCGCTGGGAAGCCCGTAAAACGGACGGGGAGTGGTTCTTCACCTCCCCTCTCAAGGCCCTGGCCAAGGAGAGCCAGATGTCGAGCCTCCTCGAGTCGCTGGCCGGCTTGCGGGCCAAGGAGTTCGCGGCCGAGGCCAAGACGCCGCAGGAGATGAAGGCCCGCGGCCTGGACAAGCCTGAGTACGAGGTCGCCCTGAGCCTGCCCGCTTCGAGCCGGGAAGTCGTATTCTCTTTCCACAAGGCCGAGGACAAGACCTTCGCCACGACCTCGGAGTCGACGAAGATCGTGGTCCCGGAGGCCGACATCCTTTTCGACCTCGACCGCAAACCGTCCGACCTGCGGGAAAGCAAAGCCGCGGTCTTTTTCTCCTGGCAGGCCGACCGGCTGAGCCTCAAGAAAGGCGGATCGTCGCTCGCGGTCCACAAGGCCGGGAACGAAAAATGGTATTTCGATCAAGCCGAAAAGGAGGAGGCCGACGGCTCCAAAGTCGAGGCCTTCCTGCGCAAGATCGAGGGGCTGGAAGCGGCCGAGTACGTCGAAGCTCCCAAGGGATTGACCGAATACGGCCTGGACAAGCCGACCGCCGAGATCGTCATCGGGACCAAGGACGCGGCGTCGGGCCGGTCTATCGAAAAGACCGTCAGTCTCGCCGTGGGCCGGGTCGATCCGGAGAAGAAGCAGGCCGTCCTCAAGAACGCCCGCTTCCCCTGGTTGATCAAGGCGGACGCTTCGTTCCTGGACGAATTCCCCAAGGTCCAGAAGGACTGGGCAGCGACGACGGCTCAGGCAGACGTCAAATAGGGAGTCGGGTTCAGAACGAGACCCGCAGGCCGGCCTTGAAGTAGAATCCGGACAGGTCGATCACGGCGGAATGGACCAGGGTGACGTTGCCGCCCGACCAGCCGCCGGGAAGATTGAAGCGCTTGTAGGACGTATCCAGCCAGTCGACCGTCTCCTCGAAGTACAGCAGGCTGAAGTCGACCGCGCCATCCGATACGCCCTCGTTGCTCTCCTCATAACGGCCGGAGAAATTCGACAGGCGCGCCATCCGGTAGCCGGCGTCCAGGAACAGGCCCAGCCCGCCGAAGACGTTTCCATCCAAGGTCACTCCCGCCGTCCCGCCCAGGTTGAAGGCATGCGCATTGGCCGTCCAGGCGGTGACCAAATCCCCCCAGGACGAATAGCTCCGGGTTTGCGATCCGGAGTCTTCGAACGTCGACCAATAGGCGTCGAGCCCGAAGTGGGGCCGCAGGCCGAACCGCCCGGACAGGGGCATGACATAGCCGAGTCCCAGCTCGACCGCCACGGAGCGGATGCGGTCGTCGCGGAGGAAGGCATCGCTCTCCGTCCCCCACTCCACGGTGAAGGCGTTGCCCTCGCGCGAGGAGCTCAACAGGCCGGCGGAAGCGGTCAGGACCAGGCCTCGCCGCAAGGGAATGTCGACGGCGATCTCGAAGTCCTGGGCCCAATCGAAGGTCTTGGTCGAATTCCGGGAAATCCCGACGCCGTAGATGTCCTCGTAGGAACGGACGTAGTCCTCCAGGTAATCGTTGAGCTCCCGCGGCGAGATGCGCGACCAGCTGTTCGACACCCGCAGCGATACGCGGCCGTCATCGGCCCGGGCCAACGGCGCGAGCCCTCCGCACACGGCCGCAGCCGCCAGGAGGACAAGCGGGCGGCGGAGACGCCGGACGATATTCCTCATTGACCTTTCCTCGTTCCATGGGCATTATAGATATCTGGGACAAGGAAGACAATGAGACGAGCGGCGGCCTGCATCGGTGCGGCGGTTTTCGGCTTGGCCGCGGCGTCCGCGGCCTTCGGCGCCGAGACGCCGCGGATTCGTTTTTTCCTGACGGCCGGGGCCGGTTTTCCAGGGGGATCGAGTTCCTACACTTTTCAATATGATCCCCATCCCGGGTACATCCCCGCCGGTTCGTACGCCGGGCAAACGCTCGCCATCGAGCCCGCGACCGGATTCGATCTGCAAGCGGGTTTCCTCATCCCCTTCGGACGGATCGTCGGGCTGCGCGCGAGCTTCGGCTGGAGCAAGTCCTCCCTGGGCGGGGAGAACGGTCCCTACGAGATGCTTTTCAAGTACACCTACTACTCATACCTTCCGCCTTGGGATTCCATCCTGTCGTCTCACTTCGAATCGACCGACTGGTTCCCGACCTTCGGCTCCCTGCGGCAGGCCTCGATCGGTTTGGATCTTTACGTCCGTTGGCCCGTCTCAAAAAGCTTCGATGTCGCCCTCCAGGCGGGACCGCGCCTCATCATCGCCTCCGGGCAAGTGGGAGGCCTGGGCTACACGGAATATATGGGCAGCAGCCACGGGGCGCAGTTCTTCCGGGATTACATCCTGACCCTGACGCTCCCTTCCAAGATCAAGTTCGGCTGGAGCGTCGGGCTGGAAGCCGGCCTCCGCCTATGCTCTTGTCTTTCGCTCCTTCTGCGGGCCGGATTCACGGCCGGCGGAACCTACGAGGCCGTTCCAGAGCTCGAGACCGCCGGCTATTACTCGGGCCTGACGCCCATCGACGAAGCCGATTTCGAGGAACTCCGCGATGCCCTGGATCTGCCGGCGCTGACGCTCCCCCTGCGGCGCTTCAGCCTGGCGCTCGGCCTGGCTTTCGCCCTTTAAAAATGCCGGAACTTCGGCCGGCCTCGATCCGCCGTCTTATGGACTGGTATGCGCGCCGCCGGCGTGATCTGCCCTGGCGCGGGACCCGGGATCCCTATGCCATCTGGATATCCGAGGTCATGCTCCAACAGACGACCGTCGCCGCGGTCATTCCCTATTACCAAAAGTGGTTCCGGCTGTTTCCCGATATCGAATCCCTGGCCGAGGCGCGCCAGGCGGGCGTGCTCAAGGCCTGGCAGGGATTGGGATACTATCGCCGGGCCCGCGACCTCCAGGCCGCCGCGAAAGTCGTTGTCGACCGCCACGGAGGACGTCTGCCGGACGACGCCGAAGCCCTGCGGGCCTTGCCCGGCTTCGGACCCTACACGACCGCGGCCGTATCGAGCCTCGCCTTCGGCCGCCCCGTCCCGCTTGTCGAAGCCAACGTCCGCCGCGTCTTGATGCGTCTGTACGGCCGGGAAGGTCCGGCCGCGGCGAAAAACGACGCGGCCTGGCTGGCGATACTGGCTCCGCTTCTCCCGGCCCGCCGGCCGGGCGATTTCAACCAGGCCTGGATGGAGCTGGGCGCGCTGGTCTGCCGCCCGGCGAATCCGGCCTGCCTGAGCTGCCCCCTGAGGCGCGATTGCCGGGCCTATGCCTCCGGCCGCCAGGAAGTCATCCCGGCTCCCGTGAAACGGATCTACCGGAAGATCACCGCGGTCGTTGGAATCATCGAACGGGACGGGCGCATCCTCATCCAGAGGCGGCCGCCTGACGGATTATTGGCCGGGCTGTGGGAATTCCCCGGCGGCAAGGTCCGCCGGCGGGAATCCCTCAAAGCGGCCCTGGCCCGCGAGCTCGAAGAGGAGATCGGCGTCCGGCCGGAAGCGATGCAGCCGTTCATGACCGTGGACCACTCCTACACGACCTTCCGAGTGACCCTGCACGCCTTCACCTGCGGCCTGCGGTCCGGTCCGGCCGCAAGCCCGGATCGCAAATGGGTCCGGCCGGGCAGTCTGCGAAGATACCCCTTCCCCTCGGGAAGCGCTCGCATCGTGGAGAGAATCCTGGCCGAACGGCACCGGACGCGCTGACCGCGGTTCAGCGCGCCAAGCCGTCGAGATCGGCCAGCTTGAACCGGACGCTCAAGATGAACGGCTCCTCGTCCGGCCGCCAATGGCCGTAGGTCGTGGCGACGAATGTGCCGTCGGGAAGGACCTCGACGCCGGGATAGGCGCAGTCGGCCGCGACAAGATTGTCCTTGAGCCGGACCAGGTACTGGCCGGGACGGCCGGCGACGAGATCGTCGAACGTTCCGACCCAGGCCACCCAATCGCCCTCGTAGGGTGAGGCCTTGCCCTTGGGCGATAGGCACCGGAATGAGATCGCCAGCCTGCCATCCGGCGCATACTTGCCGGTGTGCCGGTCGCCGTTCAGGGCATCGGGCATGTCGCGGGGAGCCGTCCAGGTCTTGCCCTCGTCGTCCGAGAAGATGATCTGGGAATTCCGCCGCCGGGCGTTCTCGCGCAGCAGCATGGCCAGCCGCTTGCCGTCCGGCGAGCGGATGAGGCCGGGCTCGCAGACATGGATTTCGCTCGACCGGAAGATCGCCTCGGGCTCGGACCAGGTCAGGCCGCCGTCCTCGGAAAACGTCTTGAGCAGGGTCATGACAGCGGGCTTTTCGATCTTGGGCTCCTTGGCCAGGAAGCGGCCGTCGTCGTGGAAGGCGGCCATGTAGCGGCCCCTCTTGTCGCCGACGGCCTCGACGCTGCCCATGACCACGATCCCGCCCCAATCGCCCACCGGGGCCAGCTCGGACCAGGTCCGGCCGTCGTCTTCCGAGCGGGCCAGGCGGGCGGGATAGAGCCCCGAGAACAGAATCAGCCGTTTGGCCCCATCGGGCCGGACGACCCGGTGGATCGTCGGCGTTTCCAGACTGGTCGCCCAGCTTGCGGGCGTCGGCAGGCGGTCGCTCCACGTCAGCCCGCCGTCGAAGCTTTTTTTATAAACGATCGCGCCCTTGCCGTGGCCCTTCGGATAGACGCACAGAATCGTCCGGCCATCCTCCAAGAGGCAGGTCGTGGGATGCCCCAGATACCGGCCCTTTTCGATGTCCACGACGACCTGGCGGCCGGCATCCTGGTCGAGATCGATCCATCGGATGGACGGTGCGGGCTGCGCCCCGGCCGGCCGGCCCGCGAACGGAACGGCGGCCAAGGCCGCAAGCAGCGCGCAGGCGACCGCCGGGAGGTAACGTCGGGTCATCGGCCGGCGTTTACTTTTTGACGACGACGACCTGTCCGGCCGTCTCTCCCGTCATGGCGATGGTGATGCCGGCCTGAGCCACATCGATGGTCCCGGTCAGGGTCGCCTTGCCGTCGGATTTGAGGAAGAGGCCTTCCTTGACGGCAAAATACCAAATGTTTTGGGAATCGATCTTCATGGCCAGTCCCATGCTCATCCCCCCCTGGTCGATGGTGCCGGACATGGTGCCCGTCGAGACGACCTTGATCCGGGCGCACTCCATGCCGTCCACCGTCTCGAAGCCGTCCAGGGTGTTCAGGTTGGCGAACTGAGTCTTGGTCTCGCCGCCGCCCTGTTTCGAAACGATGACATCCTCGCTGGGCCAGGCATCGCCGACCTTGATCGGCTTGTCGGGCAGGTCGGGGAAGAAGGCCTGGAAGCTGGATGTCATATCCTGCTCGCCGCCGGCCGGCGAGCCGATCATGAGAACCGAGGCTCCGGAAACGTCGACTTCCTTGCCCAACGGGGAAAGGACCATGTCGAAGCCCTTGCCAATGACCGAGCTGAAGTCCGCCGAAATGTCTCCTTGTATGGTCTGAGAATCGGATTTACCCGCATTGACGACGATGCCGAGCAGGAAATCGGATCCCTTCGGGCCTTTCGGCGTGATCGTGAAATCCAAGCCGGACGTCGTGGTCGTGGTCATGACCTGGCCCTGGACATCCATGTTCTGCGTCCGGGTGCCCGTCTCCCGGTAGGAGATCGTCTTCCCGGCTTCGAATCGATAAGCCAGAGTGACGGTCTTTTGGGCGGCCGTTCCGGCCGGACGATCGGCGGCGAACCCGGCCATGATGAAGACGGCCGGAAGAGCGAGCGCGAGCCCCGCGATGCGGGCCAACGATAAAGAACGGGTCATGGCAAACCTCCTGACGGAAATGGGACGATTCTTAACGTCCAGTATAGCCCGGTCCGGCCCCGATCTCAAGCGCCGTACGGCAGGCCGCGCTTGACGCCCGGCCGGGTATGGAGTATTCAATTCCGTCACGATGCCGATGACTCCCGCCCTGAGCGTTGCATATCAATTCGCCGACTATGGCACGGTCTTCGAGCCGGAGCCCGGCCGCATCGTCCTGGACGTGGGCATGCGCCTGGCGCCCGGCGTTCTCGACCATCACCATCCCGAAGCCGAGCCGGAATGCGCCGCGGCGCTGGTCGTCAAGCATCCGGACCTGGTGCTCGATTGGATCCGTCCGGGAGGCCGCGAGCCGGAAGGGACCTTGACCTTCGTCACCCACCGCTTTCCCGACTTCGACGCCCTGGCGGCGATCTTCCTGGCCCAGCGCCTGATCGAACAGGGCGAAATCGACCCGGCCATGCGGACACTGGCGGCCTACGCTCAAATCGTCGACACCTCGTCTCTGCCCCCGGCTCTCGACCTGACCGCCACGCCCTATGCCGTCCTGCGGGCCCTCTTCGCGGGAGCGGGCGATGACGTGGAAGCGATCAACCGGGCCCGGCTCGCAGAGGGGCTTCGATTCATGAAGCATCTGCACGCCCGGGCCGCCGCGGGCGAGGATCTCATGGAGAACCCCAACCTCTTTCGGGGCATCGACCGCTTCGAGCGGGCCGTCCGCAAGGTCGGAGAGGATCACCAGAACTACCTGGCCGACGCCGCCCGCTCGCCCAAGTTCCGGATCACCCTGCCCCGCCTGGACGGGAGCGGGCGGCAGAGGGTGGACGGGCTGAACGTCGCCGGCCCGCGCTGCTTCCTGCTCAAGGAGTGGGCCCGGCGGGACGCGGTCTACGCCCCGGACGGAAAGGGATTTTCGTTCGTCATGAGCCGATTCGGCGACGGCCGCTTCATCATCGGCGTCGATCCGGCCGTCGGCGTCAATCTGCGCGGCCTGGGCGGCCGTTTGAACGGCCTGGAGCGGGCCCGGCGGGCCGAGCTCGGCCGCCCGCCCGGACCGCCGTGGTATGAGGGAGACTGCGTCTTCTTCCAGTACAGGATCGTGGATTCGCCCCGGGACGGATCGGTGCTGGCGCCCGAGACGGTCTTCCAAGCGGTTCGGGACTTCGGCCGGGTCGAGGACTCGACGTCCTGACCGCGCCGCCGGCCGCGTCCTAAAACAAATCCCAGGCTTTGTGCCGGGCCGCGATCGTATCGGCCAGGGCCTCGACCGCCGCCAAGTCGCTTGCCCGAGGCAGACCCTTGAACAGGATAGGAGGCAGGATCTCGGCCTTCAGGTTGGGGATGAGGCCTATGAGTTGCTCGACCATCTTGTGCCCCCAGCCGAAAGAGCCGATGAAAGCCGCCAGCCGGACCTTGGGGCGGAGGGCGTTGGCCAACATGACGGCGAACGCCAGCTTGGGGTGAAGCCCGGCGTGGAGGGCTGGGCCGGCCAGGACGACCGTCGCGGCGTCGACCAGCCTCGTGGCCAGCTGGCCGATGTCGGCCTCGCCCATGTTGAACCGGAAGACCGTCACGCCGCGGGCGTCCAATCCGTCGACCAGCCGGTTGACCGCGATTTCCGTGCTGCCGTGCATCGAGATATAGGCGACGACAACGCTGTTATGCGGCGTGTCCTTGATCCAATCCCGGTAAGCCTGAAGGATGGCTTGGGGCTTCCGGTGGACGGGGCCGTGGCTGGGAGCGATCATTTCGATCGGCAAGCTCCCCAGGCGGTCGAGGTTCTTCTGGATGGCCGTCCGGAAAGGCATCATGATCTCGGCGAAATACCTCTTGGCCGACTCGTAGGTCCGTTCCTCGTCGTCGACGAACAAGCCGGACTGGGCCAGGTGGGAGCCGAAGAAATCGCAGGAAAAGAGGATCTTGTCTTCCCGAAGGTAAGTGCACATCGTCTCCGGCCAATGAACCCAGGGCGTGTGGACGAACTGCAGGGTCTTATCGCCGAGAGACAGGGTCTCGCCGTCCTCGACCGTCGTGATCCGGTCCGGGTCGAGGCCAAGATGGTCGATGAGAATGGACTTGGCCTTGGGCGAACAGACCAGCCGGGCCCGCGGGTAGCGGGCCAGGAGCCCGGGCAGGCTGCCCGCGTGGTCCTGCTCGCCGTGGTGGGCGATGATGACGTCGACCGGAGGCAATTGGTCGAGATAGGCCGCCTGAACGCCGGCCTTGGCCGGGTCGACCCCGTCGAGCAGGGCGGCCTTCTCCGAGCCGCGGATGTAATAGGAATTATAGCTCGTCCCGTCGGGCAGGGGGATCAGGGCGTCGAACAGGCGGCGGTCCCAAT
>JAQULS010000226.1 GCA_028749235.1 Acidobacteriota bacterium | reverse complement strand
CGATGTCGGCTCATCTCATCCTGGGGCTGAAGCGGGTCCCAAGGGTCCGGCTGTTCGCCGGTTAAAGAGGTACGTGAGCTGGGTTCAGAACGTCGCGAGACAGTTCGGTCCCTATCCACGGCAGGCGCAGGAGAATTGAGGGGGGTGGTCCATAGTACGAAAGGACCTGGACGAACGAACCTCTAGTGTGCCGGTTGTCCCGCCAGGGGCACCGCCGGGTAGCTACGTTCGGAAGTGATAACCGCTGAAGGCATATAAGCGGGAAGCACGCCCCAAGATTAGTTCTCCCTCCCGTAAGGGCTGAAGGGCACGGGTAGATGACCCGTTTGATAGGCTGGGTGTGGAAGCGCGGTAACGCGTGAAGCTTACCAGTACTAACCGCCCGTGAGGCTTGACCATAAGGTTTATTCTCGACAAAACATGCAAGCGAAATTCGATTGGGATTTATAAGCGATTATTAAATCCCGGCAACCATGACGCAGGGGAAACGCCCGTTCCCATTCCGAACACGGAAGCTAAGCCCTGGGGTGCCGATGGTACTGCTCGGGCTGCCGAGTGGGAGAGTAGGACGTTGCCGGGTTTTTTTCTTTTCTGGGCGTAAAGCAAGCAGGGGGTGCCGCCCGGCCTCCACGTCTGACCGGAATTAAGGAATCAGGGGACAAAGCCCTGCCTGTGATGTGGCATACTCCTTTCCTAGTTCGCGATCGGATAGCTTTCGTTTTCGGGACGTTTGGAGAAAAACCAAGCGGATCCCGTCGTCCAAGGAGACGAGTATGAACATCTACGTTGGAAACCTGTCCTTTTCCGTGACCGAGACCGACCTTCGCGAAGCCTTCCAGGCCTACGGCGCCGTCGACAAGGCCGCCGTCATCAGCGACAAGGCCACCGGCCAGTCGCGCGGCTTCGGCTTCGTCGAAATGCCGAACAAGGAAGAAGGGCTCAAGGCCATCAGCGCCCTGAACGGCCGCGACATCAAGGGCCGCGCCATCAAGGTCAACGAAGCCCAGCCCAAGACCGACCGGCCCCGCACCGGCGGCTTCGGCGGCGGCGGCGGCCGGAACCGGTACTGACCGGAAACGGTATTTCGGAACGCGGCTTCGCCCCGGTAATATAGCCGATTAGGGCGGAGCGGTTCCCAGGCAAGAACCATCGGGCGGATCGCCCCGCGAGGGGAGATCCGCCCTTTTTTTTTGGTACGCCCGGCAGGGCGCACCTGCTTTAGGGTGAAAGTCCCGAACACGCCAGACAGGAGGAAGTGTTAGCCGGACGGCAAGGGCGCCCGTCGCGAGGCGGGGTCTGAAGGAAGCCGCAGGCAAAACGCCGGCCCGATGAACAGGCCTCCCTCCCGCCAAAAAAGAGGGGTTGCTCTGCTCCCCAGAAATATCATGAAAGGAAAGCTTCGCATAAAGGCTATCCAAATACGCGGAAGCGGAAGGTATGGTAGCAATAGACTATGTGAGAAAATTCAGGGACGGAAATGGCTGGGAAACAACAAGCATAACTGAAGAGGAGAGTAATACCCTGCAAGAGCAACTCAGAAAATTAATCAAGCGAACTCAGTGACGGCGTTCCCCGGCTCGTCTTCGGAAACGCCTTGCGCTACTTCTTCTGCCGTTTCACGAACGCCACGGCCCACGCATTAGCCCTCTGTTGCGCCTCCGCGATCTGGGCAGGCGTCATATTCTCGGCGATGGCATCTCTGGTTTTGGCATATTTCGCTTTAACCTCGTCGGCATAGACGGGGCCAGCCCAGGGGGCTTCCGATGCGCGCAACACCGCGAGACTCAGCCACTTGTACGCCTCAACATCGTCGCGTACCACGCCTTGGCCGGCGGCGTACCTCAAGCCCAGTTCGTACTGCGCCTGCCAGGCTCCTTGCTGGGCTGCTTTGCGATACCAGGCCACGGCTTGCACGTCGTCCTGCGGGACGCCTTCGCCGCTGGCGTACGCCTGGCCCAGATTGAGCTGCGCCGCCGCTTCTCCCTGCTCGGCGGACTTGCGCCACCATGACGCCGCCTGTACGTAATCCTGCGGGACGCCTTCGCCGCTGGCGTACGCCTGGCCCAGATTGAGTTGCGCCGCCGCTTCTCCCTGCTCGGCGGCCTTGCGCCACCACAAGGCCCCCTGCACGTCGTCTTGTGGCACGCCGCGGCCCATGGAGTACATCAGGCCCAGGTTGAGCTGCGCCTGCGCATGTCCTTGCTCGGCGGCCTTGCGGTACCACGCCACCGCCTGCACGTCGCCCGCCATCGGTGGTAGGCTATCGGCGTACGCTTCGCCCAAGCTGTTCTGCGCATCTGCGTCTCCCTGCTCGGCACGGGACCGGAGTTGCGGGTCTGTCGTCTTGTCTTCCTGCGCTGCCGGCTTCGGAAGAGACGGCGGATCTGTCGTCTTGTCTTCCTGCGCTGCCGGCTTCGGAAGAGACGGCGGATCTGTCGGATGGGGATTGGCCAGGTCTGAACGTTCGGCCTTCGCAGACTCGAACTCACGTAAGTCGATGGGTCGAGTCGAATAGTTGCCGGACGCAACCTTGTAGAGGGTAATCGAGATATGCGAATATATTCGGGCCGTTTCCGACACTTCGAATGGATCGCCTTTCTCGTAGCGATAGTCGGAGCTTCCGTCGCCGAAGCGTAACAGGACTTGGTACTGCCCAGGCTGCACGGCGACTGTTCGGCTCGAACCCCTGGGTACATTGACCGTCACGGCCGACGGTCCCTGGAGTTTGACCAACGCAGTCTCTCCGGATTGGTTGTCGAACGTGATGGAGCTTCGGGCCTGTGATCTGGTCGTGGCGGCCGAGGCCCAACTGGCAAGAATGGCCAGCAGAACCCATAAAAGGGCGCGGGGGATGGACGTCAGATCTCTCATTGGCAACTCTCCTTTTCTGCCCTTCCCTTGCCACGAGCACCATTCCGTTTGCAAGGTCCACACTCCATGTCTCGTTCCAGCTTCAACTTGCCCTTATTTACACCGGGGAATGCCGACAGCCTGACAGCCACGCGGTTCGCATCAGTACGCCGATGGACACCATCCACCACATGCCGCACCGCCGCTGTTCAGTGAAGATACGAGTTCCGGTGCAAACCCACCCGGTGGCATGGCCCATTCGCTACTTGTCCCGCTGCTTCTCGAACGCCTCGGCCCACTCCCGCGCCCGCTGTTGGGCCTCAGCCTTCTGGGTTGAGGTCATCTTCTTCGCGACTGTGTCTCTGCTCTTGGCGGCACCCGGATAGGGTTCCCCTGATGCACGCGACGCCGCAAGGTCCAGCCACTTGTAGGCCTCAACATAGTCCCGGTCCATCTTACGGCCTTCAGCATAGAGTTCGCCGAGGTGCAACTGAGCACTCTTGTTTCCTTCCTCGGCGGCCTTGCGATACCAGGCGACCCCCTGCGCGCTGTCCCCACTGAGGAAGCACAGGAGGCCCATGGCATCCTGCGCCTCCGCTAGCCCCTGCTCGGCGGCTTTGCGGGTCCACAGGAGCGCCTCTTTGAAGTCCTCGTACGCCCGGATGTCCCGCGACCGCAAGCCGTGGAGGCGCTCGCCGTAGTATATGCCCAGGAAGAACTGCGCATCTGCGTCTCCCTGCTCGGCGGCCTTGCGGTACCAGGCTACGGCCTGTGCATGGTCCTTCGGCACGCC
>JAQULS010000091.1 GCA_028749235.1 Acidobacteriota bacterium | reverse complement strand
AGATGGGAGAATAGACGAGCTCGCCGTTGCGTCTCGGAAGGACATGCCGGATCAGGACCTGCCGGAAAAGATTGCTGCCGCGAAGCGGATCGGTCCCCTCCCAGAAGACGAGCATGATGCGCGGCGTACGCACCGTCTCGCCGGGATTTAAAGCCAGGTTCGTCAGCTGCTGCCCGGCCCATAGGTAGAACGCTCCATCCCCCTCGCGGGCGGCGGTCGCCTGCCACTGCCCCGTCCATCCCACCGCCACAGCGACACCGCCCCCCTTCCAGGCCGCGTTGAAGAACGGCGCCACCCCGTCCGACGACCGTCCGCCGTTGGGGGCCAGCGTGATCGAATCCGGCCGACCGGGAGGAAAGGCCTTCTCCCGCGGCGCGAAGCTCTGCCCGGAGTTGTCGTCGCCGCGCATCCAATGGAGGACGGCATCGCCTCCGGCTTCCTCGGGCAAGCGCATGTCCACGCCCTGAATGCTCTTGAGGATCGGGCTCTTCGCCTTGCCCTTGTTCGTCAAGAACACGGTCCACTCGACGGCCGGAAAGTCCTTGTACTCGATCGACACGCAGCGCGCTTCCAGCCCCGTGCGGGGGTCGAGGTAGGTCCGCGTGACCTGTCGGCGGCCGGAGTCCAGGCGCTTCCGGCTCTCGGCATACTTCCAGTTTGACTGCAGGCTGCGGAAGCGCACCCCGTCGTAAAGGAACGAAAAGGCGGGCCGGCTCCCCGCTCCGGCCATGGCCATCTCGCGCCGGGTGGGCGTCACCGCGGCCATTTGGCCGGCCAGGAGCATCACGCAGAAAATCATGAAGGACATCTTCAACGGCTTCGGTTTCGGCATCGTTCCTTCCTTTTGGAGCCGGCCGGACGATCTTGCGTCTGATGGAGAATGGGCCGATGGTAATTCCGCCGGGCGGACGGCGTCAAGCCGTCGCGAAGACAGTCGAAGCGATCGTCTTGACGACGACCGCGGAAGCCTGGCCGGCGCGAAGACAGTCGAAGCGATCGTCTTGACGACGACCGCGGAAGCCTGGCCGTCGCGAAGACAGTCGAAACGATCGTCTTAACGACGACCGCGGAAGCCTGACCGGCGCGAAGACAGTCGAAACGATCGTCTTAACGAGGACCGCGGAAGCCTGGCCGGCGCGAAGATGAGGAATTCTATTGAGAGCCGTGTCCGAAACGGTTACCATGGACCGCGCAGGCGACAAAACCCGCAGGAGATCATCTTGAAAAAATGGTATGAAGAGCTGTTCATCGATTACGCGAAGACTTACGACCGGGAGACTTTCACCAAGGGCACCCTGCAGGAAGTCGGTTTCATCGAAAAAGAGATCCGGAAGAACAAGCGCATCCGGATCCTGGACGTGGGCTGCGGGACCGGCCGGCACTCCATCGAGCTGGCGCGACGGGGGTACGCCGTCACGGGCCTGGACCTGTCCCTTTCCCAGCTCAAGCGGGCGCGGGAGAAAGCCCGGGCCGCCGGGGTTAAAGTCGAATTCCTCCGGAAAGACGCCCGCCGCTTCGACTTCCGGGGCCGGTTCGGGCTGGTGATCATGCTTTGCGAGGGCGGCTTCCCGCTGATGGAAACGGACGAGATGAATTTCCGCATCCTCGAGAATTGCGCCAAGTCGCTTCGGAAGGGCGGCAAATTCATCTTCTCCACGCTCAACGCCCTTTATCCGCTCGTCACTTCGCTGAAGGAGATCCTCAACGAAGGCGCGGTGGGAACGAAAACATCGAAGATTTCTTTCGACATCGCGACACTGCGCGAGGATTCGGTCCTGGAAGCCGTGGACGACAACGGGAAGAAGAAGACTCTTTGCTGCAACGAGCGGTTCTACATGCCTTCCGAGCTGGCCTGGATGCTGAAGACGCTGGGCTTCCGGAAAGTGGAAATCTTCGGCGGCACGATCGGCGAGTTCAACCGGAAGGTGAAGCCGTCGCCGAAAGAGTTCGAATTGCTGGTGGTAGCCGAGAAATGACGGCGGCGGGGCCCGCGATGAAGAACGGGAAACGAATCGTCTTCTTTGGCGCCGCCCTGCTGATCGCCGGAATCACGGGCCGGGCCGGAGGGAACCCCGCTTTCCCGGCGGCGATGAAGGACGGCTCCCTCTTCGTCGCGCCCGCATTGCGGGATAAGCCCATCAAGTGGTACGACCCCCTGCCCCAGGCGGGGCGGGCGAACGCCTCCCGGCCGGCCCCCTTCGCGATGTCGGCCCGGCCGGAGGAATTCTATGTCTATCAATTGGGCGTCTGGGCGACGGGTTCGGACCTCCAGGACGTCCGGGTGGAATATTCCGACTTGCGCGACGGCGCCGGACACGAGATCCCGGCCGGGAAAATGACCTGCTTCAACGCGGGCGGCATCGATATCCGCGGACGCGCCTTCTCGAAAACGATCGATGTTCCGGCCGGGCGGGCCCAGGGCCTCTGGATCGGGCTCGATCTTCAAGGAGCCGCGAAGGGAGTTTACACGGGTTCGGTATCCGTCCGGGCGGGGGCCGAAAAGAGCACCGTGCCCTTGCGGCTGGAAATTGCGGGCGAACCGGTCGTCGAAGGGGGCATCGACGAAGGCTGGCGCCTGGCCCGCTTGAGCTGGCTCAATGCCACGGTCGGCAGCGACGAAGACGTCAGCCGGGGATATCTTCCCGTCGGCCTGGAAGGCAGGCGGATCTCGATCCTGGGACGGGCCCTGACCATCGCCGACGACGGCCTTCCGGCGTCCATCGTCAGCTTCTTCGACGGCTCCAATCAAGCCCTGCTCCCGGCCGGCGCCGCCGTGGTCGAGCAGCCGTTCCGGTTCATCATCGAAAAGGAGGACGGGACGATCATCCGCCCGGTTCCGGGCGGCTTGAAGATCGAGAAAGAATCCGCTTCCGCCGCCGTCTGGAGCGTCCGGAGCGCGTTCGCGGAAGGCGAGCTCGAATGCCGCGGCCGCCTGGAGTACGACGGCTTCGTCGATTACCAGGTGCGGCTCCGGGCCAAGACCCCGCTCCGGGTCAAGGACATCCGGCTGGAAGTCCCCGTCGTCCATGACAAGGCCGAGTACATGATGGGGCTGGGCCACGAAGGCGGCCTGCGGACTTCCGACTGGAAATGGAAATGGGACACGGCGAAAAACCAGGACATGCTCTGGCTGGGCGCGGTCAACGGCGGCCTGCGAATCAAATGGAAGGCCGAAAACTACGTCCGCCCGCTGGTCAACGTCTACTACCATTTCGGCCCGCTCCGCCTTCCCCCGTCGTGGGGGAACGGCGGGAAAGGCGGCGTCGACGTGGCGGAGGCTTCGGGCCGGGTCGTGGTCAAGGCCTATTCGGGAAGCCGCGTCCTGGAGCCCGGCCGGACGCTGGCCTATGACTTCGAACTCCTGCTGACGCCCTTCCGGACGATCGACCGGCGGGTCAAGTTCGGCGACCGGTATTACCACGGCGGCGGCGGCACGGCCGCTTCGAAGATCGCCAAGGCCGCAAGCGCCGGCGCCAACGTCGTCAACATCCATCACGCCGAAGACATCTATCCGTTCATCAACTATCCCTACCTGGACCAGAGCGTCGCCGACCTGACGCGCCTGGCGGACGCCGCCCACGAATCCGGCCGCCGGCTGAAGCTCTATTACACCACCCGGGAGCTGACCAAGAACCTGCCGGAGTTTTGGGCCTTCTTCAGCCTGAACGGCGAAGTGATCTTCCCCGGCCCGGGCAACGAGAGCCGCGTCGAGGCCATCAACCCCAACGGCCCCGACGCCTGGCTGAAGGAGAACCTGCGCGAGAAATATATCCCGGCCTGGTTCAACCTCGTCAACGAGGGCCGGTTCAAGGGGCAGACCGACCTCGCGGTCATCACCGCCCCGGACGGCCGCCTGAATAACTTCTACGTCGCGGGCTTGGACTGGATGGTCCGCAAGATGGGCCTCGACGGCGTCTACATCGACGACTCGGCCCTCGACCGGCTGACCCTGCGGCGGGCCCGCAAGATCATCGACCGGGCCCGCCCGGAGGGGCGGATCGATCTCCACAGCTGGAACCACTTCTGCGAGTGGGCCGGCTTCGCCAACTGCCTGAATCTCTATATGGACCTCCTGCCCTACGTCGACCTGGCCTGGATCGGCGAAGGCCGCGACTACAACCGGCGGCCCGACCATTGGCTGATCGAAGTCTCGGGCATCCCCTTCGGCCTGACCGGGCAGATGCTCCAAGGCGGCGGCCATGCCTGGCGGGGCATGGTCTACGGGATCACCAACCGGGCCGGCTGGACGGAGCCTTCACCAGAGCACCTGTGGAGTTTTTTCGACGACTACGACTTGGCCGGGCGCGAGATGATCGGCTATTGGGATCCCCGCTGCCCCGTGCGCACGGACAACGCCGATCTTGCGGCCACGGTCTATCGCGGGGCGAAGGACGTCCTCATCGCCGTCGGCAACTGGTCGGCCGATGCCCGGACCGCGCGGCTGCGAGTCGATTGGCGGGCCCTGAACCTTGATCCCGAGGCCTGCACGATGACCGCCCCGGAGATCGTAGGATTCCAGTCCGCCGCCTCGCTCGTTCCCGGCGAGCCCCTGCACGTCGAGGGGGCCAAGGGGCTGCTGCTCCTTATCCGGAATAAATAAAGGATCAGCGGATCGGACCGGCCGGGCCGCCGCCGGGCGCCAGCGTCACGGCCAGGCTTTTCCCGTTGCCGATGACGACGTTCTTGGCCGTATAAGCCAGAGGCTCGGTCAGATAGCGCCGTTCGGCCTTGACGATGACGGAACCGTTGGCCGGGATCGTCAGCGACGACGGCGCGCCCGCGGGACCGTCCGTCAGGAAGAACGGCAGGTCGGAGGCGTTGCCGACCTCGAACCAGATGGACTTGTCATCCGCGCGATGCGGCTTGGCCACGGACACGGCGGCGCGGAAAAAGGGCGCCGCCACGTTCTCGAACCCGGCCAGCTCGTTGCCGGACCAGACGGCCGTCCGGCCCGCGAACATCGCCTCGCGGATCGAGGCCGAGGATCGCTCCTTGGCAAAGACCAGCGTCACCGGCCGATGGGCGTTCTCGGAAGCCTTGTAGATCTCGCTGATGACGTCGTGGGCATCGCTGTCGCCCATGATCGCCAGTCGATGGTCGCGGCACATATCGAGGACGAGGGGATAGCGGCTGTAGGTGTTGACGTACTCGATGCCGTGGAGCCGGCCCTTGGCGATCAGATCCCGATGAATCGGATACAGCTTGGGGATGCCGTCCCTTTCCTGCGCCTCCCAGCCGGGGTGATTGTACATGATGAAGGCGCCCTGCCGGACGGCCGCCTCGATCGCATCCATGATGTCGGGTACGGCCAGGGCCGCGGCGTCCTGGATAAAGAGGGCGTTGAGATGGCCGGGAGGCATGTCCCGGTTGAGCTCCGCCCCGTGGACGAGGATGATGTTTTTCTCTTCGGCCAGGGTCCGGCAGATCTCCCAGGCCGCGTTGTGGTTGACGGGTATAAAGTCTTTATGGGGCAGGTATTCCACGTGGTCGGCAATGGCCAGGGCGTCGAGGCCGTCGCGCCAGGCTTCCTGGACGCGCACCGTCGGCCAGACGTTGCCGTCGGAAAAGACCGTATGGGTGTGAAAATCGCCTTTGAGCGTCGTGTAGCCCGGGATATCGGGCAGGCGAAGGACGCGCCTCTGGGCCGCCAACGGCGAAACCGCCAGAATCAGGCCTATCGCGAGAAGGGCCGCCCTTCCCCCAAGTCGCGGGGAGGGATGAGTATTTGAGGGATGCGTGGAATGAAGCTTCATGCCGGGCAGTTTACGGCCGGGCGGGAGGGCTAGTCAACGCCCCGAAGGACCGATTCTTCCCCGGAGGGGCGTTTTCGGGCCGCTTGGGGGAGCCTTGATCCGGCGGCTATACAAAAAGCCCGAGCCGTGCTATCATACGGGGTCAAAAGAGGCAACTTTAATGGTCCAAAAGAGGAATTCCTCCCTAAAAAATATCGCCTTCTGGGTTGCGGCCGGAGCCGTCATCATCTTTCTCTGGTCGATTCTGCAGACGCCCGCCGTGGTCAAGACCGAAATCACCTTCAGCCAGTTCATGAACGACGTCGAGGGCAAGAAGGTCGAGGAAGTGACCATCACGGGCCTTCAGCTTCGCGGCCAGTACCGCGACGGGACGACCTTCAAAACCGTCCTACCCCCCCAGTACGACGACCTGATCAAGATCCTCCGCCAGAGCGGGGTCAACATCATCGTCAAGGACGGCGGCAAGAGCCCCTGGTACTCCTACCTTTTCAGCTGGTTCCCGTTCGTCCTGCTGATCCTGTTCTGGGTCTTCTTCATGCGCCAGATGCAGTCCGGCGGCAACAAGGCCATGGCCTTCGGCAAGAGCCGGGCCAAGCTCTTCTCCAATCAGCAGAAGAAGGTCACCTTCAAGGACGTGGCCGGCGTCGAGGAAGCCAAGGAGGAGCTGAACGAGATCGTCGGCTTCCTCAAGGAGCCGCAGAAGTACCAGAAGCTCGGCGGCCGCATCCCCAAGGGCGTCCTGCTCGTCGGCGCCCCGGGCACCGGCAAGACTCTCCTGGCCCGGGCCGTGGCCGGCGAGGCCGACGTGCCCTTTTTCTCCATCAGCGGCTCGGACTTCGTCGAAATGTTCGTCGGCGTCGGAGCCTCCCGCGTCCGGGACCTGTTTGAAAACGGCAAGAAGCACGCTCCCTGCCTGATCTTCATCGACGAAATCGACGCCGTCGGCCGCCAGCGCGGAGCGGGGCTGGGCGGCGGCCACGACGAGCGCGAGCAGACCCTGAACCAGCTCCTGGTCGAGATGGACGGCTTCGACTCCAACGAGGGCATCATCCTGATCGCGGCCACCAACCGGCCCGACATCCTGGACAGCGCGCTGCTTCGGCCCGGCCGCTTCGACCGCCGGGTCGTCGTCAACATGCCCGACGTCAAGGGCCGCGAGGAAATCCTCAAGGTCCATATCCGCAAGATCCCGCTGGATCCGGACGTCGATCTCAAAATCCTGGCCCGCTCCACGCCCGGCTTCAGCGGGGCCGACCTGGCCAACATGGTCAACGAAGCCGCCCTCAACGGGGCCCGGACCGCCCAGTCCACGGTGACTATGAAGGACCTCGAGTACGCCAAGGACAAGGTCCTGATGGGGGTCGAGCGCAAGAGCATGATCATCTCCGACGAGGAGAAGCGGAGCACGGCCTTCCACGAGGCCGGCCACGCCCTGGTCGCCGCCCTCATCCCCGAAGCCGACCCGATCCACAAAGTGACCATCATCCCGCGCGGCATGGCCCTGGGCCTGACCCAGCAGCTCCCGCTCGACGACCGCTACACCTACAGCAAGGAATACCTGGAGGCCCAGCTCTCGGTCCTGCTGGCCGGCCGGGTGGCCGAAATGCTTTTCCTGAACCAGACCACGACCGGGGCGTCCAACGACTTTGAGAAAGGCACCGAGATCGCCCGCCGGATGGTCTGCCAGTGGGGCATGTCCGACCTCGGCCCCCTGACCTTCGGCGAACGGGACGACCTGATCTTCCTCGGCCGCGAGCTGACGGCCCACAAGAACTTCTCCGAACGGACGGCCGAGCGGATCGACGAGGAAGTCAAGAAGATCATCGGCCGCAACTACGACCGCACCCACCGGCTGCTCGAAGATCACCGCGGCCACCTCGAAACGGTGGCCAAGCTCCTGCTCGAAAAAGAAGTCCTCTCTTCGGACGAGATCGCCGCCGTCCTCAAGCCCGAGTCCGCGGCGCCGCCGGCCGCTTCACCGCTGGCCGATCCCCAACCCGCCCAAGCGTGAGAGGTGAGACGAGAAGCCCTTCTCCGGATCAAAGGCGCGGATCACCCGCTGGCCGCGCGGACCTGGATCATGGGCATCGTCAACGTCACTCCCGACTCCTTTTCGGACGGCGGCCTGTACCTTGATCCCGGCCGGGCGGCCGAGCGCGGCCTGGCTCTGATCGAGGAGGGGGCCGACATCCTGGACGTCGGCGGCGAGAGCACGCGGCCCGGGGCCGATCCCGTCCCCGCCGACGAGGAGCTGCGGCGCGTCCTGCCGGTGGTGCGGGCGCTTCGCGGCGCGACCCCGGCCCTCCTCTCGGTCGACACATCCAAGGCCGAGATCGCCCGGGCCGTCCTCGATGCCGGAGCCGACATCATCAACGACGTCGACGCGGCCCGCCTGGATACCGAGCTCCTGCGGCGGGTGGCGGCGGCGGGGGCGGGGCTCGTCCTGATGCACATGAAGGGCACGCCGCGGACCATGCAGGTGAATCCCCAATACCGTGACGTCCGCTCCGAAGTGACGGCGTTCCTGGGCGAGCGTTTGACCGTGGCCCAGGCCTACGGCGTCGCCCCGGAAGCGGTCATCCTCGACCCCGGCATCGGCTTCGGCAAGCGCCTGGAAGACAACCTGATGCTCCTGCGCGGCCTCGACGATCTGGCCGCGCTCGGCCGCCCCGTCCTGGTCGGCGTCTCCCGCAAGTCCTTCATCGGCAAGATCCTCAACGCCCAGCCCCAGGACCGCCTGGAGGGGACGATCGCGGCCGCCGTCCTGGCCCTGGCGGGCGGGGCCCACATCCTCCGCGTCCACGACGTCCGGGCCCTCAAGCGGGCGGCCCTGGTCGCCGACGCCATCCTCGCCGGCGAGGCTTCGGCCCCGCCATCCGAGCGACGGGAGCCGCGCTATGCTCAATGACATCCTGACCGCCCTGCACCGCTTCAATCTGATCGACCTGCTGGACATCCTGGTCGTCGCCTTCCTCATCTACGTCTTCATCCTGCTCATCAAGAGCACCCGGGCCTATCCGATGGCCTTGGGCATCGGGTTCGTCGGCGTGCTCCTCCTGGTGACACGCTGGGCCAAGCTCAACGTCTCCAATTGGGTCCTGCAGAACATGGCCAGCTACCTGATCATCGCCATCATCGTCCTCTTCCAGGGCGAGATCCGCCGCTTCCTGACCGGGCTGGGATCGCGCTCCTTCCGCAAGCCGCTGGCGATGCGCTCGCTGCAGGACAAGGCCGAGGACCTCCGGATGGCGGTGGACTACATGTCCCAGCGCAAGATCGGGGCGCTGATCGCGATCGAGAACGAGATCTCGCTGGCCAATTACGCCGACCGCGGCGTCAAGATCGACGCCGTCCTGTCCAAGGACATCCTGGTCAGCCTGTTCTTCCCCCATTCGCCCATGCACGACGGGGCCGTCCTGCTGCGGGGCGGGACGGTCGTCGCGGCGGGCTGCCTGCTGCCCCTGCCGGCCGTCCATAACCTGGGCGCGGACGCCCAGACCCGGACCCGCCACCTGGCGGCCATCGGCTTGTCGCAGGAGACGGACGCGGCCGTCGTCGTCGTGTCCGAGGAGACCGGCGGCATTTCGCTGGCCCTGCGCGGCGTTCTGCAATCCGTGCCCGACGCGGACGCCCTCAAGGACCGTCTGCTCGAATACCTGCAAAGATGAAACCCATGCTCAAGGACTTGCTCACCCGCAACTGGTCGCTCAAGCTGCTGGCCTTCGGTCTGGCCGTGATCCTCTGGATCACCTTGGTGCCCAAGGAGAAGACGTTCGGCGAGCGGACGCTGGCGGTCTCGCTCGAAACACGCAACATTCCGCCGACCATGGAGCTGGTGGAAAAGTCCGTTTCGGTCGTGGATGTCACCGTGCAGGCCACGAACCGGCTGCTCAGCCAGATCACGACCAACGACTTGACGGCCGTCCTGGACCTTAAGAACGCCCTTGTCGGCCAGGACGACTACGCCCTGGATGCCTCCATGGTCGTCGTCCCGCCCAACGTCAAGGCCGTGCGCGTCTTCCCGCCCAAGGCCCGCATCAAGCTGGAGCAGGCCAACGAGACCGAGATGGAGGTCGTCCCGGCGATCCAGGGCACGGTCAAGTCCGGCTTCCGGATCGAGTCGTTCGAGGTCGCGCCGAGCCGGGTCAGGGTTCGCGGGCCGGCCAGCAAGTTCCGGCCGCGCGACACCCTGCGGACGGGACCCGTCGACGTCACCGGCCTCGCGGCTCCGGTCGAAGTCGAAACGGACATCCTCCTGCCGCGGCCCGACCTGCGGATCCTGGGGAAGCCGGCCAAGGCCCGGGTGCGCGTGACGATCTCGAAAAAGTGAGCCCTGATCCTGGGGAAGGCCCGCCCTCATCCCGGGCGGACGAAAAAAGGACCAGCCGATGAAGACATTGTTCGGGACCGACGGCATGCGCGGTATTGCGGGCCAGTATCCGCTCGATGCCGCCACCGTCTACGAGCTGGGCCGGGCCCTGGTCGGGCGGCTGCGCCGGGAAGGCCTGCGGCCCGAGATCCTGGTCGGCCGCGACACCCGCGAATCCGGGGCCTGGATCGAAGCGGCCTTCCTGCGCGGGATCGAAGACGCGGCCGGGGTGGGGCACAGCGCCGGGATCATCCCCACTTCGGGCGTGGCCTATCTGACCAAGGTCAACGACTTTTCGGCCGGGGCGGTCATCTCGGCCTCGCATAATCCGTATCGCGACAACGGCATCAAGATATTCTCGCACCAGGGATTCAAGATTCCCGATGATTGGGAGGAGGAGCTCGAGGCTTCCCTGCGGGAGCGCGGCGGGAGCGCGGCGGCCGCCGCGGCGCGGCCGGGCGCGGGACGGCCGGCCGAGAAGAGCCTGATCGACCAATACGAACGATTCCTGTCCGAGCGGCCGGCGGGTCTCAAGCGGGCCGCGCCCTTCACCATCGTCCTCGATTGCGCCAACGGAGCCGCCTCGCTGATCGCCCCCGAGGTTTTTCGGGCCGCAGGCTGCCGGGTGACGGCCATCCACGCCGAGCCGGACGGCCGCAACATCAACGCGGGGTGCGGAGCGCTCCACCCGGAAAGCCTGGCGGCGGCCGTCGTCCGTGAGAAGGCCGACTTGGGGGTCGCCTACGACGGCGACGCCGACCGGGCCATGTGGGCCGACGCCGACGGGCGGCTTCTCAACGGCGATCACACCTTGTTCGGGCTGGCCAGGTTCATGGCCGGCCGGGGCCGGCTGAAAGGCGGCGCCGTCGTCGCCACGACCATGAGCAACCTGGGCTTGGAAAAGGCCTTGGGCGGGCTGGGACTGCCTCTCGTGCGGACGCGGGTCGGCGATAAGTACGTCCTGGAGAAGATGCTCGACCTGGGAGCCAACCTGGGCGGCGAGCGCTCGGGGCATACCATCCTGCTCGATGACTGTCCGACCGGCGACGGCATCCTGACCAGCCTGCGGGTCCTCGAGGCCATGGCCGCCACGGGCGGCTCGTTGGCCGATTTCGTCGCGGGATTAGCCGAGTTTCCCCAGGTCCTGCTCAACGTCCGGGTCGCGAGCAAGCCCGACCTGAACGGGATCCCGGAAGTCGCGGCCGCCCTGGACGATGTGGGGCGGACGATCGCCGGCCGGGGACGGCTCGACGTGCGGTACAGCGGGACGGAGCCGCTGGCCCGGGTCATGCTCGAAGGCGAAGACCAGGCCGAGGTCGAAGCCTTGGCCGGACGCATCGCCGCCGCCATCGACCGCGCCATCGGGGTCAGGTCTTAAGATTCAAGATTTCTTCCCGCCCGTTCGGACGGCGTGCCAGTATCGAGAAATTTTGAATCTTAAGACCTGACCCCTTTCGTTTCGCGAATTCAGCATGTGTCTGATATCATAGGTCCAGGAGTCACCCATGCGCCTATCCGTCAACGTCGATCATTTCGCCACCCTTCGTCAGGCCCGCCGGTCGAACGAGCCCGAGCCCGTGCTGGCCGCCCTGTTGGCCGAACAAGCCGGGGCCCATGGCATCACGGCCCATATCCGGGGCGATCGGAGGCACATCAACGAGCGCGACCTGAAGCTCATCCGGGCCGTCATCAAGACCAAGATGACCGTCGAGATGGCCGCCACCGAGGAGATGAAAGCCGTCGCCCTGGCCGTGCGGCCCGACGTCGTCTGCCTGGTGCCCGAGCGGCCCGAAGAACTGACGACGACGGGGGGACTGAACGTCCTGGCCAACCGCAAGGCCCTGGCTCCGCACGTCTCGGCGCTGACCAAGGCGGGCATCCGAGTCTGCGTCTTCGTCGATCCCGAACCCCGCCAGATCACGGCCGCGGCCGGACTGGGCATCCCCCAGATCGAGCTTCATACCGGCCTCTACGCCAAGGCCGGCAAGGCGGAAGCCCGGGCCAAGGCGCTGGGCGATGTCCGGCGGGCGGCCGCTTGGGGCGTCAAGCACGGGCTGGAAGTCACGGCCGGACATGACATCGACTACCGCAACGCGGGGCCGATCGTGGCCATCCCCCCGATCACCGAGCTGAGCATTGGATTCGCGATCGTGGCCCGGGCCGCCATCGTGGGCATCGGCCGGGCCGTCCGCGAGATGGTGGCCTTGTTGGGGAGCCGGCCTTAAGATTCAGGATGCCGATGAATATCGGAATCGACCGAGCCCGTCTCCAAAAGAATATCGAGGAATTGGGGAAAATCGGCCGCGATCCGCGCGGCGGTCTCTCCCGTCCCTCGTTCAGCCCGGCCGACTTCGAAGCCCGGGCTTGGCTCCAAGACCGGATCGAAGCGGCGGGCCTCGATTTTCGCCGCGACGGGGCGGGCAACATCTTCGGCTTCTGGGGAACGGGCGGTCCCGCGGTGATGGCCGGTTCCCACATCGACACGGTGATGAACGGCGGCGCCTTCGACGGCGCGGCCGGAGTGCTGGCGGCTCTCGAGGCCGTCCAGAGGATCCGCGAGGAAGGGTACCGCCTCGCCAAGCCCCTGGCCGTGGCCGCCTTCACCGACGAGGAGGGCGGTTTGGTCGGCGATTTCCTCGGCAGCCGGGCCTTCACCGGGACTCTCGATCGCGCCCTTCTTGAAAGCGGGAGGACGTCCTTCGGAGCGCCCCTGGCCGAAGTCCTTGACGGCACCGATTTTTCCGTCAAGAGCATTCTCGGGGCGGCCGCCGAGGCGCCGGCTTTGGCCGCCTTCCTCGAACTCCACATCGAGCAGGGGCCGGTCCTTGACGACGAGGGCGTCCCGATCGGTATCGTCGATGTCATCGCCGGCAAGCACTACCGCCGCTGCTCGTTCCAGGGCGAAGCGGGACACGCCGGAACGGTGCCGCTCGAGCTCCGCCGCGACGCCTTCCTGGGATTGGCCGACTTCGCCCTGCGGGCCACCCGCCATGTCGCGACCCGCCACTACGGCAGCTTCGTCACGATAGGCCAGGCGCACGTCCATCCGGGAGTGTTTTCCATCATCCCCGGCCGGGCCGACTTTTCCTTCGAATTCCGCAGCCGTTCGCCCGAGACGCTGGCCGCGCTCGAAACGGAGCTCTTCGCCCTGGCCGAAGAGGTCGCGGCGACGCGGGGGCTGGCGTTCGCCTCGCGTCTCGTCGACGCCACATCGCCCCTGGCCGTGCCCGAGCGGCTGTTGCAGCTTCTCCAGGGCGCCTGCGCCGCGCGCGGCTATGCGTACCGGATCCTGGGAAGCGGGGCCGGCCACGACGCCCAGATCCTGGCCGCCAAAGCGCCCGCGGCCATGATCTTCGTCCCCAGTCCGGACGGCATCAGCCACGCTCCGGAAGAGTCGATTCGCTGGGACGACCTGGAAAAGGGCGCCAACGTCCTTCTCGACGCCCTGATCGCCCTGGCG
>JAQULS010000225.1 GCA_028749235.1 Acidobacteriota bacterium | reverse complement strand
ATAAACCCGATTTTAAAATCTGGGTTTGGCGCCGCGAATGTATCAGAGATGGGAGCGTATCATTCGGTCTTAGGCCTTAAGAAAAGCCAACAGGTCGGCGTTGAGCTGATCTTTGTGCGTGTAAGCCAGGCCATGCGGGGCGGCCGGGTAAATCTTCAGAGTGGCTTTCTTGATCAGTTTCACCGAGCGGAGAGCGGCGGCGGCGATCGGCACGATCTGGTCGTCGTCGCCGTGAACGATCAGAGTCGGCACGTCGAACTTTTCGAGGTCCGCGGTGAAATCCGTCTCGGAGAAGGCTTGGATGCAGTCAAAGGTGTTTTTATGACCGGCTTGCATCCCCTGGAGCCAGAACGAGTCGATCATCCCCTGTGAGACCTTGGCGCCGGGCCTGTTGGCCCCAAAAAACGGGCCGCCGGCAAGATCCTTGTAGAACTGTGAGCGGTCAGCCAGGCAGCCGAGGCGGATCTTGTCGAAGGACGCCCTCGGCAAACCGCAAGGATTGCCCGGCGTTTTCAGCATCAGCGGCGGGACGGCTGCGATCAGCGCGGCCTTAGCCACCCGTTTCGTGCCGTGGCGGCCGATATAGCGGGCCACTTCGCCTCCGCCCGCGGAGAAGCCGATGAGGACGGCCCCCGTAAGGTCGAGCGTTTCGATGAGCTCCGACAGATCGTCGGCATAAGTGTCCATATCGTTGCCATTCCAGGGCTGGCTCGACCGACCATGCCCGCGACGGTCATGGGCTATGCAGCGATAGCCCTTGGAGGCCAGGAAAACCATCTGGGCCTCCCAGCTGTCCGCGTTGAGCGGCCAGCCGTGGCTCAACAGCACCGGGTGTCCGGCGCCCCAGTCCTTATAATAGATCTGCGTACCGTCTTTCATTTTCATCAGACTCATTGTTCATCCCCTTTACGGAACTGGCGGTCAGGCCAATGTTCGTACGGACTTTTCCCGGTCCCATTGACGCGTCTTTGCCGCAGCCATGAAGGCGCCTTTGTCACTGACAGCCACGACACCCGCGTCTTGTCCGACATTCGCTATTTTCAAAAGCTCTTGGCCGCCTTTGTCGGCGGCGATGGCCTTGAGATGAACGAAAGCATCACGCACAAAATCGATCGCGGCGCTTTCCCCCGACACGGCCTTGGCCCCTTCGCCGGAGAGGATGACGACGATGGCGTCGAAGAGCACGGAAGGAGTGCCCGCCAGTTGTCCGTCAGCCGTCAGCATCGAGCCGTCGGCAAGCTTCACGCCCCCCACTTTGGGGGCGACGATCTTCACGGCGGCGCCTGCATCGGTTGCCGCTTTTTTAAACTTCTTGATGTCAGCGCCCTCTGAACCATCGGCGATGAGGATGCCAATCACACGCCCCATGAGCGTGTCTTTCATCTTGCCGATGATTTGGAGTGCGGGCGAAAGCGGCATTTCCTTCACGGGCGATGCGACCGGCGGAGCATCGGGCATTTTGTCGAAGGCAAGACCCGCGGCCACCCTTTTGGCGAGGTCTTCAGCGATATGCCGCAGGTGACCCACGATCGCTTCACGGATGTGCACATGTTCGACCTTGGAAAGCTCAAACACTATCGCCGAGGCGATATGGGCCTGCTCATAGGATGTTTGGCTGAGATAAAACTGCCGCGCCTGGCTGTAGTGGTCGGCAAAGCTCTCGGCACGGATGCGGCCTTTCTCGCCGGTTTCATTCACCCGAGTGCTATGAAAGCCATCGATCGCCTTTTCGCGTCGCGAGTTTTCCGACAAGGTGCTGGGCTCATAGGCAACGCGTCCCGCCGGTTGCGCCATCTGCATGTGTCCGTCACGTTGTTGGTTGCCAAACGGACACTTGGGTGCGTTGATCGGGATCTGGTGGAAATTGGACGAACCCAGCCGCGAAAGCTGGGTGTCGACATAGGAGAATAATCGGCCCTGCAAAAGAGGATCATTGGAGAAATCGATGCCGGGCACCACATTAGCGGGACAATAAGCGACCTGTTCCGTTTCGGCGAAGAAATTGTCCGGCCAGCGATTCAACACCATACGGCCGATTACTTTCAAGGGCACCCATTCTTCGGGAATCAGCTTGGACGCATCCAGATGATCGAATGGGAATTTGTCCGCTTGTTCCTGCGTGAAAAGCTGAACCGCGAATTCCCACTCCGGGAAATGACCGGCGGCGATGGCCTCGAACATATCGCGGCGATGGTAGTCTTGATCAGCGCCGCAAAGCTTTACGGTTTCATCCCAAATGGTGGACTGCAAGCCGAGCTTGGGACGCCAGTGGAATTTGACGAAGGTTGATTGGCCGGCTTCGTTAATCAGCCGGAAACTATGCACCCCAAAGCCTTCGATCATCCGCAGTGATCGCGGCAGGGTGCGATCGGACATGATCCACATGACCGTGTGCATGGATTCGGGCGTGAGCGAAATGAAATCCCAGAATGTGTCGTGCGCGGTCGCCGATTGTGGAAAGCCTCGATCGGGTTCCATTTTAACGGCATGGATGAGGTCGGGAAATTTGATGGCATCCTGGATGAAGAAAACCGGGATGTTGTTGCCGACAATGTCCCAGTTGCCTTCCTTGGTGTAAAACTTGACGGCAAAGCCGCGAATATCACGGGGGGTGTCAACCGAACCCGCGCCGCCCGCGACGGTCGAGAGTCGAGTAAACACGGGTGTCTTCTCGCCGACCTCGGTGAGGACCTTGGCGGTCGTGTATCGTTTCAACGAGGCGGTCAGCTCGAAGAATCCATGCACGCCCGTCGCTCTCGCATGAACGATACGTTCGGGAATACGCTCGTGATCGAAATGCGTTATTTTTTCGCGAAGGATGAAATCCTCCAGAAGCGTGGGACCGCGAGGATTGGCCCTGAGCGAGTTTTGATTATCGGAAAGGGCTACGCCCTGGTTCGTAGTGAGCGCGGGGTGTCCCCCGCCGGCGATCTGGTGCATCTCGCCGCCGGAGGCCCGTTGCGAGTCTCCCTTGGAAGCCGGGCTCTTTTCCCGTTTGCTTTTTTCGGTACGACTCGTCGTCTTTTCCTTGCTCATGTTCAATCTCCTAGGGTGTCTCGCTAAAAGCCTTTTATATGAACCTCTTCTTCAGAGCAAACGAATACTCCATAGAACCTCGAATAAACGCGTTTGGGGTTATTACTTGCCCAAGATCTTTTTAATTTCCCCAACTTTCTTTTGTACCTTGCCAGCCAACTGATCGTTTTTGCCTTCGGCTTCCAGATCGGAATTCCCGACGGCATTCCCGACGATCTCTTTGACTTTTCCCTTCGCTTCGTTCAGATTGCCTTCGGTCTTGTCTCTCCGGCTCGATTTCATGTTTTTTCTCCGTAAAAAGTTTGAGATTTTATCTCCCGGCTAAACACACAAGCAACCTTCGTGCCAGAATCGACGCGCCGGCACAAGACAATTCGCTTCTTGAGCTTTACAGGATATTTCAAATAGTCGGCTGTTTATTGGGATAATTGACGCGTAGGCGGCATTAAACGCCGACCAAAAAAGAAACGGTTGACAGAAGGTCTCCCCGGAATTTCTTAATGTGCTGAAAAAGAGGACCGTTTCCCGAAAAATGTAGATCACATTCGGGGGAAGGGATGGTGCCGGAGGAGGGAATCGAACCCACACATCCATCTCTGGACACGGGATTTTGAGTCC
>JAQULS010000224.1 GCA_028749235.1 Acidobacteriota bacterium | reverse complement strand
GGCCGTCTCGGCCATGCTCAAGGGTTACGTCGACCGTACGGTCAATGTCAAGACGAGCCTGGGGGCGCTGCTGGTCGAATGGCCCGACGAGGCTTCACCGGTCTTTCAGACCGGCCCGGCCGAAGCGGTCTACAGGGGCGAAATCTGATTCTTACGGGAACGCGGAGCCTTCAGCCCCGGAAGTGCTCATAACCGCGGACAGCCAGCTTCACGCGGGCTCCGTCGGGATGGACCGCCGTAAGGCCGCGGCCGGCTACGATCCGCCCGATCGGAGTGACCGCATGCCGGCGGCCCATTTCCTCCAGCCTGCTCTCGTTGCGGCGCGTCGGCCTGGCGGCGAACAGCAGCTCGAAGTCCTCTCCCCCGTTCAAGGCGTAATCGAGAGCCTTTTTCCCGCCCAGACGGACCATTTCTCCGGAAAGCGGAATCCGGGCCAGGTCGACCTCGGCCCCCGTTCCGCTCTCCTCGCAGAGATGCGCCAGGTCCACGGACAGCCCGTCGCTCATGTCGATCATGGCCGACGGGAGGTCGAGCCGGGCGAGATCCAAGCCCAGCTCGACCCGGGGCGACGGATCCAGGAACGCGCGGCGCAATCCCGCCGCGGCGCGGCCGCCCGCCTTTCCCTTCTCGATCAAGGCGAAGCCCAAGGCCGCGTCGCCCAGAGTCCCCGAGACATACAGCCGGTCGCCGGGACGGGCGCCGCCGCGACCGATGGTCTTTGCGGCCGTTGCCAAGACCGTTACGGAAACGATGATCTCGCGGGAGGCGGATAAATCCCCCCCCACCAGGTCGACGCCATGCTCGCGGGCCCGCGACCGGAAGCCGCGCAGGAACTCGCGCACCCAGGCCAGGTCGAGATCCGGCGGCAAGCCCAATCCGAGCAGGGCCAGGGCCGGCCGGGCGCCCATGGCCGCCGCGTCGCTCAAGTTGACGGCCAGGCTCTTGCGGCCCAGGAGGAACGGAGGATGGAGGGAGCGGCGGAAATCGACGTCTTCGACCAGCAGGTCCTTGGTCAGAACCCAGGGCGTTTTCCCCGGCCGGATGACGGCGGCGTCGTCGCCGATCCCCCGCATGACCTCGCGGCGGGACGAAGGGAAAAGCCTTCGGATAAGCTTGATGAGCTCCCGCTCGCCCGTCTCTCCGACCGTGGCCCGCTTCATGCTCGTCGGTTCGACGCGGCCGGCGGCTTGCGGCCGCCCTTGACCAGCGCCTCACGCAGGACCTCGTTGATCTCCTCGACGAAGAGGAAGGACATCTCCTTGAGGACGGTTTTGGGTATATCCACCAAGTCCTTCCGGTTGGCCGCCGGGAGGATCATGCGCGGGATCCCGGCCCGCTGGGCGGCCAGGACTTTCTCCTTGACGCCGCCGATCGGCAGGATGTTGCCGCGCAGGGTGATCTCGCCCGTCATGGCCGTGTCCCAGCGGACCTTGGTGTTGGTGCAAGCCGAGATCAAGGCCGTGGCCATGGTGATTCCGGCCGAAGGGCCGTCCTTGGGGATGGCGCCTTCGGGGATATGGACGTGGAAATCGTTGGCCGCGAAGATCTTCGAATCGATGCCCAGCTCGCCGGCGTGGGCCCGGGCGTAGCTCAAGGCCGCCTGGGCCGACTCCTTCATGACATCGCCCAGGGAGCCGGTCAGCGCCAGCCCGCCCTTGCCTTTCATCCGGATCGCCTCGACGAACAGGATTTCACCCCCGGCCTCGGTCCAGGCCAGCCCCGTGGCGACGCCGACCTGGTCTTTCTTCTGGACCTGATCCTTGAAGATCTTGGGCGGGCCGAGGAAGGTCTCGACGTTCTGGGAAGTGATTCTGGACAGCCCCTTGCGGCCCTCGGCGACCTTGCGGGCGGTCTTGCGGCAGACGGCGCCGATCTCGCGCTCCAGGTTCCGCACGCCCGCCTCGCGGGTATAGAGGGAGATGATCTTCTTGATCGACCCGGACGAGAACTCGATCCGTTTGACGGTCAGGGCGTTCTCCCGGACCTGCTTCGGAACGAGGTGCCGCAGGGCGATCTGAAGCTTTTCCTCTTCGGTGTACCCGGGCAGATGGATGACTTCCATGCGGTCGCGGAAGGCCGGCTGGATCGTATCCAGCAGGTTGGCCGTGGTGATGAACATGACCTTGGACAGGTTGAACGGGACGCCCACGTAGTGGTCCCGGAAGCTGTTGTTCTGCTCGGGGTCGAGCACCTCGAGCAGGGCCGAGGAAGGATCGCCGCGGAAGTCCGCTCCGATCTTGTCGACCTCGTCCATCATGAAGACCGGGTTGTTGGACCCGGCCCGGCGCAGACCCTGGATGATGCGGCCGGGAAGCGCCCCGACATAGGTCCGGCGGTGGCCCCTGATTTCGGCCTCGTCATGCACGCCGCCCAGCGAGATGCGGAGGAACTCCCGGCCCAGGGCCCGGGCGATCGAGCGGCCCAGCGAGGTCTTGCCCACGCCGGGCGGGCCGACGAAGCAGAGGATGGGGCCCTTGATGGTCTTGGACAGGCTGCGGACGGCCAGGTATTCGAGAATCCGCTCCTTGATCTTGTCCAGTCCGTAGTGGTCCTCGTCCAGGATGGCTTTGGCCTTTTTCAGGTCCAGGTTGTCGACCGTACTCCGGTTCCAGGGCAGGGCGAACATCCAATCCAGGTAGTTGCGGACAACCGTCGTTTCGGCCGACTCCGGGTGCATCTGCCCCAGGCGAACGATCTGCTTGTCGAGCTCTTCCCGGACCTCGTCGGCCACCTTGAGCTTCTTCAGCTTGTCCTGGTAGGCCTTGATCTCCTCCTGCAGCTCGTTGCCCTCGCCCAGCTCCTTTTGGATGGCCTTCATCTGCTGGCGGAGAAAGTACTGCCGCTGCATCTTGTCCATCTCGCCCTTGGCTTCGGTCGAGATGCGCGACTGGACGTCGAGAAGCTCCAACTCCTTGGCCAGCAGATCGTGGACCTTCTTCAGCCGCGCCGTCGGATCGATGATCTCCAGGATGGCCTGGGCCTCGGGGACCTTAAGCTCCAGGTTGGCCGCGGTCAGGTCGGCCAGGCGGCCCGGCTCCTCGACGTTGGCGGCGATGATCAGCACCTCGGGCGGGATGGTCTTGCCCAGCGAAGTGGCTTTCTCCAGCCCCGAGCGGACGTTGCGGACCAGGGCCTCGCTCTCCAGGGTTCCGGCGGGGACGTCGGGCTCGCCCAGGACGGAGATCTGGGCCTCGATATGCCCGTTGTCCTCCTCGAAACTCTCGATCCGGGCCCGGCTCAAGCCCTGGGCCAGGATGCGGATCCGGCCGTCCGGCAGCTTGAGCATGCGCATGATCAAGGCCACCGTCCCCATGTCGTAGACTTCCTCGCGCTTGGGGTCCTCGGTTTCCATTTTCTTCTGGGTCAGAAGCAGGATCATCCGGTGCGAGGACAGCGAGGCGTCGATGGCCGCCTTGGATTTTTCCCGGCCCACAAACAGAGGAACGATCATGAACGGAAAGACCACGATATCGCGCAGCAGGAGCACCGGCAGGCGGGTCGGGATGGGGAGCTTTTGCTCCTTGTCCTCGGGCGCTTCCTCGAGCGGGGCTTCCTTGGTGTCTTTTTCAGCCATTCGATTCTCCCTGAGGGTCTTCAGTGCGGCCGATGGGGACGACTTTGTCCCGCGACGGTCCCGCTTGGGCCTTGGGCATGACGATCGTCAAAACGCCGTTCTCCAGGACCGCCGTAGCCTTGTCGGTCGCCACGG
>JAQULS010000223.1 GCA_028749235.1 Acidobacteriota bacterium | reverse complement strand
TGAGCGAGAGCAGGTAGAACCACAGGGCCGTAAGCAGGAGGCTGAACAGCATGAAGGCCCCGACCGCGGCGGGCCAGGCGCGGGCCGGTCGCAGGACCTGGTTGATCTCGGCGATCCTGCGGACCGCATCGGCCGTGGCCTCTTCGCCCTTGCGCAGGATCGTCCGGCCCTTGGCGATCGTGTAGTAGACCGGCTCGATCCGGGCCCGGGCATTGGCCCGGCGGGCGTCCGTCTCGACCTTGTTGAAGGTGATGTTGGGGGCCAGGAAGCCGTAAGCCAAGCTGATGAGCAGGCCCTTCTTGCGCGCGGTCAGCTCCAGGGCGTTGACATCCAGGATGATGCGGGACTTGGCTTCCTTGACGTCCAGGACGTCCTGGATGCGGATGGCCTTTTCGTTCTCCCGGCCGCGCATGACGACCATGCCGCCCCGGGGCTCGCGTTCATTGAACAGGCTCTTGGAGAGCAGGATGCCGCGGCTCGCGTACCGTTCCAGGATGTCGATCAGGGCGGATTCGAGGTCGGTCCCGAAGCCCGCCTTGGTCAGGGCTTCGAGATCGGCCGTCCCCAGATCGATGCCGAACCGGTCGTAGACCATCTTCTGGAGCTCGCGGAAATCGCGCGTTCCCGCCTGCTCGGCCTGGCGGCCCATGGCGAAAAAGCGGCGGACATTGTCCTCGGCGTCCAGGAAGACATTGGGGTCGAAGGAATAGACCGGCAGGATGGCGGCCTCGGCGGTCCGGCGGCGCTGGTCGGTGGTTTCGATGTCCTCGACCTGGATATCGGCCGGCGAGACGATGTCCGCCGGCGCCGCCTGGCCTTCGTGCAGGACCGGCAGGGGCCGGATGGGGGAGGTGGACGTCAGCGCGGCCAATCCGACGCCGAAGACAAGGATCAGGAATATCGGGTTTTCGTAGACGGGCCGCGGACCGGTCTTTTCCTCGCGCCCCGGCGGCCGGGAGGGGCCGGCCTTGAATAGGCGCACGTTCTGGAACGAGATGAGCGGCATGGCGGGGCCTTATTCGCGAGTCGGCGATTCGGCCTTCTCGTAGGCCTTGATGATCTTCCGGATCAGCGGATGCCGGACGACGTCCTTGTCGGTGAACCGGCAGAAGGCGATTTCCTTGATCGGGGCCAGGATCTTCATGGCGTGGACGACGCCGGATTGGGCGGGATGGGGCAAATCGATCTGGGTGATGTCGGCGGTGATGACGACCTTGGAGTCGAACCCGGCCCGGGTCAGGAGCATCTTCATCTGCTCGCGGGTGGTGTTCTGGGCTTCGTCCATGATGATGAAGGACGAGCTCAAGGTCCGGCCCCGCATATAGGCCAGGGGGGCGATCTCGAGGATGTTCTTCTCGATCAGGCGTTGGGCCTGGTCGGCCTGGACCAGGTCGAACAGGGCGTCGTAGAGGGGGCGCAGATAGGGATTGACCTTCTGGAGCATGTCGCCGGGCAGGAAGCCCAGCCGTTCGCCGGCCTCGACGGCCGGCCGCGTCAGGACGATGCGGGCGACCTGCTTGGCCTGGTAGAACGACAAGGCCATGGCCATGGCCAGGTAGGTCTTGCCGGTTCCCGCCGGTCCGATGCCGAAAACGATGTCGTGGTCGCGGATGGCGTCGATATATTCCTTCTGGTTGAGGCTCTTGGGGGCGACGGATTTGCGGGACAGGGTCAGCGGTTCGGAGGGGAAATACTGTTCCAGGGACTTGGGCCGGCCATCCTCGATCAGGTCGAGGACGATATGGAAGTCGTTCTCCTTGAGGTCGTAGCCCCGCTCCTCGAGATCGTGGACTTTTTCGAAGTAAGCCTTGGCGTTGGCCATCTTGACCGGATCGCCGTCCATATAGAGGCTGTCGCCGCGCAGGCTCAGGCTGAGACCCAGGCGGGATTCGATTTTCTTCAAATTGCGGTCCAGGACGCCCAGAAAGGCGGGCTTTTTAACAAACGGGTAGCTGATGATTTCCATATGGGGCGGGTCAGGAGCTTTGGCTCATGGGGAACAGATAATAAACACCTTTGGGCCGCCTTTGTCAATACGTTAAGGCTGGCGGACGGGCGGCAAGGGAGCAGGCGGGGATTGAAAAAGGCCCGCCGATCGTGTATAAATGCCTTTGCTTTTACGGGTTTTATCCCCTTCCGAGGAGAGTGCCATGGGCAAGGAATTCACAACCGTGACGATCCCTACGGCCCTGGTTGAGGAGATCGAGTGCGCGATCAGGGGGACGGGGATTAAAACCGTATCAAGTTATATCGTTGGAGCCGTCCGCGAAGCGCTGTCCAAAGGCCCCGGTAAAAGCGAGGCCTTCTCCGAGGAGGACGAAGAAAAGGTCAAGGAGCGCTTGAAAGCGCTCGGATACATCGATTGATCCCCGACCGGCCTCCGTGGCGAGCCGCGGGCAGGAAGATTTCATGACACGCAAACTGATGGTCGTCGGACTTGACTGCGCGGCGCCCGAGATCGTTCTCGACCGGCGCGGCGAATTCCCCGTGCTCAATCGCCTGATCGCGGGCGGCCGTCACGGAAAAATGCGGAGCTCCGACCCCCCGATCACCATCCCGGCCTGGATGGTCATGGCCACGGGGAAGGACCCCGGGCGGCTGGGCCTCTACGGTTTCCGCCACCGCAACGGATATACCTACGATAAAATGTGGATCGCGACCTCGCAATCGGTCAAGGAACCCGCGGTTTGGGATATCCTGGGCGCCCAGGACGGCCGCAGCCTGCTTGTCAGCGTGCCGCCGAGCTACCCCCCGCACAAGATCAACGGCAACCTCGTCGGCTGCTTCATCACTCCCGGGGCCGACAAGGAATACACCTATCCGGCCGGGCTCAAGGCCGAGATCGAGGAAAAATTCGGCCCCTATCCCTTCGACGTCGTCTTCCGGACCGAGGATCGCGACCAAATCCTGCGGGCCATTTATGACATGACCGCCAAGCGGTTCGAGATCATGACCTGGCTGGCCAAGACCAAGCCCTGGGATCTGTTCTGGTTCGTCGAGATCGGCGTCGACCGCATTCATCACGCCTTCTGGAAGTTCCACGATCCGGCCCACCATCTCTTCGAGCCCGGGAACAAGTACGAGCATGCGATCATCGACTACTACAAGTTCCTGGACGCCAAGGTCGGGGAATTGCTCGAGGTCGTGCCGGACGACACCGTCGTCCTGGCCGTTTCCGATCACGGCGCCAAGCGCATGAAGGGGGCCTTCTGCGTCAACGAGTGGCTGATCGAGCAGGGCGACCTTGTCCTGAAAGAGGCGCCCAAGCGCGGTGCCAACATCGAGAAAACGCCGATCGACTGGTCCCGGACCAAGGCTTGGGGCTGGGGCGGCTACTACGCCCGCATCTTCCTCAACGTCGAGGGCCGGGAGCCGCAGGGCACGATCAAGCCCGAGGACTACGAGGTCGAGCGCGAGGCCCTGGCCGAGAGGCTGCGCGGCATCCGCGGCCCGCAAGGCGAGGCCTGGGCCACCCGGGTCATCAAGCCGAACGAGTTCTACCCGGAGCTTCGCGGCGACTATCCCGACCTGATGGTCTACTTCGACGACCTCTACTGGCGCTCGGCCGGCACGCTGGGCTGGGGGGCCATGTACCTCGAAGAGAACGACACCGGGCCGGACGACGCCGTCCACGCCCAGGAAGGCATGTATATCCTGTACGATCCCGCGGACCGGGAATCCGTCCGCCGGGACGTCGATATCCTGGACCTGGCGCC
>JAQULS010000090.1 GCA_028749235.1 Acidobacteriota bacterium | reverse complement strand
GGGGGAATTGAGGAGGAGGTACTGGGGGAGGAGGTCTCCCTTCCGGACGCACTCCTCGAGCCGGGCCGTCGTGTCGGCATAGACGGGAGCCTTGGAGACGGCTTCCAGAAGAGGATTTCCCTTGAAATCCTTCTCCATCTGGTCCGAGAATTCGGAGTAGTCGTCAAGCTCTTCGAAGTCGTCCACCGGTTCGAGCCTGTCCAAGCCCAGCCGCAGGCCCAGGCGGACGGACAGGGCGGGCACCTCGTTGACCTTGGCCGCTTCGGCATCGAGCTGGGTCGCCAAGTCCGTCGGGATGGCCTTTTGGGCCCGCTTGTCCGTGTCGCTCAGATAGGACCATTGGAGAATCGCCGAACCCGGATCATACGCGGCCAGCATCCACAGGATCAGGTTGGCTCTCGCTTCAACCGACAGGGAGCCCGGACCGGCGTTTGCTCGAGCGGTCCGCAGGATCTCCTGGACCTTATTCCGGGCGGCTTCCTGGGTCGTTCCCAGGAGGCCGAGGGCGGGCTTGCCCAGCTTGAGGTGCGTCTTGGCGAAGCCGTCGAGGACTTCCCCGTATAAAAGCCCGGCCTCCCGGCGAAGCTCGTACTCGCGGACCCGGGCGCCGGGGAGCGTCTCGACACAGATGGCATCCGGTCGGAATCCTTCCAAGGCCGTCGCCAAGCGGTCCAGCATCCCGGGCTGGAAGGTCTTTTCGATCTGACGGAGATGGAAAGTCCCGAGGACGAGGACGCGGGTCCGCGCGTCGCGGGGCTGAATCGCTTGCAGGCGGGCGATGGGATCCTGCGCCTGCTCCGCCTTGGGCGCCGTCATGAGCGGCGAAACAGGAATGAAGACCGCCATCGCGAGCCAACCCGACGCGGCGAGGGCGCGAAAGCCGTTGCGAAGACGATGAAATGTGTACATGGAGACCTCCATCACTGGAATCAACGAAAAGGCCGCGGTAAAGGTTCACGCCGTCCCGGCGAGGAATCGGAGAAATTAAGGTCATTGGGTTTGTCGATTGACACTTCGAAGAGCCGGCGATACACTCTCCCTAGGGACTGCAAGAGAGCTCGCCTCCGTTTATCGGCCTTGAGAGGAATCGTTACGTCTCATTAAAGGAATCATCATGCCCTTCAGCAGCTTACAGCTTCATCCGAACCTTCTTAAAGCGCTTAAAGAGCTCGGCTTCGCCCGCCCGACCCCCATTCAGGCCGACGCCATCCCGCCGGCGCTGGCCGGGCGCGACGTGCTTGCCAGCGCCGTCACGGGCAGCGGCAAGACCGCGGCCTTTCTCTTGCCGATCCTGCACCAGCTGATCGACAAGCCGCGCGGAACGACGCGCGCTTTAATCATCACCCCGACGCGTGAGCTGGCGGCGCAGATTCTCGAGGATCTCAACGAGCTTGCGGTTCACACGCCCCTCAGCGCCGTGGCGGTTTACGGCGGCGTCTCGATCGGGCCGCAGGAACATGCGTTCCGCAACGGAGTGGACGTCATTATCGGAACGCCCGGCCGGCTCCTGGATCATTTCCGGGCGCCCTACGCGAAGCTCGGCGGGCTCGAGTATCTGGTGCTCGACGAGGCCGATCGCATGCTCGATATGGGCTTTCTCCCGGATATCCGCCGCATTATGCGTCATGTGCCGGCCCGCCGGCAGACGCTTTTCTTCAGCGCCACCATGCCCGAGCCGATCGGCATTTTAGCCCGCGAGATGCTGCGCCATCCGGCAACCGTGAATATCAACCGCGTGGCGGCCCCGGCCGTGGGCATCACGCAGGCAGTGTATCCGGTCGCCCAGGAGCTCAAGGCGGCCTTGTTGGTCGCACTTCTCGAGCGCGGCGATATTAAAGATGCCCTGGTCTTCACCCGCACCAAGCACCGGGCCAACAGGTTGGCGGAACACCTGGTTCGCCACGGCATCAAGGCCGAGCGCATCCACGGCAACCGTTCGCAGGGGCAACGCACCGAGGCGCTGGCCGGCTTCAAGGCGGGGAAGTACCGTGTTTTGGTAGCCACCGACATCGCCGCCCGCGGCATCGATGTGGTCGAGCTTGGGCACGTCGTGAACTTTGACGTACCGATGGTGCCCGACGACTATATTCATCGCGTCGGCCGTACCGCTCGCGCGGAAGCCACGGGCGATGCCTTCACGTTTGTCTCGCCGCAAGAACAGGGCGACCTCGCCCAGATCGAGCGTGCGCTGGGCAAACGACTGCCGCGGGTCACGGTTCCCGACTTCGATTACGGCGCCCGGCCGGAGGCGCGCCTCGAAGTCCCGCTGGCCGAGCGCATAGCGGCCATCCGCAGCCGCAAAGCCGACGAACGGGCGCGTGCAAAAAGCAAAGCTGAACGCCAAACCGCCCGCCCGACGACAAGGCCGGCGCGTAGCGCGCCGAAACCAGAACCGAAGCGCGGCGTGTCGGCACCTCCCGGCCGCGGCCAGCATAGCCGCGGACGCCGATCGGGGGGAGGCGGGCGTTTCAGATGATCGGGTTGCTGCCCTACGACCCCGTCCCCTGGCTCCTTTCCGCGAACGACGCCGCCATCACGGCCTTGGTGCGGCGCGACCTGCGGGGAGAGAAAGTGGAGGTGCGATCGCTCTGGGAGCTTCCCGAACCGAAGCGCCTTGTCCGTCGGCAACAGGAAAACGGTTCCTGGCGCTACCCGGTCCAGAAGCCGCCGTGGGAGAACTATTATCTCTACGAGACATTTACCACTGGTTCAGGGCCAGGCAGAATCCCGACGGATCTTTCGCCCTCACGATGTGCTGCGGAATCAGCGACAAGCGCTTGCCGCTTTGGCTCGGATTGGCGCTCTCCCGTGCGCTCCTGCGCTTCGAGGACGGCAAATGACAAGAGGGTTTCCCATGGGGGAAGTCGTGAATAGATAGAAGGTCCGTATCGTGGGGCGTCCGGGAAGCTTGGGCGCCACATGGCGCAACACGTTTGCTTTACCCTCCCCGTACTTATATTTTTAATGATTCCTATGGTATATTTAAACATATAGGGGGCAATATGAAACTCACTAGCGCAGATCGGACTGCGTCAATAGTCGGGGACATTCTTGGCTTGGGAGGAATAGCAAACCGGCGTAAATTTCTTTTTTCATAACAACTCGACAATGGACATGACGATGGGAGTATTCTTCCGAAAATGATTAAGAAAGGGGGCTGTCGAATGCGGCTTAAATGGATTCTTTCATGGTCTTTGCTTTTATTGATCGTTATGGCTTCTTCTTGTAAAAGCCCAGAGGAGTCGACGGCACAAACAAAAGCGGCAATTCAGTTCGAGTTGAAAGACACTCCGACTATGCGGCGGTATGCCGGGGGCGGGACGCTGCATATCGAAAATACGGCTATAGTCTCGTGTTCAAACGAAGTGGGGGGGACGATTACCTCTCTAAATGTTACTTGGTTTGTAGGGAACAGCCAGGTCGCTTCTACGAAGCACGATGGAGGTCGCGTTTCGGGTTATGGCAGCCTTGAGATCGTTTTTGATTCCGAGTGCAGTGCGATATACAAACCGGATACCGTCACTTTTCGGATTGTGGGAACGGATGGCAATGGATACGCCATCGACAAATCCTTGTCTTATTCTTACAATTGGGACGATGCCAACGCAGGCTTTATGATTGGCCGGCAATAAACGGCTGCGTCACGAGAAAGAGAGATGCGATAACCGGGCCGTTGTCATAACCGCCCGCGGGTTAGGGGAATCCGGAAGCGCCAATCGAAGAGCGGGCTCCGGAGGGCGCCGCGGATGCGGGGTGTTTTTTAACGATCGAATTTATATCCGACTTGACGGACGGTCTTGATGATGGTCGGCGAAGAGGGGTCGGTTTCGATCTTTTGCCGCAGACTGAGGATAAAATTATCTACGGTCCGGGCGGTTCCGTCGAACCCGAATCCCCAGACGCGATCGAGAATATCGTCCCGGCGGAAAACCTTCCCGGGAGAACCGGCCAGCAAGGCCAAAAGATCGAATTCTTTGGCCGAAAGCCCGACTTCCTTGCCCCGCAGCCTCACCCGGCGTCCTGAAAAATCGATCGTCAGATCGCCATATACCCGCACGGGGTGCTTCCGCTTTTCCGCCCGTCGCCGCCGCAGCTGGGCTTCGACGCGGGCGAACAGCTCGGACAACGCAAAAGGCTTGGCCAGGTAATCGTCGGCTCCCAGGCCCAAGCCTTCGATCTTGCTGTCGGTCGAACCAAGGGCCGATAGGATCAGGATGGGGACGTCCCGTCCCTTTTCCCGCAGCTCGGAGAGAATCTCCAAGCCGCTGAATCCCGGCAACATGATGTCCAGGACGATCAGATCCGGGGCGGAGTCGAACGCCAGCTTGATGCCCTCGTTGCCGTCGGCGGCCGTCAAGACGCGGAAGCCGCGCAGCTCGAAGTTCATGGCCAGCCCCCGCCGCAGAGCCCGGTCATCCTCGATCACCAGAACGGTCTCGCGCTCCGATTCCGCCGTCCGTTTGCCATGGAGCTTCATTTCGGAGGGCCTTCCTCCTGGGCCGCGGGCAGGCGGATCGTGAATACGCTTCCCCGGCCCGGCTCGGACTCCACGAAGATCTTCCCGCCGTGCCTTTTCACCAGATGGCGGACGATCGCCAATCCCAGGCCGGCGCCGGGCGCCTTGCTCCGCAGTCCGGTGTCCACGCGGTAATACGGATCGAAGATCTTCTTCAGGGCGGACTGCGGGATGCCGATGCCGTTGTCCCGGACGGCGATCACGACGTCCCCGTTTTCATCGAGGACGCTCAGGCGGATCCGTTTGTCCTCCCCGGTGTACTTGTAGGCATTGATGAGCAGGTTCAGAACAATGGCTTCGATGGCCCGCCGATCATGCCGGACGGGGAGGGCCGTTTCGATTTCGACCGTCAAGCCGGCTTCGGCCGGAGGGGTCATCCGGGAAAAGCGAAGAACGGCTTCCTCGATCGCCGGCCGGAGGGAATCGGTTTTCATCTCAATGACATCGCGGTCCCGGGCGGCCATGCGCCAGGTCAGAACGCGATCGATCATTGCGTCCAGCCACTCCGTCTGCTGAAGAATGGAGCGCAGGCTCTCCTCGGTCCGGGCCGGGTCGTCCCGCAGCAGGCCGCTCAAGAGGGACTCCGCGTACATCCGGACGGCGGCCAGGGGAGTGCGCAGCTCGTGGGAGATGTTGGCCAGCAGATCGGCCTGGAGGCGGGCGATGCGGGCCCGGCGTCCGAGCAGGATGACGACGACGATCGCCGCGCCGATGGCGGCGGAGGTGAAACAAATCACCAGGATGCCGGACAGGAGGCTGATCGAGGATTTTCCGAGAACGAGCAGCAGAATGCCGACCGACGTCGAGAGAAAGACCGGTACGATGACGCCGACGGAGAGGGCCACGATCGGGCCCGTCATCCGCGTCTGCCGGTTGATATGCTTGAGCTTGGCTGCTACCGGGGTGGCCATGGCATCCGTTCGCGGCCGGAAAAACGCCGCTACTTCTTGTACCTCGATTGAGGCTCGGAAGCAAGAACGGGCTGCAGGCGCGTCGAGATCCGGGCCGCGGCGGCCATCCGGGGAGTTTCGGACTCGCCGGCGGCGGGGCGGAGGGCGACGATGTCCGTTTTCCGGGCGCCTTTGGCTTTCGACGCGGCCGTATAGCGCGTAGCCTTGGTCCGGGGTTGGATGCCGTCGCCGAAAACCCGGATGCGGATTTTCCAGGCCGCGGCCAGGAGGACGGAGGCCGTCCGGCCCAGCCGGGTCAGGAGCGTCCGGGGCCCGAAAGCGACATCGATCTTACGCTCCAGGTCTCTGGCTCTCTGCCGTTCGCGCTCGTTGACCGCGTTCTTTTCGATGGCCGCCAGGATGGGGGCGTAATCGACGGCCCTTTTCCGCAGGCGTTCCGCGCGTTCGGCCAGCCACGGATCCGAATCGCCCGTTTCGCTCTTGCCGGCCAGGGTTCGGGCGCCGCGGAAGGTGGTCTCCACCATGCGGTACATGGAGCTCGAATTCTCTTCGTAGTCCTGCCGGAAGGCGGTTTTCATCCAACGCTCGGCGGCATCGCCGGGAAACGCGGGGTGGCTGAAGTTGAGCGTCTTCTGTCCGTGCCAGTCCTCGAAGGGAAGGTCCATCTTCAGGAGGCCGCGCCTTTGAAGGTCCCGATAGAGATCCGTGACGGGCAGGGGGATGAGCAGCATGAACTGGACGAGATCCGACTCCAATCCGACCAGGTGATCGATGTCGATCTGGATGTTGTCGGGGGTGTGGTGTTCCATGCACAGGATCCCCGAAGCCAGAACCGAAATGCCGTAATCGCGCAATTGGTGGATGAGGGCCTTGGGATCCAGGCCGCGATTCTTCTCGAAGTTCTCGGCCTGGCTTTTGCATTCGACGCCCATCCACAGAAACTTCACGCCCAGCCGGGCCAGGTTCTCGACGCCGAAAGCTTGGATGGCCTCGGCCGAGGAGAAGATCGAGAAGTCGAAAAACCGCTTATGGGCCTCCATCTCGTGAAGCAATTCCATGGCCCGGGTCCGGTCCTTGAGAAAGTTCTCGTCCATGACGAAAAAGTCGTCCGATCCCCGCTCGTCGGCGATGCGGCAGGCGGTCTCGAACAGCTCTTTTCCGGTGGCCAAGTAGGGGGTGTAGGTGCGGCCGAAGAAATGGGACGTGCTGCAGAACTTGCAGCCGTTGACGCAGCCCAGGCCGGGGACGAGGAGGCTGGCCGCTTTTCCCAGCAGGGGCACGCCGAAGATCTTCATGGACTGGGCGCTGCAAAGGGCCGGATGGTAGATGGGCGCGTCGGGATCCTGGCCCAGGTAGGAGCGCAGCCAGCGGATGCCCTCGCCCTTGGCGACTTCGTCGCAGTCGATGAGCTTTTCGACGCCCTCGATGGCCGCGCCGTGTCCCCCCAGGACGATCTTGGCTTGCGGCGCGTGGAGGCGGACGAGGCGGGCCATTTCCTTGGCCTTGACGAAGTTGGGGGTGATGAACGAGATACCGACGATGTCGTAACCCTTCTTGATCTCGCGGATGAATCTCTGCCGGGAAGGGAAGTCCAGGACCGTGACGTCGGCGTCCACGTTGGCGGCCAGAAAATAGAGCCCGAACGACCAGTGGAGGAATCGGAAGGACCCGAGCTCCTGGGCTTTGGTGACCTGGTTATGGAAGAGCTCCATGATGTTTTCTTTCCGTCCGTATGCGTCGTTCACGCCGTAGGGGCCGAAAACGGCGGAAAGCAGTATTCGTTTGGGCTTAGTTGTCGTTTTCATTGAATGATCGCTCCCTGATTTAAAATGGCGTTTCTCCACAGGATCGAGTCCTGTTTCGGAAACTATGATAAACGTGCCTTTGTCACGGTTTCGTCATGGAACAAATCATTTTTTCGTTCCCCTTATAGTCCGGGCGAGGAGTGCCCTCCGGGCCGCTGATTCCTTCCCCTCGCGGCTCGGCCGGTTTCTCCTTGACAGAGATTTGCCGGAAACGATATGATTTTTTCACGATATCGTATGGAGGGAGAGGCGTCGTCAGCGAGTCAAATCGGATATCCAATGGCGATGGCCGTGATAAGCGAAGCGTCTGCTTCCTTATCCCCGCCCTGAACGAAGAAAAAGCCGTCGGTCCGACGATCGATCTCATCCGCGGCATCCAGCCGCGGATGCCGTACGAAATCATCATCGTCGACGGCGGCTCGACCGACCGTACCGTCGAGGTGGCCGTCGAACGGGGCGCCACGGTCATCGTTTCGCCCAGGGGATACGGCCGCCAGTACCAATTCGTCCTGGACCGGCTGGCTCATGATTTCGTGATCACCGGAGACGCGGATGCGACCTATCCGTTCCCCTTGGCTTACCGGTATTTGGAGGAGCACCTGATCCGCGGCGGCTACGAATTCCTGTCCACGAATCGATTCGCCGATCCGGAGGCATGCCCCATGAGCGCCGATCATTGCTGGGGAAACCGCTTCCTGACGTTCCTGACGAACGCGCTGTTCGGGCTCCATCTTCGGGATTCCCAAAGCGGCATGTGGATCTTCCGGCTGGACAGCTATCGGAAGCTCCGGGTCCTGAATCCGGACATGGCTTTTTCGGAGGAGATCAAGATCGAGGCCTTCCGGAAATTGGCCAGGGTCAAGGAGCTGCCGATCACGTACCATGAGCGCATCGGAACCAGCAAATTGAATTACGGGCACGCCGTCAAGAACACCGTCTTTCTTTTCCGCAAAGCCTTGAAACGGATGCCTCGTGTCGACTGACCGAACGGAGCGGGAGCCCTGGAACGGCCTCGACCGCTTTCTTTTCCGGCGGCGGATGGGACGCATCCGGGAGTTCGTCCCTCGGGATTGCGTCCTGCTCGACGTTGGATGCGGATATCATTTCGAGCTGCTGAAGCATTTCCGGAATCGGCTTCGGGCGGGGTACGGCGCGGATCTCCAGGTCCCCGATCTCCAGGTCCCCGATCTCCAGGTCCCCCCGATCGAGCTTTTCCGGCTCGATCTGGGCCATGACGATTTTCCTCTTCCCGAGGGTTCGGTCGACGTCGTCACGTTCCTGGCGGTCATCGAGCACTTGGATGACCCAGGGCCTGTTTTGGGGGAGATCCGCCGCGTCCTGATGCCGCGGGGAACGCTTCTGCTGACGACGCCGACGCCGCCGGCCCAGCCGATCCTGGCATCCCTTTGCCATACCGGCCTGCTTCGGAACCGGGATGCCTTGGATCACAAGATCCTCTACACACGCGCGCGCCTCGCAGCCGTCCTGGAAAACAGCGGCCTTCGCCTGGTCGAACATCGTTATTTCCAATTCGGCTTGAACCAATTCGGCCGGGCCGAAAAAATCGGGAAACCGTGAAAAAAGAGACGCGTCTGTGGTGGGCGATCCTCCTGGCCGTCCTGGGGGTGCGTTTTGCCCTGACGGTCGGCCTCCCCGTTTCCGTCGAAAACCGAGCGCTTTACGACGACAGCCTTTACATCCATCAGGCGAACGACATCGTCTCGGGCCGCTGGTTGGGAGACTATAATGATCGGACGCTTCTCAAGGGGCCGATGTTTCCCCTGTTTCTGGCCGCTTCCCACAAGCTGGGAGTTCCCTTCCAGACGTCCCGGCAGCTTATATATTTCGCGGCCTGCCTCCTCCTTCTCGTCGCCCTCGGCCCGGCCATACGAAACCGCTGGGCTCGGCTGGGTCTTTTCTCGGCGGTTCTCTTCGATCCCTTGAGCCTGGGAGTTTACTCGTTCACCCGGGTCTTTCGGGAGGGCTTCTACAGCGCGCTGACGATCGCCGTGGTCGCTTGCGTCATAGGATGGATGGTGCGGAGCGGGACGTCTTGGCGGCGCTCTTGGGCTTGGGCGGCCGCCGGGGGACTTTTCCTGGGGGCTTTCTGGATCACCCGGGAGGAAGGTCCGTGGATTTTTCCCCTGATCGGGGCGGCCGTTCTCTATGTCGTAGGGCATAAAAAGCAATGTCCCAGGGGATGGGTCCGCTGTCGACGACTTGCCGCCTCCGCCCTCTTGGCCGGTATCGGATGGGCCGCGGTGGTGGGGACGGTCGCCTTGACGAATAAAGCCCGCTACGGCTTCATGGGGATCATCGAATATCAACGCCGCGAGTTTCTTTCCGCCTATGGCGCGCTGGGGACCCTCCGGCCGGAACGCTTCCTGCCGCGCGTGGTCATCTCGAAAGCGGACCGGAAGAAGGTCTACGCCGTCAGCCCGGCCTTCCGGGAGCTCGAGCCCTTCTTGGAGGGGAGCAGCGGCGAGAAATGGGCCATAACCAGCGCCAAAGCCTACCCGAAGATGGAGGGAGAGATCTGCGGAGGGTGGTTCGTCCATGCCTTGCGCGAGGCCGTCGTCGCGGCAGGGCATGCCCGCACGGCGACCGAAGCCATGGCCTTCTATGATCGGCTTGGCCGGGAAATCCGGGATGCCGGCCGGCGGGGACAAATCGATTTGTCCGCGGCCCCGTATTCCATGAATCCGGCTTGGCGCCGCGAGTACGCCGGTCCGCTGTTTAAAGCCTGGTGGAGAGGCTGGATGAATTTGGACGTGTTTTCGGACGGAAACCCGTTCATCATCTCCAGCTTCGGGCCCGAGGCCGATTTGGCGATGGCCCGGCGGCTGCTCGGAACGCGGCTCTCGGGAGACGGCGAAGTCCAGAGAATGGTCCGGATCCGGATTTCGGCCGTCGACAGGCCGATCACTCTTCAAGTCGGCGATCTGGAGACCCGTCACGCCGCATCGTTCCGTTGGCCGGACGGTGAAGGCCGACCCGGCCGTTCCGCCGGATCCGAACCGACCATTCCCGCCGGCCCCCCCAGGGGGATTTGGGTGAGCTACAACGCCATTGACCAAGAGGCCTTGCTCCTGCTCTGGTCGCACGGCTCTTTTGTGCAGGCTTTCCCGTTGAACGGCTCGCTCAAGGCCATAAAAACCGGGCCGCTTCGGTTCCGCATCGACGATGTCGAATACGATCGGCCGTTTCGACATGCCTTGGAAGCGATTCGGTACGAATCGGTCCGGGCTTTGCGCAAGACTTATACCTTTGGTCTCCCGGGCCTCGTATTGGCGGCGGCTGTTTTCCTGTGCTTCCCCTGGCCGCGACGCCGTCGAATCGTCGATCCCGTCTTGCCCGTCTTGTTCATCGGCCTGATTTTAACGGCCTGCGTCCGCATCGCCCTTCTGGCTTGGATCGATGCCGTGTCCTTCCCCGGGATCAGCATCGGCTATCTCGCTCCGGCTCACCCGCTCCTCGTCCTGGCCGGCGGCCTGGTTTTAGGGGTCCGCATCCGGCGCCGCAGCGCCTGAGACCGGCGGCTTCGAATCCGAGGCAGGCCGGGCCAAGAGCCGCCGGAGCGATACGACCCGACGATATCTGCTATACTGACTCCCTGGCCGGGCGGCATTTTGACCTGGCCGCCGGAGGAAGCATGGACAGGCTATCGGCGCAATCCGACAAACGGAATCTGCATGCCGTCAACCTCGCCCTGTTCGCCAATGCCGGGCTGGCGGCGCTCAAAACCACCATCGGGATCCTGGGGCACAGCTCCGCGCTGCTCGCGGACGGGGTCAACTCCACCTCGGACGTGGCTTACGGAATCATCATCAAGGTCTTCATGCGGCAGGCCGATAAACCCGCCGACGAAGAGCATCCTTACGGCCACCGGCAACTCGAGAGCATCTCGGCCTTGATCATCGGCGCCTTCGTCCTGACGACGGCCGTCGCGATCTTCTGGGACGCGGCCAACAAGATTTTCGACATCCTCTCCGACAAGACGGTTTCCGCCCAGACTTCCGTGGCGGCTTTCCTGGCGGCCCTATTCACCGTGGGCCTGAAAATTTGGCTGAGCTGGAAGACCCGGCGGATCGCCCGGCAGACGGGCAGTCCCGCGGTTCAGGCCCTGGCCTTCGACCATCGCAACGACATCTTCTCCGCCGCCGCGGCGGGCCTGGGCATCCTCCTGGCCATCAGCGGCCTGCCTTGGTTCGATCCCCTGGCCGGGGCCGTCGTGGCCCTGGTGATTCTTCGAACCGGGCTCAAAATCCTGCGGGAATCCGCGGACGACCTGATGGACACCATTCCCACGGCGGAGCTGAAGTTGAAAGTCGATGCCGCGGCCGTCGAGACGCCGGGCCTCCTGGCCGTCGAGGATATGAAGGCGCACCGCTTCGGCCCGTATCTCGTCCTCAACCTGACCATCGCCGTGGACGGGGCCATGACCGTGGCCGAAGGAGACGCCATCTCCGCCCGCCTGGAACAGGCTCTGTACAGGGATATCGATTTGCTGGGCCGCGTCCACGTCCATTATCATCCGCCTTCGCGGATGCCGAAGCCCTGACCGGGAATCCGGGTTTCGGGCTCGTCCCGACAATAAGCTTAAGCAATCTCTTAAGAACAATCGTATTATGTTGTGGATGAGAAGCGAGATCCCATGCCGTCCGCACGAAGCTTGATAGCGGCGTTTTTAATATTCGGTCTGGCCGGCACGAACATTTCGGGCTTCCGGCCCGACCGGGGGGGAGAGGACCGAACGGCCGCTTCCCAAGAAGGAGTCGTTTCCCATCCCGCCCGGAATATCGATGGCGCGAAAGCGGAGACATACGAACCCCACGCCATCGGCGGGAAATCGAGATCGAGTACCGCGATCCACAAGAAAAAGTTTCCGTGGCTTCTGGCGGGCGGGATCGTGGTGATCGGCGTCATCGCGGCGGTTCTCATCCTGAAAAGCAGGAAAAACAAGGACTCCAATCAGACGGACGCGACGACGGGCAGCATCAACTGCCAGTCCACCCCGGACGGGGCGACGGTCTATTTGGATGGCGGCGACAAGGGCTGTTGGACGGACACGACCATTGGCAAAATCGCCCCGGGAAATCATACCGTCACGCTTCTTCTCGTCGGATACGAGGATTATACGCGGTCGGTCACGGTCAAGGCGGGAGAAATCGCCCAGATCGACGCGACCCTGACCGCGCTCCCCCTCCAGGAGCCCGAAATGGTCTCCCTCCCCGGCGGCACGTTCATGATGGGCTCCGATTCGGCCGAATCCCTTGAAGACGAAAAGCCCGTGCACCAAGTGACGCTCTCCGGCTTCAGGATCGGGAAATACGAAGTGACCCAGACGCAATGGGTCACGGTCATGGGCTCGAATCCCTCCGAGTTCCAGAAGGACCGTCTCCTTCTGAACACGCGGGGGGATCGCCTCCCGCTCGACAACGTGACTTACGAGACCATCCAAGTCTATATCGAGAAGCTCAATTTGGCGACGGGCAAGCGCTATCGGCTTCCGACGGAGGCGGAGTGGGAGTACGCCTGCCGGGCGGGGACGCTGGGCGACCGATACGGAGAGATGGAGGCCATCGCCTGGTACATGGATAACTCCGATAATCGGACCCATGATATCGGCGGCAAGACGCCCAACGCTTATGGACTCTACGACATGCTGGGCAATGTGTTTGAATGGACCGACACTTGGTTCGGGCCATACTCCGCGGAGCCGGTGACGAATCCCACGGGGCCCTATGAAGGCGCGCACCGCTGCGTGCGGGGGGGCTCCTTCATGCAGGTGGCCTTGCCCGCGCGCGCTTCGCATCGCAACCTGCATTATCCGGATCACCACAGCGATCCGCTCGGCTTCCGTCTGGCGTTGGATTAGCCGAAGATAAACCTATCTCGGCTCCCGCGCAGGCGGCTTGACAGGTCTGGTCCGATTCGATACGTTTCCAGCCGCTATGAAATCCGATCCTTCGATAAAATTCTTAGGAGCGTTCTTGGGCGCGGTTTTCTTTGCCTGGACGGCGGGATTCGCCGCGGCTGTGGTTCGTCCCGCGACCGGAGTCCTCGACCCCGAGCATTGGCGCACGCAGGCGCTGCGCGATCTCATCCCGTACTGGGAGAAGCACGCGCGGGACCTCGAGACGGGCGCTTTCTTCATGAACCTGTCGCGCGACTGGACGCCCCGGCCGCCTTGGGACAAAGTCCCGGCCTTGATCAGCCGCCATGTCTTCGGCTTTTCCGCCGCTTACATGCTGTCGGGGCAGGACCGGTATCTCGATATCGCCCGCGACGGGGTCCGCTATCTCTTCGACAAGGCTTGGGATTCGAAGTACGGCGGCTGGTACGACAGGCTGACGCGGGAGGGCCGGCCGGCCGCGGAGACGAAAAGCGTCGCGCTGCGCCTCTACACGGATGTCGGGCTCACGGAATACTATCTGGCTTCGGGCGACCCGGCCGTCCTGGAGCGGGTCCGGACATCCATCGGGATCCAGAAAGCGCGCGCCTTCGATCGCGAGTCGGGCGGCTACGCCCAAACGCTGGCCCGCGACCTGTCCGTCATCGACTACGGCAAGAACAAGCACGCCCACTACGGCTACGTGGGTTCGCTCCTGCTCAATCTCTATCTGGCCACCCAAGATCCGGAAATCCTGGCTTGGGAAAAAGAGCTGATGGATCTTTCCTCCTCCCGCCAGGCGGATGAGGAAGGCTGGTGGCATGGCTTCCGGAACAAGC
>JAQULS010000222.1 GCA_028749235.1 Acidobacteriota bacterium | reverse complement strand
AGCGGCATGATGATGGTGTCGTCCTGGTCGCGGCCCATGCCGCCCTGGCCCTTGGCCTTGAGGAGGCCGATGACTTCGGCGGCGAAGCCCTTGACCCGCAGGGTGTTGCCGAGGGGATCCTTGCCGGCGAAGAGCTCGCGGCGGAGCGTGTCGCCGATGACGCAGACGGCCTTGCCGCTCAGGAGCTCGGCCTCGCTGAACTTGCGTCCCGAGGCGATCGTCCAGTTCGAGGCGACGAAATAATCGTTCGTCGAGCCGGTGACGGAGGTGGACCAGTTGTTCGCGCCGTAGACGGCGGTCACGCTGCTCTCGACGACCGGCGCCACGGCCTTGAGCGAGGAGATCTGGGTTTGGATGACTTCGACGTCGCGGTTTTCGAACGGCTTGGCGGTGGAGCCGGCGCCGGGCCGCATCTCCATCTTGGGCATGACCATGAGGAGGTTGCTGCCCAAGCTGGCGATCTGGTTGGAGATGGCCTGGGTGGCCCCGTTGCCCAGGGTGACCATGGTGATGACCGCGGCGACGCCGATGACAATGCCCAGGATGGTCAGGAACGACCGCAGCAGGTTGCGCCGGATCGCCTGGAGAGCCAGTTGGATCGTTTTCCAGAGCATCAGCCTTTCTCCCCGTTTCTCTCGACCCGTTCGACGACGCCGTCGACGAAGCGGACGGTGCGGTGCGCGTACTTGGCCAGGTCCTGGTCATGCGTCACCATCAGCACGGTTTTGCCGCGGTCCCGGTTGAGCGAAGTGAGCAGGTCCATGATCTCGCGGCCGCGCTTGGTGTCGAGGTTGCCGGTGGGCTCGTCGGCCAGCAGGAGGGTGGGATTCGTCACCAGGGCCCGGGCGATGGCCACGCGCTGCTGCTGCCCGCCCGAGAGCTCGGCCGGGGTGTGCTTTTCCCAGCCGGTCAATCCGACCTGGGCCAGCGCGGCCTTGGCCCTCTCGTGGCGCTCCTCCTTGGGAACGCCCCGGTAGAGAAGGGGCAGCTCGACGTTCTCCAGGGCCGAGGTGCGGGCCAGGAGATTGAAGCCCTGGAAGATGAAGCCCAGGAAGTAGCGCCGCAACAGCGTTCTCTGCCGGCTGGTCAGGTTCTCGACGTGAACGCCGCGGAAGATATAGGTGCCGTCGGTTGGGACGTCGAGACAGCCCAGGATGTTCATGACCGTCGATTTCCCCGAGCCGCTGGGGCCCATGATGGCCACGAAATCGCCCTCGTCGACCCGCAGGTCGACCCCGTTCAGGGCCATGATCTGGGCGGCTCCCTCGCCGTAGGACTTGGTCAATCCCGCGAGCTCGATCAGCGGCGCGTCGTTGGTGGTCATCGGAGAGGCCTGATTCACTTCACCGCGATCGCCGTTTCGGTGATGACCTTCGCTCCCGCCTCGAGGTTCCCGGACGTGATCTCGGTCAGGCGGCCGTTCGAGGCGCCGACCGTGACGCGAACGGAGACCGGCTTGCCGTCCTTGAGGACCCAGAGCGTCTGCTCCTTGTCCGTCGAGGTGACCGCGCCCGCGACTTTCTGTCTGTCCCGGTCGGGCGGCCGCGGCATCAGGCTGTTGACCAGCCCGCCGTTCTCCTTGGCCGCGGGCGCGGCCGCGGCCTCCGGCGGCGACCAGCGGAAGGCCGCGCTCGGCGCTAGGATGGCGTTCTCGCGGTTGAGGGTGATGATCTCGGCGTTTCCGGTCATGCCGGGCCGCAGGCTCAAGTCGTCGTTGTTGAAGGTCAGGACGGCTTTGTAGGAGACGATGCCCGACGTCGTCGTCGAGCCCAGGCGCACCCGCTGGACGACGGCATGATATTTCCGGTTCGGATACGTGTCGACGGTGAAGGTGGCGGTCTGTCCCTCGCGGACGTCGCCCACGTCGGCCTCGTCGACGTCGACCTCGAGCTTCATCAGGGCCAGGTTTTCGGCGATGGTGAAGAGCTCGGGGGCGGAGAACGAGGCCTGGACCGTCTGGCCCGGCTCGATCTTCCTCTCCAGGACGACGCCGTCGACGGGCGAGATGATCGTCGCCTTCTTGATGTTCGTTTGATTGTAGCGCAGCTCGGCCTGGGCGTTCGCGACGGTCCCCTTGGCGCTCGCCTCGTTGGCCTGGGCCCGCTGGAGGTTCGCCTCGGCCGCGTCGATCTCCGTCTTGGCCGGCACTTTGCCTCCCGAAAGCGCCTGGACCTCTTTCATGCGGGCCAGCGACGCCTTGGTCTCGGCGACCGTGGCCTGGGTCTGGGCGAGCTGGGCCTCCGCGGAGGACAGGCTGGCCATCGACTTGGCCACCTCGTCGTTCAGCTTCGAGAGATCGATCTGGGCCAAAAGCTGGCCCTTGGTGACTTTGTCGTTGTCATCCACATAGACGGTCATGATCTGGCCGGAAACCTCGCTGCCGACGGTGACCTCCTTGGTCGGGGCCAGGTTGCCGGTGGCTTGGACCGTGACCGTCATATTGCCGCGGACGACGTCGGTGGTGACGTACTCCACCTTTGAGCCATTGGAGCGGAGCCAGGAAACAAGGACGACGGCCAGGATGATGACGACGACGGCGGCAGCCGCGAGAATCAAGCGGGTTCGCCGGCGGGCCCGGCCGGAGGACGGATCGGTGCCCAGGACTTTGGCCATCAAGTCGTCGCTCTTTTTCGTGGATGGGATGTTCATCGTTTTATTCCTTCCGCGGCCGCGGGGCCGGGCTCCGTCTCCTCGGTCGTCCAGCCGCCGCCCAGCGCCTTGTAGAGCTGAATCAGGGCGGTGACGATATCGGCCTGACACGTTTTCAGGCTGTCGGAAGCCGTCAGCTGCGTCTGCTGGGTCGATAGAACGGTGAGAAAGTCGGACAGGCCGGCCGCGTATCGCTGGCGGGCGAATTGCGCGGCGCTGCGGGCCGCCTCGTCGGCCGTCTCGAGCAGGGCGCGCCGTTCCCGGTTGCGGCGCAGCGAGACGAGGGCGTTTTCCGCGTCCTCGATGGCCGTCAGCACCGTCGATTCGTAAGAGGCCAGGGCCTGTTCTTGGGTCGCGCTCTGGATGGCGATTTGCCGGCGGATGCGGCCGGCGTCGAACACGGTCTGAACGAGCGAGAGCGCCAGCGAGCGGATGATCGACGATCCGCCCGTCAGGGCCGCCTGGGCGACGCTTTCGACACCCAGCGAGCCGTTGAGGCTGAGCGTCGGATATCGGGCCGCCGCGGCCTTGCCGAGCCGGGCGGTTTCGGCGGCGAACGTCCGCTCCGCGGCCCGGACGTCGGGGCGCTGGCGCAGGATGTCGGCCGGTATGCCGATCGTCACGGATTCCGGAACGGCGGGAAGCGGCGCTTCGGCGGCTAAACGGTCGTCGATGGATCCCGGCGCTCGGCCGAGGAGGACGGCGATCCGGTTGCGGGCCTCGGCCAGGCTCAATTCCAGGGAGGGAATCTGGGCGCGTGTTTGCGCTTCCGTGGCCCGGGCTTGATCGAAGTCCAGGCCGCTGGCCAGCCCGGCTTGATAGCGCCAGCCGGCGATCTCTCGGGTTTCCTGCTGCAGGGCCAGGTTCTCCCGGGCGATGGCGATCCGAGCCTGAAGCGAGCGGACGGTGACATACTCCACCGCCACCTCGGCGGCCAGCGAGACCTGCGTGTCATGGAGACTTTCGGCCGTGGAGGCCAGGTCGGCCTCCGCCGCCCGCACCGCTAGCCGCTGGGCGCCGAAGATGTCCGGCTCCCAACTGGCGTCGAAACCGGCTTGATAGCTCGACGAGGCTTCATTGCCGCCGCTCTTGGACCCGTTCGCGCTCCCCGAGGCGCTGACCGTGG
>JAQULS010000221.1 GCA_028749235.1 Acidobacteriota bacterium | reverse complement strand
GATCAAGGCCGGCATCCTGGATCCGACCAAGGTCGTCCGGATCGCCCTGCAGAACGCGGCCTCGATCGCCGGGCTGATGCTGACCACCGAGGGCCTCATCACCGAGCTGCCCGAAGAGGACAAGAAGTCGGCCTATCCGATGCCTCCCGGCGGCGGCGATATGTACTGACGGCGGCAGGGGCACTAAGCTCTTGCTTGGGGGTCCTATTCCGCCGCACTCGGCCGGGCTTAATAACCCGGACGAGTGGCGCCCGCGGCGATGGACTGAGTTCACAGCACCGCCCTAATCCCGCTTTCGAAGAGCGGGATTAGGACGGTTTTTTTATATCCGGCCGCGGCAAATTGACCACGTTTTTCGCCTGTGTCAGAATGGCGGCGTCATGGGAATGCGGTTCGACCGATATGTCTTGCGTGAAGTGACGACGCCGTTCTTCATCGGCCTGGGCGTCTACAGCTTCGTACTGCTGATGAACCAGCTCCTGCTCTATCCGGAGCTCTTCATCTCCCGCGGCGTGCCGTTGGGCATGGTTCTGCGGCTGCTTCTCGACGTCATTCCCGGCATCCTGGCCTTCACCGTGCCGATGTCGGTCATGATGGGCGTCCTGGCCGGCTTGAGCCGGCTGTCCTCGGACTCCGAGATCACGGCCTTCAAATCGCTGGGCGTCGGTCACGCCCGCCTGCTGGCTCCGTTGCTCCTGTTCGGACTGGCCGGCTGGGCCGCGACCTCTTACCTGGCGCAGTATGCGGCGCCGGCCGCCAACTTCCGCTTCCAACGGACCTTCGCCGAGGCCCTGGTCCAGCGGGCCGAGACCCAGATCTCGCCCCGCACCTTCAACCAGCCGATCCCCGGCTTGACCATCTTCTACCGGGAATCCGGGCCGGCCAGGGACTGGTCGAAGGTCTTCCTCGTCTCCAACGAATCGCGGACCGGGCAGAAGATCGTCCTGGCCCGGGAGGGCCGCTTGAGCGTCCTGCCGGAGGCCCGCCGGGCCGTTCTCCGGCTGTCGGATGCGGTCGAGCACGACGTCGACATGAACGATCCGGCCAAGTATCCGATGACCTTTTCCGGCCGGGTCGAGGAGGAGCTCGACGGCGAAAAGCTCTTCGGCGATTACACCGCGGTCAAACGGCAGCGGGAGATGACGATCGGCGAGCTGCGGCGAAGCCGGCTCGAGGCCCTGGCCCGGCGAGCCGAAGCCGTCCGTTCCGGAAACGCCCCGGCCCGGGCCGAAGCGGAGATGGACATCCGCCGGCACGAGGTCGAAATCCACAAAAAGTACGCCCTGCCCTTCGCCTGCTGGATATTCGTCTTTCTCGGCTTGCCGCTGGGCGTCTCCACCCGCCGGGGCGGCCGGGCCGGCGGATTCACTCTGAGCATCATCATCATCTTCCTCTATTATGTCCTGATTACGGCCGGCGAGAACATGGCCATCAAGGGGCGGGTCGCCCCCTGGTTCGGGATGTGGGGGGCGGATATCGTCTTCGGGATTCTCGGGCTTTGGCTGTTTGCGGCGTCGGCCCGCGAGATTCCTTTCCCGGCCCGCTGGCCGCGCCGGCGTCGTCCGGCCGAAGCGGACGAATCAGCCGCCGCGCCCCCGGTCCCCGCCGTCCGGCCGCGGCCGGTTCTCCCCGTGTTCCGCACCCTCGACCGCTACGTCCTGCGCAAGTACCTTTTCATCGCCGGCCTGGCCTTGGCCAGCCTGGCGGCGGTCTCGGCCATCATCACCTTCTTTGAGCAGATCGACAACCTTTACGAGCACGGCAAGCCGATCGGGCTGCTCCTGTCCTACGTGGCCTTCCGGATGCCGGAGTTCATCCATATCGGCCTGCCGGTGCTGGCCTTGATGGCCACCCTGCTGGCCTTCGGGCTGTTGACCAAAACGAACGAGCTGACCGCGATGAAAGCCTGCGGGATAAGCGTCTTCCGGGCCGTCGCGCCGGCCCTCCTGATGGCCCTTGTCCTGGGCCTTCTCTCATTCTATTTGCAGGAGCGCGTGCTCCCGGGGTCCAACCGTTCGGCCCAGGCGGTCTGGGACGAGCTGAATGACGCTCCGCCGCGCACCGTCGCCGTCTTCCATCAGCGCTGGGTCGCCAACCGGGCCCGTGACCGCTTCTATCATTACCGGTACTTCGATCCGGACAAGGCGGCCTGGAGCGGGCTTCAGATCATCGACCTCGACGTGGAGCGCTGGACGATCCGCCGGCGGCTGTACGCCGAGCGGGCCGAGCTCCGGGACGGGACGATCATCCTCCACAACGGCTGGACCCGCGAGTTCCGCGACGGCATCCCCATCACATACGATCCCTTCGAGGCCGAGGAAGTCCCGCTCCTCGACGAGCGAAGCCTGTTTTTTACCTCGTCCAAGGAACCTTCCCAGATGACTTACGGCGAGCTTCGCCGCCACGTCCGGGAGATTCGCGGGCTCGGGTTCGACGCCCGCCGGCCCCAGGTCGACCTGGCCGTGAAGCTGGCTTTCCCTTGGGTGGCGCTGATCATGACCTTGCTCGGTCTGCCGTTCGCCTTCGCCATGGGCAAGCGGGGAGCCTTGGTGGGCATCGCCGCCAGCCTGGGCATCGCCGTCGTCTACTGGGTCGCCCTGGGCATCTTCAAAAACCTGGGCTATGTCGGGATCCTGAGCGCCTCCCTGGCCGCCTGGGGGCCGAACGTCCTTTTCGGCCTGCTGGGCGGCTGGCTGTTCCTGAGAGTAAGAACTTAATCCTCCCGATTTTGCTTTTTCGTTTAGTTTTCCTGCGGAGAGGGGTAAGCCCGGCCGAAACCCGCAGGCTCTGCAGCCCTATGCTTATATAGCATAGGGTTGACGACCGAGCGCGAGGGAGGAAATCGGAGCGAACATTCCGCGCTGGGGAATGGAGCGTGTTTCGGCGGGCTTACCCCGAGCCGCTACATCTTGTACTTGCCGAGCAGCTCGGTCCCCAGCTTCTCCATCCAGCGCAGCAGCGCATCCGTGCCTTCGTTCGATTCGGCCCTCCGTTCGGCCTGGCTTTTTTCGACGACTTCATGCTCGACGAAGATCGGCGAAGCCGTCCGCAGGGCCAGGGCGATGGCATCGGAAGGCCTGGCGTCGAAGGCGAGCAGCCGCTCGCCCGACCGGCAGTGGATCGTGGCGAAAAAGGTGTTGTTGCGGACGTCGGTCACGACCACGCGGTCGACTTCAATCTGCAGCCGGATGAGGAAGGCTTTCAGCAGATCGTGGGTCATCGGCCGGGGAGTGGGGACGTTTTCCATGGTCAGGGCGATGGCATTGGCCTCGAATGCCCCGATCCATATCGGCAGGACCCGGGTTCCCGCTTCGTCCTCCAGCAGGACGATGGGCATATGCGAGATGGGGTCCGTGAAAAGACCCTTGATTTTCATCCGTACTTCCATGTTTATTATCTCTGATCTATGGTTAAACTTGAATATAAAATCGGGGCGGATGATTGTCAAGGCGCCGCGGCATCCAATAAAATGGATATTATTCAAAGTATTGGATTATGAACGCGCCACAACGACCGCGCGATCTATTGTAAAGTATTTATATATAGATATTTACGAATGTTTTCTTGTTGGCATGATTATTGCTTAGGAGGTGACTGTTACGAGAGAGTTGCATCATGCATATTTTTTCTACAAGTGAGGAGGTGAGAATTACTGTATGCGGATGTCGCCATCTGCGAGGTGGGAGCGGGCTTAGCGGCCGGCTCCCGGGTTTCGGAAAGCCAGCCCAGGGAACAAGGACCCTCGGCCGGCTTCATCCTAGAATCGCCTGAACAAAGG
>JAQULS010000089.1 GCA_028749235.1 Acidobacteriota bacterium | reverse complement strand
AGAAAGGGACGACCTGCTTCGGATCCACGACAAGCTGGCCGAGGCGGATGCCGCGATCGCCGCGCTCCACGCCGCATATGCCGGCAAGGCCGCCCGGCTGTCCGACCTGAGGCAGGTCGAGGCGCCCAAGCTCGGGGGGCTCATCGAACGAGAAATCGGCCTCCTGGGCATGAAGAAGGCCCGCTTCGAAGTCCGGGTCTTGCCGCGGCCGGTCCCGCTCGAGGCCGCCGACGGGGTCCGCGACACGGGCTGGGACGAGGTCGAGTTCCTGATCAGCCCCAATCCCGGCGAAGATCTCAAACCGCTGCGCAAGATCGCTTCGGGCGGCGAGCTGTCCCGAATCATGCTGGCCCTCAAATCGGCGGGACGCGCCCGGGAGGGGGCGTCGACCCTCATCTTCGATGAGATCGACGCCGGCATCGGCGGCCGGACGGCCGATTTCGTGGCCCAGAAGCTGCGCCGCCTGGCCCAGACCCATCAAGTCATCTGCATCACCCACCTGCCGCAGATCGCCTCCCATGCCGACCACCACTTCCGCATCGAAAAGAAGGTCGAGAAGGACCGGACCTTCAGCCACGTCCGCGAGCTGCGCGGAGAAGACCGGGTCGAGGAGATCGCCCGCCTCATGGCGGGGAGCCGGATCACTCCCGCGGCCCTGGCCAGCGCCCGGGAAATGCTGCAATGGGAGGACCGGGACTGACCGGCCTTCCGAATTCGCAAGGAGAAGGCCATGCCCGTAGATGCGCGCGTTGATAAAGCCGCGGCTTTATTCGCCGAGGGCTTCAGCTGTTCGCAGGCCGTATTCCTGGGCTTTGCCGAGGAGCTCGGCCTGGATAGCGCAACCGCTTTCAAGCTCAGCCAGGCTTTCGGCGGCGGCATGGCCCACCTCGGGCAAGTCTGCGGCGCCGTGACCGGCGCCTTCATGGCCATTTCCCTCAAGCACGGCCGGAGCGAAGTCAATGACCTGGCCGCCCGCGATCGGACTTACGAACGGATGCAGCGCCTGGCCGAACTCTTCAAGCGGCGGCATGGCTCGCTCGACTGCCCCAGCCTGATCGGAGTCGATCTGGCCACCGAAGAAGGCCGGGCGGAGTCCAAGGCCAAGGACCTCGCCCGGACGCGCTGCGCCGGCTTCGTCCGGACCGCGGCCGAGCTGACCGCCGAAATCCTCTGACGTCTCCCCCGCCGGCCCATCCGCCTGTTGTATAATGGGCGGACCATGACCACCGATTTACGCGGCCGGACCTTCTTCATCCGGACCTTTGGCTGCCAGATGAACGAAAACGACTCCGAAAAGATCGCCGGAATCCTGGCGGCCGCGGGCGCCTTTCCCGCCGGGCGCGAGGAGGACGCCGACATCCTGATCGTCAATACCTGCGCGGTGCGGGCCAAATCGGTGGAGAAGATGGCCTCCTACATCGGCCGCCTGGGCCGCCTGAAGGCCGGCCGCAAAGTCCGCATCGGCGTCACGGGCTGCGTCGCCCAGGTCGAGGGCAAAGCCTTGACGGTCGGCCGCAAAGGGATCGACTTCGTGGTCGGGCCGGACGGATATCTGCGCCTGCCCCGGATCCTGGCCGGAGCCTTTTCGGGCCCCGTCGTCGACACGGCGCAAAGCCCGGACTGGCAGGAGGCCCCGCCCCTCCTCCTGGCCCGCAGCAGCCCGGCCAGCGCTTTCGTCACGATCATGGAGGGCTGCGACAACTTCTGCGCCTACTGTATCGTCCCCCTGGCCAGGGGCAGGGAAAAATCCAGGCCGCTGCCGTCCATCCGGGCCGAAGTGGATGACCTGGGCCGCCGCGGCTACCGGGAAATCCAATTCCTGGGCCAAAACGTCAACTCCTATCGCGACCCCGCGAGCGGCACCGGCTTCGCTTCGCTGCTCGAGGAGACGGCCCGCAGGCCCGGGCCGGAATGGATCCGATTCGTGACTTCGCATCCCAGGAATTTCGGGCCCGAGATCATCGAGGCCATGGCTGCCTCCCCCCGCATATGCCGCCAGCTCCACCTGCCGCTTCAATCCGGGTCGAGCGGTGTCCTGGACCGCATGAACCGGGGCTACACCCGGGCCGAGTATCTCGACCTGGCCGCCCGGCTGCGGAAGCGCCTGCCCGGGATCGCTTTGAGTACGGACATCATCGTCGGCTTTCCCGGCGAAACCGAGGCGGAATTTCAGGATACGCTCACGGCCCTGGAGGAAATCCGGTTCGCCGCCATCTTCTCGTTCCGGTATTCCCCCCGGCCGGGGACGGCCTCGTCCCGGATTCCCGACGACGTTCCGCTCGAAGCCAAGCGCCGCCGGCTGATCGAGGTCCAGGCGCTCCAGAAACGTCTGCAGACCGATTTCCATCGCGGGCTGGTCGGCCGCGTCCTCCGTGTTCTGGCCACGGGGCCGGGCAAGAAGGATGCCTCGGCTTTCTCGGGACGGACGGAGGGCGGGCAGGTCGTCAACTTCCGGGCCGCGGCAGACGTCACGGGCCGCTTTTTGGACATCGAGATCACGGGCGCCGGCCCCTATAGCTTGCGCGGCCGCATAGCCGGCGCCGCCGATCCAATTTAGTAATCTCCCCCCTCACCCCCGCCTTGTTAAGGGAAGGAATTGGTATATACCTTCAGCTTCATAGGACGCGGGGAAACGCACATGTATGCGAGCTTTCGGCCAGACTCGCATGCCTTCCCTTTGCAACAACTGCTCCTTTCCGATATAATCCCCGTTCGCCGCGCGGAGAAAATAAGGCCGAATCGATGAAGATCAACGTCTGGAATACCATCCTCCAGTTGAGCAAGGAACGGGGGGTCGTGCCTTCGGTCATCGTTTCGGCCATCGAGGAATCCCTCAAGGTCGCGGCCGCCCGGTTCTACACCAAGGGCGAATCCATCCATGTCTTCTTCCGCCCCGAGAAGGGCGACCTGCGGGTATACGCCGAGCGCCGGATCGTCGAGACGGCTTCCGACCCGGTCCGGGAGATCTCCCTCAAGGAAGCCCGAAGCCTCAATCCCCTGGCCGAGCTGGGCGAAACGGTCGAGATCGACCTGCCCTCCGAAACGCTGGGGCGGATCGCCGCCCAGGCCGCCAAGCAGGTCATCGTCCAGAAGGTCCGGGACGCCGAACAGGAGAAGATCTACGGCGATTTCGCCCCCCGGATGGGTGAGATCATTTCGGGCGTCTACCGCCGGACGGAAGCGGGCAGCGACTTCATCGAAGTCCTTCACACCGAAGCCGTTCTGCCGTTCCGGGAGAAGCTGCCCGGCGACCGCTTCGAGCGCGGCGACCGGGTCCGGGCCTCCATCATCCAGGTCCGCCACGGGGCCAAAAGCCAGGAGCCCCAGATCGTCCTCTCCCGCGCCACGCCCAAGTTTCTGGAGCGCCTCCTAGCCTTGGAGATCCCCGAGATCGCCAGCGGAACGATCCAAATCAAGGATATCGTCCGCCAGCCCGGTGAGCGGGCCAAGGTCGCGGTCCTGACGACGGAGAAGGACGTCGACCCCGTGGGCGCCTGCATCGGCGTCAAGGGCGCCCGCATCCTGGCCATCAGCAAGGAGCTGGGCGGGGAGAAGATCGACGTCATCATCTGGTCGCCCAACCCGACCGCCTATGCCAAATCCGCCCTCAGCCCGGCCCGGGTCGACCGGGTCGAAATCCTCGACAAGGAAGCCCAGACGATGCAGGCCATCGTCCCCCCGGACCAGCTCTCGCTGGCCATCGGCAAGAGAGGGATCAACGTCAAGCTGGCCTCGCTGCTGACGGGATGGAAGATCGCCATCCAGCCCCGGCCCTAATCTGAAGCAAAGGAACCGCCATTGACCGAAACCAAGACCGTCAAGACAACCAAGCCCGCCAAGCCGGCCAAAGACGCCGGCAAGCCGCGCCCGGCCATCTACATCCGCGAAGGCTCGGCGTTCAAGTCCCTGGCCGACAAGCTCAAGGTCCGGCCCAAGGACCTCCTCGACCGCCTTGTCGCCCGCGGCTACGCCATCGAATCCAACGACGTGATCGACGAAGCCCTGGCGGCGCAGCTGTCCAAGGACCTCAACGTGCCCATCGAGATCATCTCGGTGGAGCGCGAAGCCCGCATGGCGGCCGAAAGCAAGAAGGCCGACCTGGTCACCCGGCCGCCCGTCGTCACCATCATGGGCCACGTCGACCACGGCAAAACCACCCTGCTCGACGCCATCCGTTCCTCCAACCTGGTCGACAAGGAGTCCGGCGGCATCACCCAGCACATCGGGGCCTACCGGGTGACTCACGGCAAGCGCTCGATCACCTTCATCGACACGCCGGGCCATGAGGCCTTCACCCAGCTGCGGGCCCGCGGTGCCCAGTTGACCGACATCGTCGTCCTGGTCGTGGCCGCGGACGAGGGCGTCATGCCGCAGACCCGGGAGTCGATCAACCACGCCAAGGCGGCCCATGTACCGCTGATCGTGGCCATCAACAAGGTCGACAAGCCCGAAGCCAACCCGGACAAGGTCAAGCGCGAGCTCCAGAAGGAAGGCCTGCAGGTCGAGGAGTGGGGCGGCGAAGTCATCACCGTCGAGGTTTCCGCCCGGGAAAAGAAAGGCATCAAGGAGCTCCTGGAAATGATCCTGCTGATGGCCGATGTCCTGGAGCTCAAGGGAAATCCCAAGGTCCCGGCCCAGGGCGTCGTGCTGGAAGCCCGGATGGACTCGAAGAAAGGGCCGCTGGCCACCGTCATCATCCAGCACGGCACGCTGGCGGTGGGCAACGCCTTCATCGCCGGGACGTCGTTCGGACGCGTCCGCGCCTTGGCGGACGACGCCGGCCGGCTGATCAAGACCGCCGGCCTTTCGGTCCCGGTCGAAGTCCTCGGATTCAGCGACGTCCCCCAGGCCGGAGATTTCTTCCAGGCCATCGCCGACGCCGATGAGGCCAAGGCGATCGTCGATTTCCGGCTTTCCCACGGCGGCAAGGGTGAAACCCCCAAGGGGCCGGCCGCGACCTTGGACGAAATGTTCAAGAAGCTCGAGCAGGGCGAATCCAAGGAGCTTCCTCTCGTCCTCAAGGCCGACGTCCAGGGCACCCTGGAAGTCCTCAAGTCCCTCCTGCCGAACCTCGGCACGGCCCAGGTCAAGATCCGCATCGTGCACGCCGCCACCGGCCCCATCAACGAATCCGACCTCCTGCTGGCTTCTACAACCGGGGCCGTCATCATCGGCCAGAACGTCAAGGCCGGCGCAGGGATCGAAGCGCAGGCGGTCAAGGCGGGCGTCGAGATCCGAACCTACAAGATCATCTACCAAATGACCGATGATCTCAAAAAGGCCGTGGCCGGGCTGCTGGAACCGGTCATCAAGGAGACCTACCTCGGCCGGGCCCTGGTCCGGAAGGTCTTCCGCATCCCCAAGGTCGGAACGATCGCCGGATGCTACGTCCAGGACGGCCGCATCACCCGCTCGGCCGAGATCCGCGTGCTGCGCGGCAAGGACATCGTCCACCGCGGCAAGCTGGCCTCCCTCAAGCACGTCAAGGAAAACGTCAACGAGATCAAGAGCGGCTACGAATGCGGCATCGGGCTGGCCAATTTCAAGGACATCCAAGAAGGCGACCTGATCGAGGCCTTCATCACCGAAAAGGTCGTGCCGCGCTGATGCCCTCCGGAGGATGCCGATGGTCGTCGGGCTGCTGACGCTGGAGCTTCACTTTCCCCACGCCCGATCGCTCAAGGACAAGCGGCGCGAGCTGCAGGGACTGAAGGACCGACTCCGCCGGCACAACGCCGCCGTGGCCGAGCTCGACCATCAGGATGTCTGGCAGCGAACCCGGCTGGGGATCGTCACCCTGAACGCCGACGCCTCGATTGTGGAATCCATCCTGGACGCCGCGCTGCGGGACGTCGAAGCCCATCTCAACGGCGTCATCGTCCAGGCCGAGCGCCGCTTCCTCTGATCCCCATGCCGCGCCCCGCCGATCTCCGCGTCCGCAAGGTCGAGCGTCTCCTGCGCGACGCCTTGGGCGAGATCCTGTCCCGCGAGGCGGAGGAGCCCGGCGGCGCGCTGGTCACGGTCACCCGGGTGACGGCGACTCCGGATCTGCTGACAGCCCGCGTCTCCTTGAGCGTCTTCGGCGCTCCCGACCCGGAAGCGGCCCTGGAGCGCCTCCGGCGCCGGACCGGATGGTTCCGCCATCAGCTTGCCGCTCGGGTGGAGTTGAAGTATAATCCCGCGCTCCTTTTCGAGCTGGATCCGGGCCCCGAGTTCGCCGACCGACTCGAGAAGCTGATCGAGAAAGCACGACGCCATGACTCCGAGCCCGATTGAACCGATCGCCGAAGCCCTTATCAAGGCGCGCCGGCTGGCCATCACTTCGCACCTGCGGCCGGACGGCGACTCGCTGTGCACTTCCCTGGCCCTGGCCCTGGCCCTGGAGCAGATGGGCAAGTCCGTCGAGATCGTCAACGCGGACCGGACCCCCTATCCCTTCTCGACCTTTCCCGCCTGCGCCCGTATCCGGATCGGCGAGATCCCGTCCCGCGGCCAGGATGCCGTCGTCCTCCTGGAATGCGCCAATGTCTCCCGCTCGGGCATGACCGGGATCGACGGCGACTTCAAGATCAACATCGACCACCACTATTCCAACGACCAATACGCCGACCTCAACTGGGTCGATGCCGAGGCCTCGGCCGTCGCCGAACTCATCTTCGAACTGTGCCTCCGGCTTCCGGTGTCCCTGACACCGGAAATGGCCGGCCATCTCTATTGCGCCATCGCCTCCGATACCGGATCCTTCCAGTTTTCCAACACCACGGCCCGGGCCTTCGAAGTCTGCCGCCGGCTGGTCCAGGCCGGGGCCGAGCCGCTGCGGGTCAGCGAAGCCCTCTACCACAACAACACCTTCGAAAAGATCCTCCTCTTGGGCCGCGTTCTTTCAACCCTGACCATGGCCGGCGACGGCGATATCGCGGTCATCTCGATGCGCCGGGCGACCCTGCGGGAGCTGGGGCTCGCCGAAGTCGATACCGAGGACATCACGACCCTGGCCCGCTCGATCCGCAACGTCAATGTCGTCCTCTTCTTCAAGGAAATGGACGAGGAAACGTTCCGGGTAAGCATCCGATCGCGCGGCGTCGCCCATGCCGCCCACATCGCCGAACGATTCCAGGGAGGAGGCCACGCCCACGCCGCTGGCTTCACCGTCCACGGACCGTACGACCGTCTCATCGACGAGATTCCGGGCCGGGTAGCGGCGATCATGCGGGAGCTCGCCGCCCCTCCTCGTCCGGACCGATGAGCCCATGGACGGGCTTCTTCTCATCGACAAACCCTCCGGCCCTACCTCGCACGACATAGCGGCCGGTCTGCGTCGCGATCTGGGCCGGGCCCGAACGGGTCATTTCGGGACCCTGGATCCCCTGGCTACCGGCCTGCTGATCGTGGCCGTGGGACACGCCACCCGCCTCAACCAGTTCTATGCGGGGCGCGATAAGAGCTACCGGACCACGGCCCGTTTAGGCTTCGCCACGGACACCTACGACGCCGAAGGAACGCCGACCGGTACGCCGTCGGGTTCTTTCCCTTCGCGGGCGGCGATCGAGATCGCTCTGGACGCTTTCCGGGGCGAAATCGATCAGGTTCCGCCTCCCTATTCGGCCAAAAAATACGGCGGCACCCCCCTTTATCGCCGGGCTCGGGCCGGATCCCCCGTGACCCCTCTCCCCGTCCGCATCGCCGTTCATGAGCTGCGCCTGACGGGTTACGAGCCTCCCGAGCTCGACCTCGAAATCCGCTGTTCGACCGGCACTTACATCCGGTCGCTGGTCCATGATTTGGGGGCCGCGATCGGCTGCGGAGCCCATGTGGCTGCCCTTCGCCGCACCGCCATAGGCGAATTTCGCGTCGCAAGGGCCCTGGCCTGGCCGGTTTCAAGCGGCCTGGCCGCCGATCTCGGATCCCTGGCGGCCTGGATCCCGCTGGCCGAACTTTTACCCGAATGGATGAGAGCCGACCTGGACGAGGCGGGCGCGCGGGCCATCCGGGACGGGCAATCCGTGGCTTCGGACCGAGTCGCCGCCGGGAGCGGAAATCCTGATATTCCGGCATCGGGAATCGAAAGGGAAGCTCTCGTCCGCGTTTTTGGACCGGACGGAGGGCTGGTGGCCCTAGCCCGCCGATCTCCGGATTCGGGCCTTTTGGCTCCCTTTCTCGTCTTTCCCGCCGCTTGAACCAAAATTCCCTCCGCCGGACGCGGAAATGCCTTGAATTTCCCTCCCGCTTTGGTGTAAATTACACGGTCATGAGGCTCAACAAGAACCAGATCGAGCACTTAGCCGTCCTGATCGTTCGCGATCTGCAACGGGAAGGCAAGGTCTTGATCGAAAACAAGGAAGCCCTGGTCCAGGACCTTATCTCCCTCTTGAGCGAGGAATTCCTCAAGGAGGACCAGCTCGACCAGGAAGTCCGCGAGCTGCTCGGCAAGCACATAGACGAGATCCGCAAGGGCAACATCGAGTACCAAACGATGTTCCGGATGATCAAGACCAAGCTGGCCAAGGAAAGGAACATCCCCTTATGAGCGGCCGCCTGTCCCGCGAAAAGATGAACTACCTTTCCAAGAGGGTTCTGGAGCTCCTGACCCGCAGCGACAACGTCGAGTTTCTCGACGATCCCAACGAGATCCGTCTGTCCGTCGTGCGGGCCTTTGAAGAGGAGATGCGGCTCTACGACGTGCTCGACAAACGGGCCATGGATAAGATCAAGGCCCAGAAGAAGCCGATCGAGGAAGGCAGCCGCGAATGGGACATCCTCTATCGGAAGTATTACAACGAAGAGCTGGGCAAGCTCGGCAAGCTCTCGGAGTGATCGTCTTTCAGAGAGCCGGTTCCCGGCGATTCTCCTCCAAATAGCCCGCCAGCGCGGTCTTCCAATCGGAACAACCCAGCAGCCCCAGGCGGCGGGCCTTGCCGTCATCCAAAAGCGAGTAGGCCGGGCGGCGGGCCTTGGCGCCGTACTCGGCCGAACCGACCGGGATGAGATTCGCTTCCGTCTCGGCCAGCTCGAAGATGCCCCGCGCGAACTCGAACCAGGAGCATCCGCCCCGGCTGGTCAGATGGTAGAGGCCGAAGGCCTCCGTTCCAATCAAGGCCAGGACGTTGCGCGCCAGCTCGAGGGTCGAGGTGGGTGCCACGATCTGATCGTCGACGACTCGGATCGGCCGTTTGGACTCCGCCAACCAGAGCATGGTTTCGACGAAGTTGCGCCCTTTCTCCAGGCATCCGGCGCGGCCGAAAAGGCCGCACGTCCGGACGATGAAATGACGCTCCCATTCCGCCGCCAAAAGATGCTCTCCGGCCAGCTTGGATGCGGCGTACGCGCTCAAGGGGCCCGGCCGGTCGTCTTCCCTGTAGGGCCGGGAGCCTCGGCCGTCGAAAACGAAGTCGGTGCTGAAATGGACCAGGACGGCTCCCATGGCCCGGCAGGCCCGGGCCAAATCGCGAACCGCGAAAGCATTGACCCGGAAAGCGTCCTCGATCCGATCCTCGCACTCGTCGACCCGGTGGAAGGCCGCGGTGTTGATGACGACATCGGGCCGCAGCCCGCGCAGCTTGGCCGCCGCATCGTCCGCCTTGGTGACGTCGAATTCGGGGTAATAAAGGGGACGCAGCGATTCCGTCGGGATGAGCGTGCGTAGGTCCGTTCCCAGCTGTCCGTCGGCGCCGATCAAGGCGATGATCATGGATTCATTCTATCCGTTCCCCCCGGCCGAGGCAATTCCCGGCTCCCGGAAAACGGGAGAAAAAAAAGGCCGGCTCCCTTTCGGGAGCCGGCCTTGGCTTGACGTCTTAAGGGATCCGGAATCAGAAGATATACCGGAAGCCCAGCAGCAGCTTGTAGTGCTCGTCGACGGTGCGGTCCGCGGTGATGACCGGGACCCGCGCCTCGGCGAAGATCGAGCCGGCCGAACTGAAGTTGTTGAAGATGTTCACGCCCAGCGCGCCGATCAGGTCGAAGCCGCTCAACCGGTTGGTCTGTTCCTTGGTCGTATAGCCGAGGCCCGCGTCGATGTAAGCGGCCTGGCCGAGGTGCAGGTTGATGAGGGCATCCGCCATCAGGAAGGGCTTCCAGGGCTCGCCCTGGGCGAAGAACGCGCCGCCCGCCCGGAGGATCAGGTCGAGGGCGTTGGGAGCCAGGTTCCACAGCAGGCCGACGCGGCCGAAGAAGAATCCGGTATACGTGCCGCGAGCCAAGCCGCCGCCGGCTTCGGCGAGGATGAAGAACTTCTTCTGGGTCACTTCGAAGGCGATCCGGCAGGGATCGGAGTTGGAGGAGGCGGCCCCCATATCATCAAAGACGACGACGTTGATGCCGTACTTGCCGGGCTGGTAGAACGTCTTTTCCCAAGTCAGGGGCTTGTCGGTCTTGGTGAACGAGTCGATGACCTTGCCGTTCTCATCGGTGATCTCGAAGACCGCCTTGACCACCTGGCCGTCGGGATCGGTGGAGCCCGAAGCGTCGAAGGTGATCGGCTTGCCGACGTAGTCCTCGCAAGGCAGGCAGGACGTCCACAGCTTGCAGACCGGAGGAGCGTTGACCATGATCTTGGTCTGGCACATGTTATCGGAGATCAGGCCGTTGACGTTGACCGCCTTGGCCTTGAACAGGTACTCGCCCGGCTTGTCGAACTTGGTCTGCCACTTGGTGACGCCGGCGGGGAAGGTGTAGGCCTGAACCTTGGCGCCCTGGGCGTTGAAGACCTCGACGTCCATCCTGACGGCGTTCTTGGTGTTGGTCATGTCGACGTTGACCGGCTCGTTGAGGTTGACCTTGGCCGGGCCGACGACGAGACCGCAGATGGCCGGCGGGATGATCTTCCTTTCGGTCACTCTATAGAGGGCCACGTTCCCGCAGGGCTTGGGAATGACGAACTCGTAGTCCCTCTCGTTCTTCAGAACGTGGAAGGAGAAGACATCCAAGGGCGCCTTGCCGGCCCACTGGACATCCTCCCAAACCTTGACCTTGTTGCGGACGCGGAACAGCATCCAGGGGAAGACATCGCCGACCGGGATGGCCTTCTCGGTAAAGGCCGCCGTGCGGAGCTGGTCCATGAATGGGAGGTAAAGATCAGCCATGTTGACCTGATCGAAACCGTACTTCAGGTCGCCGGCGTACCGTTCGGCGATCGTCTTCATAACCTCGGCCGTGGGGATCTTCCCCTTGACCTGGGCGAAGGTATTAACGCCGATTCGATGCAATTTGTGCGTTTGGGCCGATGCCGACAGCACGGAAAAGACCATCATGACGGCGACGAAAAGGACTAGTTTTCTTCCTCTCATCAGAGCCTCCTTGCTCAAAACAGATGTTTAACGAGATAAACCCTACATACCATTGTCTATACAATACCCAATTTCGGATCGATGTCAAGAGGAAAAAGCAATGAAATGATTGACAATCTTCGAAATCAAACCGGAGTCGCGGGCGGGCCGGTCCAGCGCGGCCAGGTCGAGCTCGCGGCTTTCGGCGCCGCGGGCCGCCAAATCCGCCAAGAAAGCCCGGCCGGTCGGAATATCGATCTCGGGATGCATCTGGATCCCCCAGACATTCCGCCCGGGGACTCCGAAAGCCTGGACCTCGCAGCCTTCGGATCGGGCCAGGATGGAGCAGGCGGACGGCAGGTCAAGGACCTCGTCGCGGTGATGGGAAAAAGCATAGGCGGTTCCCGCTGGGCCGAGAAGGCCGTTGGAGGCCAGGATCTCGATCGGAAGCCAGCCCACCTCGGGCCGAGGGCCTCGCCCGACGCAGCCGGATCCGAACAGGGCGTAAGCCAGAAGCTGGTGGCCGTAGCAGCTGCCGAGGATCGAAGCGCCGGCCGCGAATGCTTCCCGAACGAACCCGGCCTCGGCTTCAACCCAAGGCGGGCGGTCGAGGATCGACGCCTCGGATCCGGTCAAAATATAATGACTGTATTCCGACGGCCCGTCCGGCAGGCGGCCGTCGGGAGCCCGGAAAGCCCGCCCCGAGATCGGGAGGAATCCCGCCCAATGCTCGACGGGTTTGTAAACCCCGGAATCGATGGAGTTGTCGATGATGGCCAGGCGGACGACGGCGGACGGCATGCTTATCTCCCAAGCCATTATACGGATTTCGGCGCGGCCGGGCCAGGCCTTTCCCGGTCCGGCCCGGGCGGGACCTTTTTGCATAGGCCCCCCGTTTTGGTATAATCCCACCCTCAGGAGAACGGAACGTGCACAACGTCAGTATGGACACCGAGCTTCACATCATCACCCCCAACGATCCGGGCATTCTGGGCCGCGTTCTGGGGACGCTGGCCAACGCCGGCGTCAACCTCCGTGCCATCAGCGTCTTCGCTCACGATCACGAGGGGCACTTCCGGCTGCTCACCTCGGATAACAAGAAGGCCGAAACGGCCCTGCGTACGCTCGGCTACAAGGTCAAGGTCAACAAGGTCGTGGTCGTGGAGATCAGCGATCGAATCGGGGCCGGGGCCGAGATAGGCGCGCTCCTCGGCAACGCCGTGATCGATGTCGACTACAGCTACGGCAGTTCCTCGGGCAAAGGCCCCGCCCTGATCGTCTTCAAGACCAACAACGATAAAAAAGCCTACGAAACCCTGCGCTGAAGGCCGTGGACAGACAACGCGTCCTGGTCGTCACATCGGACGTCGCGTTCGTTGAGGGGGGGCATCTGGCGATCGCCCGCGGGACGGTCCGGGCCCTGCGCGAACTCGGCCACGAGGCCGACCTGATGCTCACGCCGCAGAATCGGTTTGGCCGCCAGCTCGGAGCCTACTGGGCCACCCGGCTGACCGACGTCGGGCTGGACGGCTTGGGGCGGCCCATCGACCGGGTCATCTCGCTGCGTTTCCCCAGCTATGCCGTCAAGCATCCCGCGCATGTCTGCTGGCTCAACCACCGGATGCGCGAATACTACGATCTCTGGGATGACTTGAAAGCCCGCCTGTCCTGGAAGGGCCGGATCAAGGAGAGCGTCCGGCGCTCCCTCATCCATCGGATCGACGGGCATCTCCTGAAGCACGGCGTCCGCAAGGTCTTCACGATCTCGGGCGAGGTCGGCCGCCGGCTCGAGCGCTGGGGGCGCATCCCGTCCGAAGTCCTCTATCCCCCGCCGCCGCAGCGGCCCTACCGCACGGACGCTTACGGAGACTTTATCTTCGCCGTCTCCCGGCTGACGGAACTGAAGCGGCTGCATCTGCTGGTGGAAGCCTTCGCCCGGATGAAGGAACGCGGCCTGCGGGCCGTTATCGCCGGCGAAGGCCCCGAACGCGACCGCCTGGCCGGGCTCATCCGGGAGCGGGGGCTGGAGGGCCGGATCACGCTGGCCGGGGCTCTCGACGAAGCCGGCCTGATCGATCATTACGCCCGCTGCCGCGCGGTCTTCTTCGCGCCCTTCCACGAGGACTACGGCTTCGTGACCGGGGAAGCCTTCGCTTCGGCGAAAGCCGTCCTGACGGCCGCCGACAGCGGCGGTCCGGCCGAACAGGTCCGCGACGGGGAATCGGGCTACATCGTCCCCGCCGATCCCGGCGCCATGGCCGGCAGGCTCGACGCCTGGGCCGGAGACGCCGCCTTGGCCGAACGCATGGGCCGGGCCGGACAACGTGCCATCGCCGCGCTTTCCTGGCCCGAGACGATCGGCCGCCTGCTGTCGGTTTAGCGGCCCGGCGAAATTTCAATTTGACTGGGCTCGGGGATTGCTCTAAAATAGTCCTTCCTTAGTTTTCTGTTGATAAGGACTATCAAAGGAGGAATCGCCTCATGGCCAAAGCCGAACCCAATGTCGTTCCGCTGTGCGACGTCCTGTTGGTGCTGCTGATCATTTTCATGGTCATCACTCCGCTCGTCCAGAAGGGCATCGATGTCAAGCTGCCCGAAACCGCTTCCGACACGTCCGGCGGCCAGCCCGTCGGATTGATCGTCGTTACCCTTTTCAATGACTTGACCGTCGACATCAACAAGGACCATTTCGTCGATATGAAGTTGGCCGGGGAGGAGCTCCGTCGGCTGTATTCGACCCGCGCCGACAAGACCATTTTCCTGAAGGCCAGCGCCAAGTGCCCCTTCTCCAAAGTCGTCGAGCTTATCGACGTCTGCAAGGGTTCGGGAGCCGAGACCCTAGGCTTGGTCCCCGAATACTTCGAATAACCCCCCCCACCGGCGGATCGTCCGCCGCGAGTCTCGCCCAAGCAAAAGGGGACGCTCGAAAGAGCGTCCCCTTTTTTTTGTCTCCCACCGTCAGGGAAACGGG
>JAQULS010000220.1 GCA_028749235.1 Acidobacteriota bacterium | reverse complement strand
CGGGCCCTGACCCTGCGGCCGAAGTACGTCCTCCTGGACGAGCCTTTCACCGGCATCGACCCGATCACCATCCTCGAGATCCAGCGCATCCTCCTCCGGCTCAAGGACCGGGGCATCGGCATCCTCATCTCGGACCACAACGTCCGGGACACCTTCAAGATCGCGGACCGGGCCCTGATCATCGACCAGGGCGAGATCCTGGTCGAGGACGTACCGGAAAAAGTGGCCGCGAATCCGCTGGCGCGGCGGAAATTTCTGGGAACGGAATTCGCCTTCGGCGGGGAGCGGCTGAATCAGGACTTGCGGGAGGCCATGCGGTCCCCCAGCGTTTCGCCCAGGAAGAACAAGAACAAAAAGAAGTAGCTGCCCAACAGGGCGGCCAGAAGGATGCCCGCCGCGACCGGCGAGGCTTCGAGCAAGTCGGGCAGGGCGACGCCCATCAGCTTGGCCGCCAGCCACAGCGTCAAGGCCCAGACTCCGCCGATGAAGACCGCGTCGAAGAACAGGGCCGCTGTTTTGCGGAAGAAACCGAGCCGGCGGCGGGGCTCCGGCTCCTCGTCCAGAAGCTCCGCCGTGGCCGGAGTGGCCGGGGCGGGTTTGAAGCGCAGGTCGTCGAAAACCGACTCGGGCGGAGTCTCATGTTCGTCCCGGTCCTCGAAAATCTCTTCCCGCGTAATCCGCTCGGGGATGCCCATCCGGGTCGGCTCGGAGTCCGGCTCGGAGAGAGGCGCCGGCACTTCGAGAGGCGTCCGGGCCAGGACCTCGCTTTGAAAGTCCATCGTGTCGCCCGGAGCCAGGCTGGAAGGCGGCGCGAAGATGCGATCATCGCTCCGGTCCTCATCCTCGACGTCCTGGAACGGCTTGTCGAGGCTTGGCCCGATTCCGCGGCCGTCGTCCTCGGGCGACGTGTCGGGAATCCGCGGGATCTCGATCTCCGCGGCATCGAGGTCGACGGAGGGCGGTTTCCGCAGAAGATCCTCCCAGGCGGCGCCGAGGCCCGGCTTCCGGTCGGCCTCGGGAACGGCCGGCGGCTCGGGCGTCATGGCCTCGGACACGGCGCCGTTCGTCAGGCGCTCTTTTTCTTCCAACACGGCGATGAGCTTGGCGATCTCTTCCTTGGTGTCCAGCTTGGCCTTGGCCGGGGCGGATTTCTTGGCGGCCCGCGGGGTGGTCCGCGCCGCGGCTCGCCGGGCGGGCTTCGCCGGCGGCTCGTCCGCGGGAGCCGGCGGCGGGAGCGTCTCGGAAAGGGAAGGCCGGGCGGCGCGGCTCTTCGGCTTGCTCTCGCCGGGGAAACTCCCGCTGCCCTCCAGGACTTCCTCCAGGTCGATCTCCTGGAGATCGGCTTCATCTTTGGTCATCAGGCGATCGTCGTCCTCGGAGTCGTCTTCTTCGGCGACATCCTTGAAATCTTCATCAATGATCTTCTCGCCCTTGATGGGCTCCTCGTCCTGCTCGTCCACCGGGAAAAGAAGCTGGGTGCCGCAATTGTTGCAGTATTTCTGCGATTCGTCGATGATCGCCTTGCAGTAGGGACAGCGTCGGATGGCCATTGGTTTAAATATAAAGGGATACCGCCCGGGAAGTCAATTGAAAGCGCGGATTTAAGATAGCTTGACCGCTTCGCCTCCGGTCTCCGCGGGAGCGGGCCAGTCGGTGCCGGCCAGGCTTTCGGGTGTCGTCGGCGGGAAGGGCCGGGCCGGGACGACGACGGGAGCGATGGCGGGGGCCCGGACGCCGAGCAGCGGGATGCGCAGTGAGCGACCGGCCCGGATGAGCGTGCCGGACAGGCCGTTCTGCTGCTGGATGGCCCGTATGCTCGTGCCGTAGCGGCGCGCGATGTGCCCGAGCGTCTCGCCGTTGCGGACGTAATGAGGCACCGTGTAAACGGGCGGCTTGATCCGGTTGCTCTGGATCAAATAGGGGTAGACGCGGCGGCCGAGCTCCTGGGCGACGCGGTTGTAGAACCGGACATGGTAGTGCGTCCGGTGCCCGGAGACATGGACGACGAGCGCTTTGGACGAGCCCTTGGCGAATTGGAAGACCCGGTCGAGCCAGTCCTTGTCCTCGCCGATCCGGAGGGCGTGGGCGTAGAGCAGGCGCTGAATCCGGGTGTCGAGCAGAATCGTCTCGATGTCCGTGCGCAGGAGAAGGGCGCGGAGGAGCACCCAGTTGCGGGGCAGGTCCAGGTTGGCCGCCGTACCGGGGACATACCAGGCCGAGGCGCCGCTTTTGTAGTAGAGGCCGAAGTCGACGTCGCGGCCGGACTGATGGGTGATATGCCGCTTCATTCGGCCGCCCGTCTGGAAGCTGATGTCGCCGATGCTGATCGCGGGCGTGTCGGGAAAGATCTCATGGACGGTGCCGACGGCGGCCCGGATGAATTCGATCGTCTCGGATGTGGTATAGGCGCCGTTGGGGTCGATGAGGGTCCAGCCCGGTTCGACGGGCAGGCTCACGGGATTGATCAGGATGCCGCCGCCGGGGGCGCCGATGGACATCGGGCCGAGCGCGGCCTGATCGGTTTCGACGATCTTGAACAGCTCCTCGTCGGGAAAATCGAGGAAGGAAGCCGGCGAGACGGCGGAGCCGCCGTTCGTGGAGGCGGCCCCGACCGAGGCCGCGGCCGCGGGGGGATGGAGAAGGGCGGGCGGGATGCGATCCACGACGCCCCGGACAAGGCCCAGCCAGCAGCCGGCCGCGAGCCAGAGGGTCAGCATGACGTTTCCATACCCGATCATTCTAGCCGAACCCGAATTCCGGTCAAGCAAAAAACAACGGGCGGCCGGAGTACGACCTTCAACTGGGACTATTAGAGGATTCCAGTCCTAACAGGAGCCGGACGGCTCCCGGCGCGCGCGGCCGCGGCTTTATCTTCGCCGCGCGAATTCCGCGAGCGCCGTTCTCACGATTTGAAAGGCGCGGCGGTTCAATTCATCGGGACGATCATCGATGAATCTCCCCACCATCTTGAAGACTTCATTGTAGGGAAGATTATTGGGGACATCGGCCCCCCGTTCCCGCATCGAATCATAAACCGCGACCACGTAGCCCATGAACGTGCCCGCTTGGAGGCTCGTTTCCATGCTCGGACGGTGGGTGGCGTCCGCGTTCATATATCTCTGGTAGGCTTCCCAGGCATCCCGAAGCTGGTACCCGTTCTCGATGACGCCCGGCTGATGGGCATACAATCCCGTCGACAGGACGACCAGGAAAAGGCCGAGAACACAGACGATCGCTCCGCGCTTCATTTTGTCCTCCTTTTTGGGACATCATCCTTCTCGAGATCCGGTCCCGAGCCGGCTTTGACCGGGCTCAAAACCGCGGCCTCGTCCGAATGGGAGAACGAATACACGCTCCCCTCCTCTTCGATGATGCGATTATAACATAAGTCATTTCCTGTTTTATGCAAGGCCGAGAACGAAAAAACGGCTCGGGAATCCCCGGACGGGAAAGAGATTGGCTCTTGCGGCCGCGACCGCCGCCAAATTGACTTTCCCCGCAGATTCCGCTACAAATACCCCCTCTGAGGGCGATTAACTCAGTGGTTAGAGTACTACCTTCACACGGTAGGAGTCGGAGGTTCGAATCCTCTATCGCCCACCACTCCTTTCCAAAGCCGCCGTCGAATCCCCCCTTCTTGAAGGGGGGCAGGGGGGATAATACCAATAATAAAAACCGTGGGCGGCTTTGGCATGCCGCCGTCGAATCCCCCCTTCTTGAAGGGGGGCAGGGGGGATAATACCAATAATAAAAACCGTGGGCGGCTTTGGCATGCCGCCGTCGAATCCCCCCTTCTTGAAGGGGGGCAGGGGGGATAATAC
>JAQULS010000219.1 GCA_028749235.1 Acidobacteriota bacterium | reverse complement strand
CGGAATCCCCGGGCATGGTCATCCTGAACTCCCTGGCCGGTCAAATCCTCGGCCGCGTCGAGCTCGTCCGCGACGGGGGCACGGAGTTCCGGGTCGTTTTCCGGGCTCCATCCGCCTGACGTCGTTGGACAATCCCGCCGCACGGTTTGTAGAGTGGACCGCATGAGATGCGCCGCGCCCAGGAACAAGCGTGCTTGTCCCGGCATGATTGCTGCGCCGGGCCGGTCCGTTATTCTCGGCGCGTTTTTTGTTTTGCTCATGGCCGCCTGCGGGCCCCGCCGTCCGGCCGCGCTCCAGCCGCCCGCGATCGACATCGGGGCGCTGCAGAGGGACGTCGTGGCCAAGCTGGCCGGGCAAATCGAAATCCGGCCGGGCCTCAAGATCGCGGCCCGCTTCACCGTCGATGACAGGAAGGAAGCCCGCGCTTACTTGATCGAAGCCTGGAAGAAGCTGGGCCTGGACGTCCGGACGCAGGACTACAGCGCCGAGGGGCAGAACATATTCGCCGCCGTCGGCCCCGGCGATCCGGCCGCGGAAACGATCATCCTCGGAGCCCACTACGATTCCGTCCGCAACGCCCCCGGGGCCAACGACAACGCCACCGGAACGGCCCTCGTCACGGCGGCGGCGGCGCGCCTGTCGCGCCTCGCGTCTCCGGCCCGGCGGATCATCTTCGTTCTCTTCGACGAGGAGGAGCGAGGCATGCGGGGAAGCCGCGCCTTCGCCCAGAAGCTCAAGGACGAGGGCGCCAAGATCCATTCCGTCCACACCGTAGACCAGATGGGTTGGGACAAGGACGGCGATCGGGCAGTGGAGCTCGAGCTCCCGTACGAGGGCGCGCTGGAGATCTATACCCAAGTCGCTTCCGGAATGAAGCCGCCCATCCCTCTTTTAACAACCCAGGAGAGAGGCTCCGACCATTCCGCCTTCCGCCGCCTGGGCTTCAAGGCCGTCGGGCTGACCGAGGAATACCACCACAACGACACGACGCCCTACATCCACCGGCCCGGCGACACGGCCGAGACGGTGAACTTCGACTACCTGGCGTCCACGACCGAGCTAGCCGTCCGGGTCTGGACGCTCCTGGCCCAGGGCCGTTAAATAAACCCGTTTGATACCCCGGGCTGAAGCCAGGGGTATTTGTAGGGTTTCCCCGGAATTGGGAGATGAACCTCGAATCAGACCCCCTGAGGCTTTCCCAGGAGCTTCTCGGTAAGGCCCTCCGCCATGACGAAGACCCAGGCGATATAGTTATCCAGCATGGACATGGCCGCTTTCCGGTCCTTGACGTAAAGGGCGGCGAACTCCTTCTCGAACTTCGCCCGGCCGGCCAGGAATTCCTTCTCCGCGGGGCCGAGTCCTCTTTGCAGCGTCTCGCGCATCGGGCCGTAGTCGGCCTCGGCGGCGTTTTCCAGGGCCAGGACCTTGGTCCGGAGCAGGCCGTCCTTGGCCGCCTTGAGCGGGGCGTCCTCGAAATGCTGCTTGTAGAAAAGCGCGTAGTCGTGACCCAGCGCTCCCGTTCCGGCGGCCGCCGGCCATTTCTCGGCGCCGTAATAGAGAGGTAGATAGATGGTCGTATCCGGCTTGCCCAGGGCCAGCCAGATGCGGACCTCGAGAGGCTCGGGCCGCTTGTCATCCAGCGAGACGATCAGGGAATGGATCGTCGAGGCCGTGCAGATCGTCCGGTATTTCGTCTTGTTCGGGCTGCCCGTCTTGTAACCGTCCGTGGCGTCGTAGGCGGTTCCCTCGTAATGGTCGCGGAGGACGGCCCTACGGGCTTCCGGCGTGTTTTTTTGGCCGGGCTTGGCCGAGAACGGGTAGTCGGGGCCTATCTCCCAAGCGGTCCCGGTCAGAAGGTTCAAACCGCGCCAATGCCGCAGGGTGTTCCCGTCCCGGGTGAGATCCGCGGCCGCGGGCCTCTCAAAGGCCTTCTTGAAATCGAACGGGCCGTCCTTGGCTTTGTCGTACCAGCCGTTTTTCGCGGCGTATTCGATGAGACCGGGGCTGCTCATGAAATGGTCCGGATCGTCCAAGCGGACCTTCCGGATGGTGAAGTGATTGGGGATGATGGCGATCTCATCGTCGGGGACCCTCTGGGCGCACCAATGGCGCCCGTTCAGGACGGCCAGCATCCAGGCTTCCTTCTTGTCGGCGATCGAGTAGGTCCGGCCGGAAGCGCGGTAGCCGAAGGCTTCGATCAGCCCGCCGGCTATCCGCACGGCCTCCCGGGCCGAAGTCGCCTTCTCGGCCAGGAGCCGGCGCAGCATATAGCCGATGCCGCCGTCCGTGAGCTCGCCTCCCGTGATCCGCGAGGGACAGCTGTCCGAGACGATGACGACCCCGTGTTCGTTGATGAAGCCGTCGGCGAACTCCTGGGTCGTGGCCTCGAGCCAAAGAAAGCCGTTCGTCCGGCCGTCGGTGCTGAAGAACGCCCCCTTACCGAGGTCCACCCGCTGCGGCGAGCCGTAGTCGCGGCCCGGGATCTTCCTCAGGTTGACCAGGATGTCTCCGCGGTCGTCCTCGTTGTGAGCGAGCATGACCGAACCGTCGCTGCTGGCTTTCTTCCCGACGAGCACGGTGTAGCACTCGCCGTCCGCGGGGCCGGCGGCGGAGGCCAAAAGGGCCGCCGCCAGGACTGCCAGGATGAGGATCGGGATCGCTTTTGTTGGCTTGTTCATGGATCCAATCTACTCCCGGCGGCGAATCGTTTTCAAGCCGGGAGAGGCGCGGCCGTGGTATAATGCCCGGCGAATCCACATCCGGATGACTCCATGACCCTAGCCGACATCCGCTACAAAACCTGGGTCGAAATCGATCCCGCCGCCTTCCGCCACAACATCCGCGCCTGCCGGGCCCTGCTCAAGCCGCGGACGGGGTTGTGGCTGGTCTGCAAGTCGAACGCCATGGGCCACGGCCTCGTTCAGATGGCGTCGATGGGCGAGAGACTCGGCTTGGACGGCTTCTGCGTCGACAGCGTCGTCGAAGGCAGCCGCCTGCGCGAGGCCGGCATCACCAAGCCCGTCCTGGTCCTTGGCCCGACCCTGCCCCATCTTCTCCCCTCGGCCGCCGAGCATGATCTCCACTTGACCGTATCGGGATGGGACGCGCTCGCGGCCCTGGCCAAGGCCGGCCCACGGCCGTCCTATCACTTAAAAATCGACACGGGCATGCACCGGCAGGGCTTCTATCCGGCGGATATGGCCAAGCTCTGGGCCCGCATCCGCAAGGGCGGGCTGGAGCCCAAGCTGGCCGGCGTTTACACCCATTTCATGGCCGCCAAGGATCCCGGGTATCCCGGCTCGGCCCGGGCCCAGTTCGAGGAGTTCCAAAAGGCGCTGGCCTTCCTGAAGAAGGCCCCCGGCCGGCCGGCCCGCATCACCGCCCACTGCGCCGCCAGCGGCGCGGCTCTCCTCGACCGCCGCTATCACCTCGATGCGGTCCGCTCGGGCGCCTCCCTTTACGGCCTCTGGCCCTCCAAGGAGCTGGAGATGCGCTTTGGAGGGACGATGCGCTTCAAACCCGTGCTCTCCTGGCGCAGCATCGTCTCCGAGATCAAGCCCGCCCGCAAAGGCGCCTTCGTCGGCTACGACATGACCGAACGGCTGGACCGGAATTCCCGGCTGGCCATCGTCCCCATAGGCTATTGGCACGGCTACGACCGCGGCCTGTCCGGCGCGGGCGAAGTCCTGGTCAACGGCCGGCGGGCCCGGGTTCGCGGCCGGATCTCGATGGACATGATCATCGTCGACGTCACCGACGCGCCCTGCCGGGTCGGCGACATCGTGACTCTGATCGGGCGCGACGGCCGGCACGCGATCACGGCGGCCGAGATCGGCTCCCGCATCGGCACGACGGCCTACGAGGTG
>JAQULS010000218.1 GCA_028749235.1 Acidobacteriota bacterium | reverse complement strand
GGCTAAACCCGCGCGGTTTCGCCGTTGGCCGACCACATGCCGTTTTTGATCCCCCCGGACTAGGTGTATATCTCAATCTGGCCACGGCATATGGCTCCGTTCCCCCGAACGGTGATACCGTGCCGCCTAACCGTCCCCCGGAGATGGGAGATGACCGTTTTTATAGCCCCGCAGCAACCCTGGTTACGGACGGTACGGCGTGTTAGAATCAGGCCATGTCGGGCGATCGGTTTCTCCAAGCCATCGAAAACAACGTCGAAGAGACGCTTGAAATCCTGAGCGGGCTCATAGCCATCCCCTCCACGCGTGGCAACGAAAAAGCCCCGGCCAGGTTCCTCAAGCCGCGGCTCGAACCCCTGGTCGATTCGGCCGAGCTCGTTCTCATCCCCGATTCCCTCCGGGACGATCCCGATTACTCCTTTCCGCTCGACGATTTCCACTACACGGGCGAGGCCAATCTGAGGGCGCGCATCAAGGGCTGCCGCGCGGGCCGGAGCCTGGCTTTCAATACCCACCTGGACGTCGCTCCCGCGACGCCCGGGCAGTCCGAGCCGTTTAAGGCGAGGATCGGAGGCGAGTCGGTTTTCGGCCGCGGGGCCTGCGACGCCAAGGGCCAGGCCGCCTTGATGTGGCTCGTCCTCAAATCCCTGGCCGATCTGGGCCTGCGGCCGGGGGGCGACCTGACCGTGGATTTCGTCGTCGAGGAGGAATGCGGCGGCAACGGGACTCTTTTGGTCCAAAGGCAGGGCCTGGCCGCCGACGGCGCCGTCATTCTCGAGCCGACCGACCTCGACGTCGTCCATCTCATTCGGGGGGCCGTCTGGTTCGATGTGAAGACATCGGGTGTGGCCGGACACAGTGGCAGTCCCGGCACCACCGTGAGCGCCCTGAAGGAGGCCGTCGAGGTCATGCGGTCCATCGAGAGGGTCCGGGTGGAAACGCTGGCCGCGTCCCGCGAAGCGGTGCCCCAAATCGCCTGCCATCCCGACCCGGCGCCCTGCACGTTCGGCATGCTCCATGCGGGCAACTGGCCGGCCGCCGCCCCGGCCGAGGCCGTTCTCAAGGGCGTGTTCGGTTTCCTGCCGCCGTTCCATAGGCGGGACATCCAAGCCAAGCTGGCCGAGGCGGTCCATTCTTCCCGGGCCGAGATACGGTTCACGATGCTGCGGAGCGATCCGTCCAGCCTTCCCGAGACTCATCCTCTGACTCAAACCCTGCTTGCGGCCTGCCGCGCGGCGGAGATCCCGGCCCGGCCGGCGTTCATGAACGCCTCTTGCGATGTCTGGCGATACACGGAGGGCCTGGGCATTCCGGCCGTCGTCTTCGGCGTCGGCTCCATCGGGACGGCGCACGGCAAGGACGAACAGGTGGCGGTCGGCGATATCCGCAAAGCGGCCTCCGCCCTTCTCCGATTCATCGAAAAATGGAGCGGACTCGAACATGTCTCCTGAAGTATCAATGACCGCACTCGTCAAGACGGCCAAGGGTAAAGGCTTCGTCGAACTCAAAGAGGTCCCGGTCCCCACAATCGGAAACGGCGACGTCCTCATCGAGGTCAAGGCGGCCGGCATCTGCGGCACGGACCTTCACATCCTTCATGATGAATTCCCTTACTGGCCGCCGGTCATCCTCGGCCACGAATTCGCGGGAGTCATCGCCGCCAAGGGCCGGGACGTCCGGGATTGGTCCGTCGGCGACCGTGTCGTGGGCGAGCCGCATACCCTGGCCTGCGGCCAATGCCGGCTCTGCCGGACCGGGAACCGTCAGCTTTGCGCGTCCAAGAGGTCGCCCGGCTGGGGCATCGACGGCTGCTTCGCGAAATGGATGCGCTTCCCCGAGCCGGCCCTCCTCCACCGCATTCCCGAAGGCATGACCTTCGAGGAAGCCGCGTTCGTCGAGCCGGCGGCCAACGTCGTTCACGACGTGCTTGAGCGCGGCCGGGTCGAGCCGGCGGACTCCGTCGTCGTCATCGGCCCGGGGCCGATCGGCCTCATGGCGGCCATGGCGGCTAAATCGGCCGGCGCGGCCCGGGTCGCCGTCGCCGGAACGAACGCCGACGAGGCTCTGCGCCTACCCACGGCCCGCAAAATCGCCGCCATCGACGCCGTCTGGAACGTCCAAAGCGACGACGTCCCGGCCGCGGCCGCGAAGTTCACGGACGGGAGCGGCGCCGACCTGGTGGTCGAAGCGAGCGGCTCCGAAGGCGGCATAGGCCTCGCCGTCCGGCTGGTCCGCAAGATGGGCCGGGTGGCGGCCATCGGCCTTACGGGACGCGCCGGGATCGCTTTCCCATACGATGCGGCGATGTCCAAGGCGATCGACTTCGTTTTCAATATGTCCACGTCCTTCACTTCCTGGGATCGGGCCATTCACCTGATTCACACCCGGCAGATCGATGTCCGGCCTCTCATCTCGCACACCGGCGGGCTGGACAAGTGGCAGGAAATTTTCTCGGCCCTGGAGAAAAAAGAGGGCCTTAAAGGCATCTTCCTCCCCTGACCGGGGAACGATCGCAGAAGGAGCACACAATGACCCACAAGTTCGGCATCATCGGAGCGGGGATCATGGGCAACTCCGTCGCCCGCGTCCTCAAGAATATTCCCAACGTGGAGATCCGCGCCCTCTGCGACCCGGCCCGGGAGCGGCTCGAAGCGAGCGGCAAGGAATTCGGAGTCACGGCCCTCTACGCGAACCACAAGGACATGCTGGACAAGGAAAAGCTCGACGCCGTGGCCGTGGCGACGCCGGACAATTTCCACCGCGAGCCCGTGATCGACGCCCTGCTGGCCGGCTGTCACGTCTACGTCGAAAAGCCGCTGGCGACGTCGCAGGCCGACGCCGAGGAGATGGCCCGCGTCGTCAAGAAAACCGGCAAGAAGCTCCAGGTGGACTTCAACCACCGCTTCCTTTCGCCGTATCACAAGGTCCGCGAGATGATCGAGACCGGCAAGATCGGGGAGCCGCTCATCGGCTTCGCCCGCAAGAACAACCCCATCTCGGTCCCGACGCAGATGATCAAGTCCTGGTCGGCCCGGACGACGCCGGCCTGGTTCCTGTCCTGCCACGACATCGACCTCATGACCTGGTGGTTCGATGCCGACCCGGTCGAGGCCTACGCCCGCGGCACCAAGAAGGTCCTGGTCGAAAAAGGCTTCGACACCTACGACGGCATCCAGTCGCTGGTGACTTACGAGGGCGGCAAGCACGCCACCTACGAAGCCGTCTGGATCTATCCGAATTCAAGCCCCTATATGCCCGATTCCTTCATGGAGCTCATCGGCAGCGCCGGGATCCTGCATCTCGACCGCAAGGCCGAAGCGATCGACGCCATCCTCCCGGAGAAGTTCGACTGCCCGAGGACCTTCCTCAACTACAAGGTCTTCGAGGAATGGCAGGGCGCCTTCCCGGCGGCGGTCCGGTCGTTCGTCTACGCGATCGAGCACGACACGGAGCCCCACATCACCGTCCGCGACGGCGTCCGCAGCACGGCCGTCCTGGAAGCCGTGCACAAGTCGCTCGCGTCGGGGAAACCCGAGACGATTCATCTGAACGTCTGACGCGGGAGCGCCGAGGCGCCAGACCAGTGAAAAACGGAGTCAAGCCATGAAATTCGCCAGCGATCTGGATCTGTTTCAATTCATGGAGAGGGACTTCTATTCGGGCGCCCTCTCCGATATCCTCGACGAAATGGGCTTCCGCAAATGCGCCGCGAGCCCCCATGCCCTCATCCGGCCGCTTGACCCGCGGGCCGTCTGCGCCGGCCGCGTCCGGACGCTCCTCAACGCGCCGGGGCGCACGGGCCGCGAGAACCCATACAAGATGGCCATCGCCCTCATCGACAGCCTCAAGCCGGGCGACATCGCGGTTGCGACGGCGACCCAGC
>JAQULS010000088.1 GCA_028749235.1 Acidobacteriota bacterium | reverse complement strand
GCGCGATGCGATCTATCTGACCTGGCAGACGGCGATGGAACCGGACAACGCCGGTTTCCATCTGTGGCGCGCGGAGGGGACTGATCAACCGTACGAGCGGATCACATCCGTGCTGATCCCGGCCCGGGGCGATGCCATCAGCGGGGCGGTCTATTCCTACCCGGATTACGATGTCGTCGCGGGGCGTTCGTATCTCTACCGGCTTGAGGACGTCGATACGAAGGGGGAAAGCACTTTCCATGGCCCCGCATCGGCGGTCATGGGGACGATCGAGCTTCTTCAGCCCGGGGATGGGATGCGGCCGGTCGGCGTACTGCCGATCTGTTTCTCATGGGACGGGGGGCCGTTCACGCAATTCCGAGTCGAGATCTCGGGTGCGGCGGATTTCTCGACGGCCGGCTTGGCTTTGCCCGCGGACTGGACCGCGGAGATGTTCTATCAACCTGGGAAGCCCGATTGGATCAAGATCCGGGCGCTGGCGGGCGAAAGCGGGATCATTTACTGGCGGGTGAGGGGCCGCACAGCTACGGGAGCCGAAGCGACATCCGAAAGCCGCTGGCTTTTAATCAGATAAGATCGAGATCGGGGACCTGTATAAGACCTGGTTACGGATCTGGCAGGTCTTGGCCGATTCGCCGGTGAAAATCGAGGTTGCACTCGAGAAGATATGAAGGGATCCGTTATCAGGCGCGCTTTCAAGTCTTCGTAGCTTTCCAACTCACCGAATAGGTGTTTCCTCCGGTGACCCTGGTGCCATCGCCTGATAGGGAACCGGTCCATGTGAACTTACCGTCCAGGTCGTACTGTTCGCTCTCGTAGGGATAATAACCCTTTATACGGTCGAAGTTTAATTGGACCGTCTCGCCGTCGACGGTGTAGGTCCCGGTTATGACATCACCACCGTATAAAGCCTCGCTGCTGATCCTCCCGCTGCTTTTTTGTCCCGAGCAAGTCAAGGAGAAGCTGTCGGAGGACGATCCGTTGGTCTTGATTTCCCAAGATCCAAGGATATCGTAAAGGCCAAGCAAGTCACAGCTCGCGGAAACGAAAACGAGGGCAACGATCAAGCCCAGCAGAGAAAAACGCTTGGTCATAATTCCCTTGCAAAAGTAATATGAGCCTAGATCTCGTCTTTGTCAAAGAATCGCCGGCGGTGCCGCATTGATGCCGGATCCGGGATGACCGCCGTTTATTGTGCGTCTGAAATGATCCGGCCGTTGCTCGTAAGCTCAAAGCAAGCCATCTTGCCAAACATGCTGAAAAGAGGATTGCTCGTAAGAGTATGCGCTCGAATATCATTTAGACGAGTTTTTGTTCCTGAACCGTCAACCTCAATATCGAAAATATCGCCGACTTTTTCAGTTCCGTCATAGATATTGAATCTAGCATCATCGGTGGCATCAATACAGTAAGAATTGGGTGTAATACTATTCAGGTTCAGAGAAAAATGATAATCATCCAAGTACACCATCGAACCTCCAGCCGTTAACGTGCTAGATCCTTGAGTATACAAATAAGCTTCCATAGAGCTTCGAAATACAGACCAATAGATTGTTGGCCGTTCGTAGTAGAGCTTCAGGGTATAGGTCTTGTTCGGATTTTCATCGCTCGTAGTGCTTTGCTTGCAAGCCGGAGTCACGAACTGGGCCAGGAATAATCCGCCCGCGGTCTGGCCGATGATTTCCATGGCTTTACGTCGATTCATGAGTCTTCCCCCGCTGCTTCTTTCCATTCTTATTAAGACAACCACCCTACATCTAAACATACTATACGTGAAGCTCAAGCTCAAGGCTTAAGCGTTCATGCGGTTTCCCCGGGGCTCCTGCCGACGTTCCGGACGGACCTGGCCCGCGAGGACATCGCCGAGTTCAAAGCCCTGCAGCCGTATTTTTCCGCGGATTATTATCCGTTGACGGAATACTCGACGTCCGACGACGCCTGGGCGGCGTTGCAGTGGAACCGGCCGGAGCACGGGGACGGCATCCTTCTGGCGTTTCGGAGGGACAAGGCGGCGGAAGCGAAGATCCTCGCGGCCTCGCACGGCCTCGATCCCGAGGCGGACTACGAAATCTCCTACGAAGACTACGGGCTGACGTTGGTTAAGAGCGGCAGCGAGATCATGAGCGGGATCGAGATCAAGATCCCCGATCCGAGAGGCTCGCTTCTCGTCAAATATCGCCGGCGGTGATCCGGCTCTCTTTGGCCCGGCCCGCGCCGGGATCCGGACGCGGCGGTCCGTCAGCGGAACAAGGCCAGGAAGCGGGCTTGCAGCGATTCCGCCTCGCGCAGGATCGCGGCCGCATCGGGCACCTCCGCCTTGACCTCCGTCCCGAGCTGGAAGCGAAAGAGCTTTCCCTTGTCGAAATAGTAGCGGCGTTCTTCAAACGGTCCGTCGCCGGACCTCTCCTTGATGTAGACGAAGACGAGCCGGCCGTCGTCGAAGAGAAAATCCCGATAGTAGGTTCGGATGGCGGCCGCTTCGTGAACCTCGGCCTTGACCAAAACCGCCTTTTCCGGCAAGCCTTCCGCCGCGGCAAAGCCCGGCTCGTCGGTGTGCCAGAATTGGATCTTCTGATAGTAGTTGCCGACCGCCCGCCAGGAGCCGTTCCGGCTGTTGATCCACGTCTCGGTGCAATAGAACCCGCCCGGGCTCATTCCCTCGGCTTCCTTGTTCGCCGTGGCGATGCGGGCTTCGATGTCCGCCGAGAGGGCCCGGATGGCGGCCAGCCGGGGATCGGAGGTCTGGGCGGATGTCAAAACGGCTCCGGACAAGGCTATGAGGACGGCGCTCCCCGCGCAAGCCAGAACGAGCCTCCGCTTCCGAGCATCAAGCTTGGGCACCATGATCAACCCTCCCTTCGGCGCATCCAATCCGGCATCCATTATTCCCTGGCCAACTCAGGAAGCTTTTTCCGTTTTGCGGCCGGGGTCTTCCTCGACCCGGAGCCCGAAAGCCTCGGGGCTCGTCGTTTTGCCCTTGAGCTTGACGTGTCCGAGCGGGAGGAACTTGAACTTCTCGCCCAGGGCCTTCTGGAAATCGGCCCCCACGACGATGGGCATGTGTTTGACTTTGCAGACCGACTCCAGCCGAAAGGCGAGGGTCACCGCGTCTCCCATGATGGTCATGTCGCGCTGGGATTGCGTTCCGACGTTGCCGGTCGAAACCAGGCCCTGGTTGATGCCGACCCCCACCGCGAAGGGGAAGCTCTTGTGGTTGGGAACAGACGTCATTCCGGCCAGGGCTTGGATCCGGCAAGCGGCGTTGACCGCGTTTTCGGCCGCCGCGGCCGGCGAGCCCGCCGCGACGGGCCAGTAGGCCATCACGGCGTCGCCGATATATTTGTCCACGACGCCGCCCAGGTCGGAGATGATTTCCTGCGTCTGGCGGAACCAGGACCCCAGGAAACGGGCCAACTGGTCGGGCGTCAGCAGCTCTCCGATGCGGGTGAAGTTGCGGATATCGCAGACCAGGACGACCATGGTCCGCAGGTGGACGGCCATCTGGGTCTTCTCGCACATCGTCTCGCCGAGCTTCTTGACTTCCTCCGGCGACGGGCCAGGAAGCTCGAAACGGAAGATCGTCTCGCCGGCCTGGATGAGGTCGTTGTTGCGCAGAAGCGTGGGTCCGACGATCAGCTTGGAGTTGAGCAGGGTGCCGTTGGCGCTGCCCATGTCGATGAGGTAGTACTCCTGCTCTCCCTGGCGGCGGATCAGGGCGTGCTGGCGGGAAGCGGCGCCGTCGTCCTTAAGGCTGACTTGATTGGACGAAGCTCGGCCGATGCCCGTGGTGTTCCCGACCTTGTAAACGACGGGATCCCGACCCGGGATCTCCAGGTGCAGGCTGGGCGTCATGACCGTCCTCCCGGCTGGCTCCCGATCTCGCTTTTTGGACTGCTGTTCATGCCTTTTGGCTCAACGAGTTGGTCCCATTCTATGGAAGGACGAAGGGGAAGTCAATTTCCCGTTGCGGGTATCGGATGGGGGACGGATGAGGGTTGAGAAGTCAGATAACGACGGGTATCAAGAGGGCCGAGCAGCCGTCGAAGTGCACGCGGAGGTTCAGCTTTTAGCGTGGCCTTGGCAGGCATTATCGCCGGTGACGTTCATGCAACCGGTCTTGCCGCGGGACGGCCCGGTACCGTACTGGGATTTGCAGGTTCCCAGCACCATTTCGTTGGTCTGAACCCTGACCAAAACGACAAGCTCGGGCTGGATCCATTTCTTTTTCATCTCTGTCTCCTCAACCGGCATCTCTACCTTAACGGCTCCCGGGCTTAAAGTCAATTCCCTCCCCGCCGGCGGCGACCGCGTCGAGGACTTCGAGGACCCGGCCGCTCAAGTCGAACGACAGCTCATAAACCGGGACGGCGGCGGCCAAACGTTCCACGACCCCGAGGGTCCGGCTCCACCAATCCGCCGTCGGCAGCGGCTTGATGACCAGGTCGATGAGATGGCGAACGACCGTCCGGCGATCCAAGATCGGAAGGGCGGAATTTTGGGCGGACTTGCGCAGTAAGAAGAGGGCTTGCAGCGGCGCCGATCCCGGCGAGACGTCCGGTACGTCGCCATGGCTCCACGTCCCATGAATGCGAAATCGGTCCCCGCCGGGCCGAAGAGCGATGCGGTCGTCGCAGAGGATCTCGGCCCGTCCCTTTAAAAGCGTCGTGATCGACGATTTACCGGCGGTCGAGTGGCCGGCGAAGAGCCATCCGCGTCCGCCGTCGATGACGCCCGCCGCGTGCAGAAGGCATCCATCCCGGGCCGCCAGCAGGGGAGCCAGGAGGATCTGGTCGGTGGGAAGCAGGGTCAGGGATGCGAAGCCCGTTTCGGGAACGGCGATGGGGCCGGGCGTATAGATATCGGCCCTGCCATAGTCGCCGGAGAAGACCGCGGTCTGGAGAGGGCCGCTCCCGTCCCGGCCTATGCGGTAAATCCAATCGCCCCCCGCGGCGAAGATTTCGTACGGCGGATGAGCGTAGATCCTGCGTCCCGGGTCCGTGGGCGGCTCCGGCCAGGCGGCGGAGTGATGCCTGATCCATACGGTGTCCGGGCCGGGGCCATCCGTCTCGAAAGCCTTGAACTTGTCGTGCCAGCGAAGGCCTTGGCGGGAATCGTCGGAGGCGACGGCCAGGACGATGCCGGCGATGCGGAAAAAGCGGGGGTCGGCAGGGGACGTCATGGCTCGAACCTGACCCCATCTTAGGGAATCGGGGCGGGTTGTCAAGGCGGCGCGGCCTTTCCTTTCCGGCCCGGATATGGTAAAAAGATCGCTGGTCCGAAGCGGCCGAGAGGATGAGATCATGAAGCGCGAGATCAAGAAGCAGCTCAAAGGCGACGAGTTTGTATCGATATTCACCCGGATCGTGGACCATTTCGACTCTTGGCGCCAGGAAGCGCTGATCGGCTTGGCCATTGCAGTCGGCCTGGCCCTCCTGGTCGGCGGCCTGTTCTTTCTGAGGGGATCCCAGACTCGCTCCTCAAGCGCTTCTCTCGGCCAGATTCTGGATCTGCGTTCCGGCCTGGAAAAGACGCCCGGCAACGCCGCCCGGCTTGAAGCCTTGTCCAAGAAAGGCAAGTTCGCCAAGGTGGCCGCGACCCAGCTGGCTTCCTACTGGATCGAGCAGGGCGATCTGAACAAGGCCGCCTCGGCCCTGGCCGGGCTGAAGGAATCGCCCAAGGATTTCTTTTATTACCAGGCCAAGGATCTGGCGGCCCAGATCGCCATTCTGAAGGGCGACATCGACGGCGGGCTGAAGATCCTGCAGGCGATCGAGGACGCCAAGCCCAAGGAATTCGCCCTGGACGCCGTTCTCTTCCACAAGGCCGAAGCCTTGGAGAAGAAGGGGGACCGGGCCGCGGCCCTGGCCCTGTTCAAGAAGATCCAGACCGACTACGCCCAATCGTACTTCGGCTACGATGCGGGCCTGCGGGCCGGCAAGCTCGAAGCCGGGAAGTGATCCGCGGCCGCTTGCGGCCGGCGTAAAATTCGCTATAATGGGAGCTTAATCCCTCTGGGAGGAGTCACATGGCCTATAAGATCACGGAAGAATGCATCAATTGCGGCGCTTGCGAGCCTGAATGCCCCAACCAGGCCATCACGGCCGGCGATGAGCGCTACGTCATCGACTTCGACAAGTGCACCGAATGCGTCGGCAGTCACGATTCGTCGCAGTGCGCCGCCGTCTGCCCGGTCGACTCCTGCGTTCCGGACCCCGACCACGTCGAAACCCGCGAAGCCTTGGAAGCCAAGCACAAAAAGCTGAAAGGCTGATCCCGTCCCGCCGTCCGATCTCTCCCAGGAGCGAGGCTCTTCGCTCCTGGTTTTTTTTCGCGCATGGATGAAACAGCTCGTCCCGCCCTTCCCAAGGCCCGGCCGCGGAGGAACTTCTTTGCCAAGGACCGGTTCTGGATCAACGCGCTCCTTTTGCTCCTGACGGCGGGATCGGCTTTTTTCGTCGGGTTGGACTGGAGCCGCAGCTACCTCGACGCGGGCGGCGGCTTGAACGCCGCGGCCGGCGGCAGCCTCGGCGGGGCCCTGCGGGACCCGCGGGTGGTTGGCTTGAGCATCCTCTACGCGGCGGTCCTTCTCTTCATCCTGACGGCCCACGAAATGGGCCATTACCTGGCCTGCCGGCACTACGGCATCAGCGCCACCCTGCCGTTCTTCGTCCCGGCCCCGACGCTGATCGGGACCATGGGAGCCTTCATCAAGATCCGGGATCCCATTACCCGCAAGCGCCAGCTCTTCGACATAGGGGCGGCCGGACCCCTGGCGGGGTTTATTCCTGCCGTGCCGGCGCTGGTGGCCGGCCTGGCCATGTCCCGGGTCGTCCCCGCCGTGCCGCACGGCGACGCGATCATCTTCGGCGAGCCCCTGATCGTGACGATCATCGGCTCTCTGGTGCTTCGCGGGTCGGGCCCGGGTATGGACGTCATCCTTCACCCGGTGGCCTTTGCCGGGTGGGTGGGCATGCTTTTGACCGCCCTGAATCTCTTTCCGATGGGCCAGCTCGACGGCGGTCACGTCGCATATGCCGTCCTGGGACCCAAATCCCGACGACTGGCAAAGGCTTTCGTCGTCCTCTTCGGGATCATGGGCGTCTTCTTCTGGCTGGGATGGTGGGTTTGGGCCCTTCTCATTCTCGTGCTGGGGCTCAAGCATCCCGGCGTCTGGGACGAGCCTTACCCCATCGGCCGGGGAAGGACGATCATGGCCGTCGGGCTTGTCATTATCTTCGTTCTCTGCTTCATTCCCGCCCCGGTCAAGGGTTTCAATTTGCTGAGTCTCCTTCACTTGGGGGGCTTGAAATGAGGGCTGGACTTTTTCACAGAAAGTGTGGAAAACTTGTGGATATGTGCACGGGTAAGAAGTCCGAATCTAGCCAAATCTCAACACTTACAGCGGAATGCACACGATTTCGGCACGGCTCTTATGTTTATTGTTATCAACAAGATATGAACTACCTGATAATCCATCATTTGCAGCGGGAATCTGGCCGGGGGAGGGGACGCCATGCATGATCCGTTCCGGGACGCGGTTTCCACATTTGAGGAACTGAAAAAGCGGTTTCAGGCCGGCGATCTATCGCGTCAGCAGTTCATCGAAGATATGAAGAAGCTCCGCCTTAAAGACGCCCAGGGCCGCTATTGGATGATCGGAGCCCAGACCGGCAAGTGGTACTATTTCGACGGCCGGGACTGGATCGCCTCGGAACCGCCCGAATTAAAGGGCAAAGGCCCGGTCTGCGTCTTTTGCGGCCACGAAAACAAGGATGCCGCCTCGGTTTGCGGCCGCTGCGGAGGCACGCTCGAGGGTCGGACGGGTACGGATCCGGACAAATGCCCGGAATGCGGCGGGCTCCTGGAAAAACCGCTTCTGACTTGTCCCCGCTGCGACGCGAAACAGGCGGATCTCAAGAACGTGGAAATCGTCAAGATAGGCGGCCCCGTCGTCATTCAGGAAGGGATCTATGTATTGCGGGCGGTCAAGCCCGTCTCGCTTCTGCGCTTCATGGGCGCCCTCGGCGGCTTGGCCGGAGCCGCCTACGGAGTGTTCGCCGGAGCCACCGGATCCCTGGCGGCCGCGGTGGCTTCCCAGCTTCCGGCTGCGATTAAGGATCAGCAGGGAAAACTCATGGGCGCCGTGATCGACGGGCTGGGCGGAGGAGTGGCGGGCTTTCTGGCCCTCGGCCTGGCCGGGATTGTGCTGGCTTGCCTTATCAACATCCTTTTGGCCATGAGCGGGGGGCTGAAGATCCAGCTTGCGGCTCCCGCGACAGCCATGGCGCCGAAGGAAACCGCATCCTCCAACCGGGACAATCTGGGTTTCAACCTGCTTAACGATTGAGGTTCGCCAGGGCGAACGCGGCCTGGCCGATCGAGATCGACTCGTCGTTGGGGGAATACCGGACCGGCCGCAGAACTCGGAACCCCGCTTTTAAGAGCCCGGCTTCGGCCCGCTGGAGCAGAATCTTGTTCAGAAAGACACCACCGACAAGGGCCACGATCCCGATGCCCTGATCGGCCCTGGCGATCTTCGCCGTTTCGACGATGACCCTGGCCAGGGCGGCGTGGAAGGAGGCGGCGATATCGGGGACCGGCACGCCCCCGGCCCGGTCGGCCGCGACGGCCCGGATAAGGGAGCCGAATCCGATCCGGCGCGGCCCCTCCCGTCCGGATTCCGCCGCCGCGATCGTAAAGGGATAGCGGCGGACGGCCCGGCCCGAGGCGGCGGCCGTTTCCAGGCGCATGGCGGCTTCAGCCTCGTAATCATTGCGGACCGGGGCGGTCCCGAGGATGGCCGAGACCGCGTCGAAAAGCCGGCCGCAGCTCGAAGCCAGGGGCGCGTGGCTCGAATGCGCTATCATCGCCAGGACGGCCTTGCGCTCGGCCGGCGAGACCTCCGCCGGAATTCCAAGGCCGGGAGTTGCGCTGATCCCGGCCCTTTCCAGATAGGCCAACGCCATCCGCCAGGGCTGTCGGGCGGCCAAGTCTCCGCCCGGAAGCGGGACCGGCTCGAAATGGGCCAGTCTCCGGAAGCTGCGATAATCGGCGGTCAGAAATTCCGCGCCCCAGGCCGATCCGTCCGCTCCGTACCCGTAGCCGTCGAAAGCCGCGCCCAAAACCGTCGTACCGGCCGGAATGCCGTGCTCGAGCAGGGCGGCCAGGATGTGGGCGTGATGATGCTGGACCCGAAGATGCGGGATGCCGGCCCGGCGGGCGAAGCGCTCGGCCCAGCGGGTGGAATGGAAATCGGGGTGGAGATCGGAGACGACGCAGTCCGGCCGGACGGAAAACAGTTTGAGCAGATGGTCCGCCGTCTCCTCGAAATAGCGGTGGTTTCGGTACTCGTCCAGGTCCCCCAGGAACTGGCTGGTGACGAGGCGGCCGCTGCGGGCGATCGATACGGTGTCCTTGAGCTCGGCGCCGACGGCCAGGACCTGCCGGCCGCCGTCCAAGCCGGCCGGCAGGCGCTGCGGCTCGGGGACGAAGCCCCGGGCCCGGCGGACGAACAAGGGCCGGTGACCGACGGCTTTGAGGACGGTATCGTCCGCCCTCATCTGGATCGGGCGGTTGTGGCCGAGGACGTAATCGCAGAGCCCGTCGAGGCTTTCCTCCTCGTCCTTCATGATCGGCGCGTCCTTGGGATTCGAGCTTGTGGCTACGATGAGGTCCAGGGATTCGAGGAGCAGGACGTGAAGCGGCGTGTAGGGCAGCATGACCCCGACCTCGCCCAGGCCGGGGGCGATGCCGGGCAGGTCCGCTTTTTTACGCAGCAGGACGATGGGCCGGCGGGGCGAACACAGCAGCGTCGCCTCGGCCGGCGAGATCCGGGCGATCCGGCGCACAGCGGCCATGTCCCGGGCCATCAAGGCCAGCGGTTTGCGCGAGCGCTCCTTGATCCGCCGCAGCCTCGCCACGGCCCGGGCCTGGCGAGGGTCGCAGACCAGGTGAAAGCCGCCCAGGCCCTTGACGGCCACGATGCGCCCCCGCCGGATGAGCTCGGCCGCGGCCTCGATGCCGCCCGGGATTTCGGCGCGGGAACCGGCTTTCCGCAGCCGGACGGTCGGCCCGCAGGCGGGGCAGGCGGTCGGCTGGGCATGGTGCCGGCGGTTGTTCACGTCGTCGTATTCGGCCGCGCAGTCGGGGCACATGGGGAAGCCGGCCATGGTCGTGGCGGGACGGTCGTAGGGCAGGGAGCGGACGATCGTATAGCGGGGACCGCAGTTCGTGCAGTTGGTGAATGGATAGCGGTAGCGGCGGTCCCGCGGATCGGCGATATCCCTCCGGCAGTCCTCGCAGACCGAAATGTCGGGCGAGATGAAAACGAAGGCCTCGCCGCCGCGCGAAGCCCGAACCTCGAATCCCGTCGGACTCTCGCACCGGGCCGCCCGACAGGCCAGGGAGTCAATGACCGCCAGGGGCGGGTGTTCGTCCCGGATGGCCCGGGCGAAGCGGTCGAGAACGGCGGCGGAACGCCCCTCGACGTGGATTTCGACGCCGGCGGCGGTGTTCTGGACCCAGCCGGAAAGGCCGAACCCGGCGGCCAGCCGATGAACGAAAGGACGGAACCCGACGCCCTGCACGACGCCGGAAACCAGGATCCGTCGGGCCGCGTTTTTCATATCAGTGCGGCCTGAAGCTGTAGCGGCAGCCGCAGTAGTTCTGTCGGTATAGGCCGAAGCGGCGGCTGATCTCGACGCTTTGGGAGAAGCCGCCGTTCTTCTTCAGATCCGCCTCGATGAAGCGCAGACCGTATTTGCGTCCCAGGCGGACGCCGATGCGGTTGATGACATCGGCTTTCTTCCAGGGGCTGACCGTCAGGACCGTGGCGAAGGCGGGACAGCCCATGTCCGCGGCCAGCCGCGCGGAGGCATCCAGCCGAAGAGCGTAGCAGACGTCGCAGCGGCGCCCTTTTTCGGGCTCGGAAGCGAATGGGGCGACGCGCTTATCCCAGTCTTCCGGATCATAACGGCCCTCCACCAGGCGGAAGCCCAGCCGGGACTCGACTTTCCGGGCCTCCATCCGGCGGAGGTCGTACTCTTCCGCCGGCCAGATGTTGGGATTATGGAAAAAGCCGGTCACTTCGTAATCGCGCTGGAAGACGCCGACGCCGTACGCGGCGTCCGGAGCACAGCAGATATGGACGAGGAGCGGGGGCTTGGCCACGTTCAGAAGAGATTTTCGATCTCGTTGAGATAGTGCAGGATGGCGCGATTGACGGCATCGATCTCGACATAGAGATTCTGGAATTCGGGTTCGGGCGGCCGCGACTCGTCGGCCAGGGAACCCAGGGCTTCCAGCCGGACTCCCTTTTCGAACTCCAAGTGCTTGACGGCGCTCTGGTCCGTCCGGATCTTCCGTTCCTGGACCCGGATCTCCTTGCGGATCCGCCTTTCTTCGTCCCGTATCCGATGGATTTCCCGCGGACTGCCGGGATGGCCCGTCTCTTTGAGTTTGGCCAGACTCCGGTCTTGAACCCGGGTCTCATCCATATGGCGCTGCAGCTCGAGGACCTTGGCCAAGGCCCCTTTCAGGCCGGACTGGCGCTCCAGCCGCTTCTCCTCCCAGCCGTCGATCTCGTGCAGGAGGGTGGCGGTCCGAGGGATGGCGAGGCGGGACGTCCAGCATCGTCCGCCCAGATCGCGGAGCAGGAGCGACCGCTTGTTCTTGGCCTTGTTCAGGCGCATCCGAAGCCGGGTGCGCTGCATTCTCCGCTTGGCCCCGGACAGGTAGAAGTCCAAGCGGTGCCTTAAATCCTTGTCCCGCAGAAAAATAAAGGCCACGAGCATGAGGATGACGCACAGAAGGAGCCACAGCGTCCAGTAGGGGAGTCCCTGCGGGGACAAATCCTCCACGGCCTGTTGGCTGAACGCGGCGGTGTTCATGTTCGTCGTGCCACCGGACTTAATTATTCCACTTTGCGGGGTTTGTCAAACCGCGTCAGCGGATGCGGGCCGGCGTTCGGCCCGCGGCCCGGATCACGACCGTTGCGCCGTGTCCGCGCGAACCGGACGCATAGCCGCGGATCGCGCTTCGGATGAGCTCCTGGACCGCCGGCATGTTCTCGCCTGAGATCGAGGCGATGTCCGCCTCGGCGTTGAGGAATCCGCCGTTCACAAGGTCCACCGGGGGAAGCTCGATGGTCAGAGCCGGTACGTCGAGCCCGGCATAGACCCAGTCCGCGGCGTCCCCGTTGGACGTGTAAAGGTCTTCGCCGGACTGACCGGCGGCATAGATTCTCCCCGAGACGGCGGCGATCAGCTCGGACAGCTTGCCGGCGAGGGCCTCGAACTCGAGCCGCTTCGGCGCCGGCTCGGACGTCCAGGACCAGGGATAAAGGATGAGCTGACTGTAGCTGTGGTAAAAAACGGCCGCGGAGAACCCCTGACGCAGGACGAAATCGCGCAAAGCCTTGGGTTCGGGCTCCGAGAAAGCCTCCGGGCCGCGGAACACTTCGGACTCCGGATCGGGGCTCGATCCGACATCGTCGATTCCCCACTGACAGTCGTAGTTGCGGTTGAGGTCGACGCCGAACGATCCGTCCGCGTTGGCCCGCCTGTTCTTCCGCCAGTACCGGTAGGACCAGATCGAGTACTCCAGCCCGTCGGGATTCAGCATCGGTACGACCCAGATCTCGGAGCCGTTGACGAGATCGCGGATGGAGGGATCGGAGTCGTAGCCCTCCAATAGGCTCGCCGCGATTTGGAGGGGGACTTCAACCGAGATCCACTCCCGGGCGTGATGGCCCCCGACGAGGAGGATGCCGGCTTCGTCTTCCTCGAGGCCGGGGTGATCGCTGATTTTCAGGGCCAGCAGGCGCCGGTTCTCGAGACTGAGGCCGATCGAGGTCAGCTTGGCCAATTCGGGATACTTGGATTGCAGGCCGGTCATCTCCGTTTCGAGCTCGCTATAGGAATGGTAGGCCCCATTGGGCCCGCCTTCCGCCTCGGAGGCGGTCCGCGGGACCGCTCGGAAGATATCCCGAGGCTCGAAGGACGCCAGGCCGGCCGCCCGCAGCCGTCGGCGGTCTCCCTCCCCGGCCCGGACGTACAAGGCCCCTTTCCAGACGGCCAGGGGATCGAGGCGCAGGCTTCGCAGGGAGCCTGCCAGCCCGGGCCGGAGCGGAATGCCGATGACGGCGGTTCCGGTTTGCTCCGGGTCCGTCCGGGCAGGGGTCTTGGCCGCCGGAGAGAGGACGAAACCGAGGCAAATCGCCATGGCGATCGCCAGGGACGATTTCCGCCGGCTCATTTAAAATTCCTCCGAGAAGCTCAAGCCGACCCGGCGGACGGTCAGGTCATCTCCGCTCCCGCTCTCGCGGCCGATCAATGCGCCCAGATCGACCCGGAAGCCTTTTCGCCCGAGCCCAACGCCGAAGGTCAAGTCGAGATAGGCCGAGCGGGGATCGCGCATCGGCTGGGGATCGTATATGAGCCCGATCCGCAGGGGGTATTCGAAAGTCCGGCCGAACAGCCGGATGTCGGACTGCCATTCCGCTCCCAGGGACAGGCGGACGACGTCCCGGAAATCGCGAGACAGCTCCTCGCCGAAGACGCGCGGCGCGTAGCCGGACCACCCGAACCAGATTGCGTCCGAGGCGATGGTCAGGCCGGAGAGGGGGCGGAAAGCCGCGCCCAGCCCGGCGACCCACGGCTGGCCGAAGCGGTCGTCATCCGCCGAGTCGAGGATGGAAATGGTCTGGCCTCCCGTGGCGGCGTATGTAACCGAGCTCTCCGCCCGGGAACGTTTGGTCCACGGCCCCCGGACGACGGCGCCCAGGGTCCACTCCGGGGAAGGCTCCCAGGCGATGCCTCCCTGGGGGACGAGGCCGCGAAAGTCCATTTCCTTGACGTCCGCAAGCTCGAACCCTTGCCCGATCCAGGACTCCGTATAACGGCGCTCCAGGGGTCCCCAAAGAACGTGAAGGGAAAGCCCCAGGCTGAACGTCCGGCCGATGCGGCAGGCGGCGGCGACGGTCCCGGCCCAGAGGCGGCCCGTCTGGGAGAAATCGAAGCGGTAGGAAGTCAAGCCGGCCGATGATTCATCGATCTGGACGGTGGGCCGGTTGTAGGATTCCCAGACGCCCACGGCCGCCGCCGCGGCCCAGGACCCGCCCCGCCAACCGGCGGCGATTCCATCCGGAGAATAGGCCGAAGCCTGGAGCGGCTGATCGGAACGAACGACCCCCGTATTGACCAGGGAAAAGCGCTGGCATTGGGCCAGTTGGAACAGGCCGGACAAGACGACGGCGGAGCGCGGCAGGAAGGCTAGAAGCGCCGGATTGGTCCGGGCGGAAAGCCAGCTATCGGCCCAAGCCAGCGAGGCGGTGCCCCGCCCCAATCCGGCGGCCGTCCCGGCCGGGAACGTGTTCCAGGTACCTAAGGGCGCCTCGTCCTCGTACTGGCCGAGCACGAGCTGTCCGGCCGCGGGCCGGACGGAGACGGCCAGGATGAATCCAAGCAGGAAGAAAGCCGCTGCCGGCTGTCGGGACATGGCTCCGTGATTGTAGCTCGGAGACTTCAGGATTTGCAACGAGCCGGGCGA
>JAQULS010000087.1 GCA_028749235.1 Acidobacteriota bacterium | reverse complement strand
GGGCCTTGGTCAAGTCGAGCGACAAACGAGCCCGCCCGATGCCGGTAAAGTGGAGGTGCGAGTCGATAAGCCCGGGAGTGGCCAGCCGGCCGCCCAAATCGACGACTTGGGTCGCCGGGCCGATATAAGCCGCTATCTCCTTGGATGTGCCGACGGCCGCGACGACCCCGTCGCGGGCGGCCAAGGCTTGAACCTCGGGCCGGGTTTTATCCATCGTCACGATTTTGCCGTTGGTCAGGACCAGATCGGCCGGTTCGGGCTTCTGGGCACAGCCCGTGAGGGTCAGGGTGGAAACGAGAATGATCAAAGCGGGCAGGCGGAGGTTTCTCGGGCTCATGAGCGCACCTTCCTTCCGCCCCCTTTTACATCATTTTTCCCGGCCCGACAAGACGGCTCCCGCGGCCCGGATGTGCTAGAATGGCGCTCTCCCGGAGAAAACCATGACTCTTCGCGCGGCGATTTTCGATTTGGACGGAACGCTCCTCGACACCATCGAGGATCTGACCGATTCGATGAACGCGGCCCTATCCGCCCTGGGCTACCCGGTCCGGACCGTGGCCGAATGCCGGAACCTCGTCGGCGACGGTTTGGCGACCTACATCCTGCGGGCCCTGCCCGAGAAGGCTCGCCACGACGAGGCGGCCTTTACCCGCCTCGGCGAGCTCATGCGCGCGGAGTACCGGGTCCGCCAAGCGGTCAAAACCAAGCCCTACCCCGGAGTCGCCGCCATGCTCGGGAGCCTGACGGCAAAAGGGATTCCCCACGCCGTTCTCTCCAACAAACCGCACCCGGCCACGGTCGAGGTCGTAGCCCGCTTTTTCCCCGGACATCCTTTCCGGATCGTTCAAGGAGCCCGGGATGGCGGCCCGGTCAAGCCCGATCCATCCGGCGCCCTCGAGATCGCGCGGCAGCTCGACATTCCCCCCGCCGAAATCCTCTACCTAGGCGACACCAACACCGACATGAAGACGGCTCGGGCTGCCGGAATGTTCGCAGTGGGGGCGCTTTGGGGATTCCGGACGCGCGACGAACTGCTGGCCAACGGCGCCCAGGCTCTGGCGGCCCGCCCGGCCGACATCCCAACCTATTTCCAGGTATCCCCCTGAGCCCTTTCCATCAGGCTCCGCCTTGCCCCGCTCGTGGACGAATCCGCGGCGCAACTCTTCTGAAACAGATGTCTCGAGGATAATGCGCAGCATGTCGCGAATTCGCGGCAAGTACCCCTGGTATCTTCCGGGCCGGATTTACGACTTTGCGCTGGGAGGATTGCTGCGCGGATTTCGGAGCCGCGTCGCGGCCGAGGTCGGAGCTTCCGGACTCTATCCTTGGCTCGATATCTGTTGCGGAACCGGGAGCCAGTTTCGGAATCTCACCCCCGGCCTTGGATATGATTCGGCGTTCGGACTCGACCTGAACTTTAATATGGTCCGATACGCGGCGGCCCGGACGCCCGGACGTCCGTTCGTCTGTGGGGACGCCGCATGTCTTCCCTTCAAAGCGGGGTCGTTCCGGACGGTCTCAGTCTCCTTCGGCCTCCACGAAAAGAGCCCCGCGGTCAGGCAGATGATGATGGACGAGGCCAAGCGCCTTCTGGCCGGAGACGGGCGGCTCGTCACCGTCGACTTTGAGAATCCTTGGAATCTCAAGTCGAGCATCGGATCGCTTCCAACCCGTGTGATCGAACGATTGGCCGGCGGCGACCACTACAGAAACTGCCAAAAGTTTCTCCGGCGCGGCGGCCTCCGGGCCTTTCTCCGGGAATCCGGATTCGTCGAATGCTCCCGCCGCGATATCGAAGCGGGATCGATCAGCATCGTCGTCTCCCGCGTTGGGGTACCGCCGTCGATTTGAGAATCGCCTAGGCCCGGGCCGCCAGGCGCATCTTGGCGGCCGTCTCGCCGCCGTTCAGCCGCCACAGCATGGGCAGGGGGCGATCCAAGCCGTCGATATATTCCGGCGCGTTTTCCCAGGGATGGTTCAGGATCAAGGTGTAGTCCGAGAAGTGCTGCCAGCGCCGCCGCGGCAGGCCGGTGACCATGTGGAGATGGTTGGCCGGGATCCCCACCTTGACCAGACTGGAGGCGGCGTGCTCGAAGGTCAGGAAGGTGTGCGGCCAAGTATAGTCCGAGGCATGGCAGACGCGCTCGATCAGCGGAACGGGCAGTTCCTGGCTCTCGGCCTCGTCCTGGATCATGGTGAACATGCCGCTCAAATCGGAATAGCCCAGCCGTCCGGCCATCCCCTTGAGGCCCTTGGGTGAAACGAAGCCGACCGAGAAGCCTCCGCCCGGGAAGTAATCCTTGGCGGCCTTGAAGAGGAAGGCCTTCTCGGCGAAGTCGAGCGAAGCGCTGCCGCTGTTGTTGCCCTCGATGAATCCGCGCTTCATCCAGGCCGCGTCCCGGTAGGGCTTCAGGTCGAGGCCCAGCTCGCGGGCGTTCTTCTCGATCTCCCAAGGCTCGTAGACCTTGCGAAAGTCCATGAACAGGGTCGGGCGCCCGCCCGACAGCCAGCACTGGGCGATCATGGTCAGCAGGCCCTGGACGTCGTTCTCGGTGGCGAAGGGCACGACGGGTTTGCGGCCGTTGTGGTCCCGGGTGGAGTTGAAGAGGCTCTCGGCGATGTCGGCCGTCGTCATCGGCAGGCCGCGGCGATCCGAGCCCCAGGCCAGCTGGTTCGTCCAGCCGCCCGCCACGGCATTGACCTCGGTCATGGCGTTGCGCAGGATGAGATAGAGGGCCAGGCCGTCGTCCAGCATTCGGCGGTCCTCGACCGATAGGGCCGGCGGCTTGACGTTGCCTCCCGTATAGATCCGGTAGCCCTTGGCGTTGATCTCGACCGTGTTGTTGAAGATGCGGCCCTGGAACGGCCCGTTCAGAGCCCATTCGCGCAAGCCCTTCAGCTCTTCGGGGTCGTATCCCCCCTTCTTGCGGAGCATGTCGGCGAAGATCTTCATCGATTCCCGGGTCGATTCCAGGCCCAGGAAGCGGCGGGCGGCGTGAACATGGTTGAGCGCGGTCTCCATCTGCATGGAATCGGTGTCCACCGACAGGAACCGCTTGCCGCGCAGGGCGGCCACGGTCAGGACGGCGTAGCCCAAGTCGACGATCTCGTCCTTGGTCTTGTCGTCGTAGTCGGGATCCGCCCCCGACTCCGGCATCGTCCCGATGACCATCGGGCACAAGCGGCCGGTTTGGGCATAGGCTCCAACCAACGCGTCGATGCCCACGACTCCGGGCCTGGCCGCGTTGTTGCCGCCGACGCAGGCCAACGGGGTCGAGGCGGGGAAATGGGCCGTCACGGCCATTCCCGTCTTGCCCGGAAAAAACCACGTGTCAGGCACGATAAACAGCCCTTGGGCGCCGGCGTCCAGAAGCTCGCGGGCGGCCTGATCCGCCGTCGCCTCGTTGTCGACCAAGCGCGAGGCGTAGGCGACGTTCGGAGCGCTCCCGTCGGGGAGGCGAAGCCGGTCGGCCAACAAACGGGCCGTCCGGACCCCGATGGCAAAGGCGCGGGCGCGCGAAAATTCATCGATGCGCGGATCGCACGGGACGAAGACGCCGAGAGTCGGCAGACCGGGTTTTTTTCTCTTGATGAAAGGCATTTCTCCTCCTCGAACGGCCATTATTGTACTCATTCCTCGGCGCGCGGTCCAACCGATTCCGTAATCGGGAGGAGGAAATCGGGCGCGGCAACCCCCGTTTGACGCTTTCCGGGATCAGGGGTATAGTGAGGGTGAAACGGAAAGGAGGGCCATCCAAGGCGCAATTTCTTGCGGGAGTCGGAGCGCGAGCTATCCGCTCCCCGGCCCTCCTTCCTCTTAATTACCCATTTAGTCGCGCGACCCCCCAAAAAATGGAAAATCCCCGCCCCCCGGATCCAAGGCGGACCCGGAAGACGGGGGGCGGCTCGAAGCGGAACAGGCGCGCCGGTTTTCGGATTCCTACTTCTTGGTGACCCTCATCGTGCTCTTCATCTGGTTCGCCCCGGACAGCTGGATGCTGTGCTTGAGGGTGAAGGACCCGACCTCGTTTTTCTGATAGATGTCGTTGTAGTCTTTGGACCCCGGCGTGGCACAGGCCTCGGTAAACGTATTGGTGACATCCAGGATCGACGCGTTATCGATCCAAGCCTGGTCATGCCGGGTGCCGTTGTCTCCGCCTTCCATCGTAACGCTCAGTTTCAGCCGGATCAGGGTCAGGGTCCCTCCCCCCGACGTCGACAGGGTATAGGTCACCGAGTCGGTCCAGTTGTTGTTTTCGCTCGGCTGGGGGGCGACTTGGGGCTCCAGGCTGACGGTCCCGACGCTTCCGGACCACTCCGAATAGATGTCGAAAGCCCAACTGGTATGGAAGCACGCGCTTTTGTAGACATATTCGGTCGTATCGGTGTCGCCGCTGTCGCTGGAGGACTTCTTGATGACCTTGGTGTACAGGAAATACACTCCGATCCCGAGGAGGGACAGGAAAAGAAGCGTGCCCAGAAACTTGCCCAGGAAGCTGCGCTTTGGCCCGGTCGTCGTCCCGGCGATCGATCCGGCGGCGCCCGTGCAGTCGCGTCCGTAATATTTGAGCTTCTTGAGCTCCAGCCCCGCTATCGACTTGCCCTCGCCCAGGATGATTTTGGCCTTGCAGTAGTACTTGATCGCCAAATCCTTGAGTTTGAGCTTCTCGTAAGTAGCGCCCATCAATAAGAAGGTCTCACCCTTGAAGCTGTCCCTCCCCGCGACGGCGTCCAAGGCGCTGACCAGCTTTTCCAACTCCGTCTTGGCGTCCTCGTACTTGGCCGCGAAATAAGCCTCGCGGCCCTGAGCGAAAGCGGTCTCTAGGGGATCGGGCTGGTTGGCCTGGGCCGCCAAGATATAATGAGCCTCGCCGGCGATGAAAAGGCACAGCACAATGGCCAGGATCCGGCAAATTTTCCACTGTTTGATTGATGTCATTTTTCCACCTCCCTGTGATTTCAACATATTGGGAAAAGCGCCTATTGTCAAGAAAAAAACGGGGAGATTCCGTTTTTTGACAGGACCCCCCGTCTATGCTATTCCTGGGCCGGGAATGACAACCTCAAATCGGGCCGCCGTCCTGCTGGCCGCCGCGCTGTTCTTGTCGGCGCTTCCGGCCCCGGCCCAGGATGCCGCGCCCTCCCGGGAGAGCCCGGCGGCGAAGAAAGGCTTCGGCCCTCTCGAAAAGTCCCTGCTCGTCCCCGGCTGGGGCCAGATCGCCGAAGGCCGTTTCGTCGAGGGCGTCCTGAGCCTGGGTTTGGAGGCGTTCTGCATCATCAGGGCCGTCCAAGAAAACGGTCTGGGCAACGAAGCCTACGTCTCGTACAAAGCGGCCGCGACTCTGGAGGACACGGTCCGCTACCGGGCGGAGACGGAGAAACGGGACACCCGCCGGAACCAGTTCCTGCTCGCCGGAGCCGCCGTCTGGGCGCTCAACCTGCTGGACATCTATTTCATCGTGCGGGGCCGGGAAAAGCCGGCCAAGTCGCTCTCGTTGAGGATCGGATGGAATGAGAAGCAAGCGCTCGTGGCTGTGGCCGGCTGCCGTTTTTAGCGTCCTTTTCGCGGGCGCCTGCAAGGACCGGCTGTTCGACAACCCCCTCGACCCCACGGTTTCGGAGGTCGTCTTCGAGGTCGTCCAGACGATCACCGGGCCCGCGGCCGAACCGCGCGGCCTGGCCTGGGACGGTGCCACGCTCTGGCTGGTGGACGGCTCAAACGGAACGCTCGCCAGCCTCAACTCCGCGAACGGCAATGTCATCCGCACCCTCTATCCGCCGGCCTCCGGACTATCCGACGCGGCTTATGACGGCACGGATCTCTGGGCTTGCGGCGATACGGATGTTTTTCTCCTCAAGATCGGCTTCCTCGGCGGAGACGTGCTCAAGCGGCTGAACATGCAGCGGGGGGCGTTCACGGCCCTCGAGTACGGTCTGGGCTCTCTCTGGGCGGCCGACGCCCAGACCAACAAGATCCTGCAGATCGACCCGGAGACCGGCGAAGTCCTGGGCTCGTTCGCCAATCCCGGAACCCGGGTGACGGGCCTGGCTTTCGACGGCACGGGATTCTGGATCTCCGACGCGAGCACGCTGACCATCTACCGGACCGGCCCGGACGGAACCGTCATGAGCCGCTATTCGTCGCCCGGGCCGTCCCCGCAGGGCCTGGCCTTCGACGGCCGGTTCCTCTGGAACGCGGACGGAAACCAAAAGCTCTATCAGCTTCGGTTCTAGGATCGAGAATGCGCCGCGCGGCCTTTTGGCTCCTGGTCCCGCTGCTTCTCGCGGCCGGCGAGCCCCCGCTCGCGCGCATCCAGGGCCTTTCCCTAGCCTACAGCCACGATCTCAACCAGATTATCGGCCAGAACGTCAGTCTCGATTGGCTCGGCTGGACGGTGACGGCCGAGACCGTGAAAATCGATGTCGCGTCCCGCGCCGGCGCGGCCATGGGCCGGGTCGTTCTGCACAAAGGCGAAGCCCGGCTCGAGGCCGACGAGTTCCTTTTCGACCTGGCCAAGGAAGCCGGCATCCTTGTTCGCTACGGCGACGATCTGGAAACGAGCCCCTTTCCCCCGGCAAGGGCGATCGCGGATGCCGGCGCCGAAGCGCGGACCCGGCGCGCGGTCTTGGAATCCGTCACCTGGGCCAAGATGCGCGCCTCGCTCTTTTACGCCTCGGCCCGCGCCATGGATATCCTGCCGACCTTCGAGGTCTACGGCGACGACGTCCTCGTCTACGTGGAGGGTCTGGAAGCGGTCGGCTTCAAGCGGTTGAAGCTTTCCCTGGGGGACAAGCCCCGAACGAACGGACTGACGCTGGACAAGATTTGGTATTCCCGCAACCAGGGCCTTTTCGGTGACGCCAGCTTGATCCTGGGGCGGGACAAAAAGCTCCACAGCCGGACCCAGCTTCATTACGAGGAGCACACCGTCCTTTCGGACTACTCCGGGCTCCCCCGCCAGTACGACCTGGAGACCTCGACGGTCTGGAGCGCCTCGCCCAAGCTGGACCTCGGATGGGAGGGCAATTACAGCTCGACCAGCCTCGGGAACGCCCGGATCTTCGCCCTGACGAAAAGCCGGGACGCCAAACGAAGCGTCCTCTTCGACCTGACATACCAGAAGCCCCTGCAGTCGGCCGACGAGACCTGGCTGGGCGTGCAGACCGACTTGAAGTCGGAGGCCTGGGGCAACCTGACCTTCCACGGCCGCCAGGAGCTGCACGATCAAACCCTGGCCGACCTGTCCTACGCCAAGGCCTTCGGCAAAAGCGTCCGCTTCGGTCTGAACGCCCGCTACTCGCATCTCCGGCTCGGAGGACGGGGCGCCACCACCTCCCGGATCCTGACCGGAAACGTCCAGCTCGCCTACGAATCCGACGGCTACCAGGCGGCGGCGGAGTACCATTTGAACGACGACCTGCTCGGAGACCGCCGCCTGACCCAGCCCCGGTTCCGGCTGGCCGTCAAGCCCTTTGCGTTTTACGGCGGGCTTTTGACGGCCTCTCTCTCCAACTCGCTCGTCTTCCAAACTCTAAACGATGCGGGCAAGGTCACTCCAAGCTATAACGACAACACGGTCTTCAGCCTGGCCGCGGCGCCGGTGACGGTGCGGCCCGGCCTGACTTTCCGGACTTCCTTTACGGCCGAGCAGTTCACGGAGAAAGAGAAACGCAACTTCACCTCGGGCGGCCTCGTCCTGAACGTCGTCCAGGAGTTCGTGCCGGGCGTTACCCTGGAGGTCTTCTACAGCGCCCAGTCCAGGCGGCGGACGAAAGGCTGGCTGATCGAGGGGACGACCAGCCAGGACCTGACCGCGGCCTTCCGGGTCCGAACCGGAGGCCGGATCGACGGCTGGATGACCATCTCCTATGATCCCAAGCACGCCGACTGGAAGCGCGGCATGGCCGATCTGGCCGTCGGCCTGATCAAGGATTGGCGGGTCCAGACCCTTCTCAACTACGATTTCTACACCAAGAAGATGGCCAGCGTCGACCTTTCCCTCATCCGCCGGGCCGGACGGTTCGACGTGAAGTTTCTTTGGCGGAGCCTGTCCAAGCAGTTCCTGATCGAGCTCGTGCCCGCGATGTGATTGAGGGAGAGAAAACGGGCTTTGCGGCCGGTCGCTTAGACGCGCAGGAAACGCCGAACGTAGGACTTGACCTCGGTCAGCCCGAGAAGAAGCGCGGCCCCATAGAAGACGGCCGCGCCCGCCAGGCCTGCCACCACGATCAAACCGAAGAGCGCCAGCCTCCCCTGACCCAGGACGGCGGCCGCCCCTTTCGCCATCCCCCAAGTCGCTCCCCCGCCGCACACGCTCGCCAGGATCATGCGGCCGAGATACAGGAACAAAGGCCCGGCTTGCAGGGAGCCGATTTTGCGGGGCAGAAGAACGAACAGGAGCCCGGCGTTGACCGCGGCCGAAATCGTGGCCGACAGCGGAAAGGCCCGGATGCCGAGCCAGCCCATGAGGGACAAGTTAAGGACGATGGTCAGGCCGACGGCGATGAAGCTGATGTACATCGGCGTCTTGGCGTCCTTGTGAGCGAAGAAGACGGAGGCCAGGTTGCGCATGGCGGACATGAACGGCACGCCGATCATGTAGAGGACGAGAATCGCGGCGGTCGCGGAGCCGTCGGCGGCCGTGAACCGGCCGTGGACGTAGATGAGCGAGGTGATGGGACCGGCCAGGGCCGCGATCAGGACCGAAGTCGGGACGGTCAGGAAGAGGACCATGCGCAGGGAGTCCTGGAGCGTCGAGCGGACCGATTCCGTGTCGCCTTCGGCGGCGAAGCGCGAGAACGACGGCAGGGCCACGGCCCCGATGGCGATGCCGAAGAGCCCCAACGGAAGGTGCATGATCCGGTAAGCCGAATCCAGCCAGGTCAGGCTCTTCTGGGGCAGGCTGGAAATGAGCATGGTGTTGACGAAGAAGCTGATACGGGACCCCGAAAGCCCGATGGCCACCGGCACAAAGAGGGCCATGGCCCGGCGGAAGGCGGGATCGCGGAAGCTTATGACCGGCCGGTAACGGAAGCCGCTCCGGCGGAGGCCCGGGACCTGGACCAGGAACTGCATCAGGCCGCCCGTCATGACCCCGATGGCGGCGCCCAGCACGGGCTCCACCCCCCGCCCGGTCAGGTAAGCGAAGAGAGCGAGCGGCGTCAGGAAGGAGAAAATATTGAACATGGCCGGGGCCACGGCCGGGACGAAGAACGAGCCGTTGGTGTTGAGAACGCTCATGGCCCAGGCCGCCAGGGCGATGAACAGCAGAAACGGGAACATGACGGCCGTCATCTGTCCCGTCAGGGCGAGCTTGCCGGGGATCTTGTCGAACCCGTGGGCCATGAGGCCCGCCAGCGGCCGGGCCGCCAGCATCCCGAGGAGGGTGATCAGCCCGACCACGAGAAGCAGCGTGTTCAGGATGTTCGAGGCGAAGCGGTTCTCCGCTTCCCGGCCCTTTTTCTTTTCCTCTGTCAGGACCGGGACGAAGGCCGAGGAAAGGGCGTTTTCGGCGAATAGATCGCGCAGGAGGTTGGGAATGCGGAAGGCCGCGCGGAAGGCGTCGTTGGCCAGCCCGGCGCCGAAGAGATGGTTGATGACCATCTCGCGGACCAGCCCCAGCACCCGGCTTAAAGCCGTGCCCAGGGTAAAGGAACGTACTCCCTTGGCTATATCGGCCATGAATTCAGCCTCTTTCGGCGGGAGTATAGCATAAGCGGAGAGATCAATTCGGCCCCTGCTTGGGCGGCAGGGCCGTCCCCGTCCCCCCCTTGGAGCTGGTCAGGGAAAGGACGTCAACGCGGCTGATTTCCGAAGCCAGGTCGGCCGTCTTTTTAAGAAGGCCGATCAAGTGGGCCGTGGCGTAGGGCGAAGGGACTTTCTTCCGTCCGAACGAGAAAGACTCGAATCCCTTGTAGCAGGAGCGGGGCGTGACCCGGCCGTCGGGCCCGAAATTGTAGGCCAAGAGAACGGCGGCCAGCTCAGCCGTCGAGCGCCGGTCCTGCGGCCGGGCTTGCGGCCCGCGCCAAACATCCGGCAGCCCGGACAAGGCATCGAGGACAAAGGAAGCATCGTACCAAAAAGGCGGCCACTTGACGGTCTTGAAGGTCCGGCCGTGGCCGAACATATAGGGTTTCGCGACGCCGCGCCCCCGCCAAACATCCAGAGCGCTCCGGGCCGCATCCATGACGCCGGACGGCCTTCGCTCCTTGGGCACGCGGCCAAACGCCCGCAGGGCTTCCAAGGTCACTTGCGGGCAGATCTCGTCCTTGCGGCCCGGCCCTCGAAACTTGGTCTGGGGATCGGGCCGGCACAGCCAACCCGGCCCCTGAGCGGTAACGGACATGTCCGCGGCCATCCGGTCCAGGGCCCGCTTGACCCGGGGCTCGTCCCCGAACCCGAAACGGATCAGCAGATCGGCGAGGCTGTGAGCGTCGCAGAACAGGGCGCCCCAAACCGGCCCCGGCATGTTCCGCCAACGGCCCAAGGCCAGGAAGCGGCCGTCTCCGTCCTGATGCCGCAGCATGTGGTTCAAAATCCGATCCACGCGGGGGGAATCGCCGCGGGCGAGGCCCAGATCGGCCAGGAGATGGATGAGGTTGGGCGTATAAGAGGGACTGTTATGGCCGGAGCAGACGGTCTCGCTCTCCCAATCGGGAAGGCGGTCGATGAGAGATCGGACGCCCGGATCGGCCAGGACAGCGGCCTTGGCCTTGCGGACTTCGGCGTCTTCGGCCGGTCGGCCTTCGATCCGGAGAAAGACCGCGAGCCGCGCATAGGGCTCATCGGAAGCCAAGATCCATGGGATCGGATCGGCGGGCAAGAGCGCCCGCCAACCGTTCCCGTCCCCCCTGTTTACCATAAAGGCTATTTTCCTTTCGGCATGAGCTTCAGCGTCTCGATGGCGTAGGGCCCGACCTTGAAGGAGACGGCGCCGCCTTCAGACGGCAAGGGCTTCCCTTCGAGCTCGATGATGTTGGTTGTTTCCGCCCCGGCCCATTTCAGGCTCCCGCCCAAGCGGACCTGGGCCGGCTTGCCTTCGATGTCGTAGCAGCGCAGGATGACGCCGTCGTCGTCCTCGGCTTTCTTGATCGTGCCGAAAAGGACGTTCCCGGCCGAGAAGGCGAAGAAGCTCTCTTTTTCGGGAAGCGAAGCGTCCGCTCCGGCGGCGGCCGGCAGCACGGTTCGCAGATCGTGGTTGACGGCGATGCCGTCCTTGTAGCCGTTCCGCCATCCGGGCGCATGGCTGGTCAGGGAAAACCGGTAATGGTGATCCCCTTCCTGGAGATACCAATTCCCCTGCCCGTGGCAGCTTCGCCGGGAGGCCAGCAGAACGGCCTGCAGCACGGGATAGGCGACGGGATGGTCGGTTGGATCAACATAATCGTTGACGGCCACGGAGGTCGTCATCGTGACGCCGAGCGCCCCGTCTCCCGCGTAGAGAAAGTTCTGGACCTCGCGTGGCCGGATGTCCGACATCTCTTGGTCATAGACGAGCTTGCCGTAGGCCGGTCCGCCCGTGCCCTTGGCTTCGCTCTTTCCGACTTCTACGACTCCCATCGGGACTTCGTAGGCGACCCGGCCGGCCGCGGCCTCGGCGGCGACGGGAACGGCCAATCGGTACTCGCGGTACGGCGATCCGTCCCAGCCCAGGAGAGCGACCTCGCAGTCGATCCGCTTGAGGGCTTTATAGAAGATGAGCTTCTCTTCGACCGTGCAGTCCGCCAGGACCTGACGGAACATGAAAACATCCTTGACCGGGCCGGACTCGCCGGCGACGAAGGTCCAAGCCGGATGATGCAGGCTCAGCCGGTCGAAGCCCTCCATGGTCGGCGCCTGGACGCGGCCGAACTCGCCGGCGCCGTTGCCGACGGATTTCATGGTGAAGACCTCGAAGCCGAGGAGCTTGTCGGTCTTGATGACCTCGCGGCCGAGCCGTTTGTCGAAAAGCGACCGCAAGCCGCCGGCCGCGAATTCCGCCCGGTAGAAGTCGTTTTCATAGACGCCGGGACGGGACGGAGACGAAGAAGCGGATTCCTCTCCCCCGCCCGGTTTCATGTAATAAGTCGCGTAGCCCGCGGGCGGGATGTCGCACGCGACGAACTCCACCCGCTCCTTGTTTCCCGCCTGGCCGGGAAGCGGCGGCAGCGCCTGGAAGGGAACGGCCTGCCCCGCGGAATCGCGGATGGCATAGGAACCGGCCGGCTTGGGGATTTCGACGACGACCGGACCCGTGCGCGGCCAAGCCAAGTCGTTGAAGACAACGGCCGGAATTCCCTTGGCCGCATCCGTCCGGATGCGGCGAGCGATCGAGCCCTGGGCCTTGGCCAGCAGGGCTTCGCCCGTGTCGGCCGCGAACTCATAAGTCTTGCGGAAAAGCCGGTCCGTGACCTGTCCCTCCTTGCCGCCCCAACCGTGGTCGGGATAGACGGCGCAGCGCCAGGCTTCGGTCAGAGGCCCGGCCGGATACCCGTTCCAGCCTCCCTCCAAAACGGCCGCCACGACGCTGAACATCTCGGCCGCCGGCAGGAGCACTCCCGCCCGCCGATGGGCATCGATGGCCCATTGATGCGTCGGGCCGTGGATGTAAAGCCACATATTGGGCCGTTCGCCCTCGACCTTGGGGAAGGCCGGCTTGCCCTTGTCCAGAGCCTCGAAGAAATCCCGGGCCGAGGAGTACTGCATCGTCGTGCCCGGATGGGTCCGGTTCCAAAGGGCGATGAGCTGTCGGTAGTCGGTCGGCTTGGAGAAATCCTCGGAATGCAGGAGAGGGAATTCGGCCGGCCAGTCGCCTTGGCGATAGCTCGGCGCGATCTTTTCCAGCTTGGCCGCGATGGCCTTGACGGCCGCTTCATCGGGCTTGGCGTTGAGCAGGGCCGAAGAGTTGCCGTAGTGGCCCGGCGTGAAGGCCAGGACGGAACTCCCGTCGGGGCTCGTCCAGCGATAGAAGCCCTCGTGGTAGCGGCTGATGACCATGTAGGGAACGCCGGCCTTGCTCAAGATCTGCTGCATCTGCAAGGCCCGGCCGGGAACATCGGGATTGAAATAGACCTTGGCGTCGCTGCCGGGGAAGTTCTTGACCAGCCAGCGGCGGCCGAAATAGACCTGGCGCACAAGCTCCTCCCCGGTCAGGAGCGATTCATACGGCTGGGTGTAGGTGGCTCCCCACTCCATGCGGCCCTCGCGGGTGTAGCGTTCGATCTCGGCCCGGCGGTCGGGATGCCGCTCGAGGTACTCGCGGAGGTTGAGCATATTCTCCATCACGAAGCGGTAGTCCGGATGAGTCCGCATCATCTCCAGGGCGGGCGTGATGCAGTTTTCATCCCGGAAGACGATGCAGGCTTCGGGGCTGTCCATCCAGGCGATGTCCTGATGGCTCGAAGACAAAATGTGTATCCGGAACGGGCTGGTGGTCTGGGCGGCGTCCATGGGCGCTCCTTGCAGGCTGAGGAGACTCGTGGCGGCTACGGCCGCGAGGAGGAGAAGGGAGAATTTTTTCATGGTGGAGAAAGTTTATCACAGACCGCCCGCAGCCGGGAGCGGCCGTTTGACCGGGCCGGGTGCTTAATCTAAAACCGAAAGATCGGGCCGCAGAAGCCGGCTGATGAGAGGATCGTCCTTGTTCTCCGGCGTGGCCAGGAAGACGCCCGTATCGACGGTCTTCACGTAAGGCTTGCGACGCAGATGGGCCACGGCCGTCTGGACGCTTTTATAGCCCATCTGGAAGGGATCCTGCAGAACCAGGCCCATCAGCCGTCCGGCGGCCAAGGCTTCGATGAGCTTGCTCGAGGAGTCGAACCCGACGTGGATGATCTTACCGGACCGGCCGTGGTCCTCGATCGCCCGCATCGTCCCGAAGGTCGTGGATTCGTTAGGCGTGAAGATCGCCTGGACCTCGGGAAAGCGGTTGAGGAGGTCTTCGGCCTTCTGGTAGGCAGTCTCGGTGGTCACCCCGGCATATTGGTTCTCGGACAGGATCCTGACATTGGGGAACTTGGACCGCATCGTGTCGAGAAAGCCCTGTTCGCGCTTGGTGCTTCCCTCGACGCTGGCGATGACCCGGATCAGGATGGCCGTTCCCCGGCCCTGCAGGAGCTCGCCGACCCGCTCGGCCGCCACGACTCCCCCTCGGTAATTATCGGTCGAGATATAGGCGATTGGCGAGGCGCCGCTCAAGGCCGAGTTGTAGATGACGGTAGGGATACCCAGTTTAGCCGCCTCTTCGACCGGACGAACCAGGGCCTTGTCGTCCATCGGCGTCAGGACCAGGGCGTCGACGCCGGCGTTGGTCAGCGTCTCGACGATCTGGATCTGCTCGTTGCGGTCGTCTTCCTTGAGCGGGCCTTTCCAGATGATCTCGACATCGAGCTCGCGGGCCGCGGTCAAGGCGCCGGCGTGGATGGCCTTCCAGAACTCGTGGGTCGTGCCCATCGGGATGACGGCCAGGACAAGCCGCTTGGCCCCGTCGCGGCCCACTTTTTTTCCCTGACGGCAGGCCGACGCGGACAAGAGGGAGAGACAAACGAGAGGGACAAGAACGGCGGCGGCGAAGCGCGGGCGGATTGAAGCCATGCCGTTGGTCTCCTTGTTGAGAACGG
>JAQULS010000217.1 GCA_028749235.1 Acidobacteriota bacterium | reverse complement strand
ACGAGCTGAAGTCCTTCCTGGACGCGAAGAAGCTGAAGGCGACGACCGACTTCGCCCGGATGCCCGAAGCGGACGCGATCATCATCTGCGTCCCGACGCCGCTCGACGCCCACCGCAACCCGGACCTGTCGTTCGTCCTGGACACGACCCGGACCGTGGCGAAATACCTGCGCAAGGGCCAGCTGGTCGTCCTGGAGAGCACGACCTACCCCGGGACGACGGATGAGGACATGCTGCCGATATTGGAGGCGGGCGGCCTCAAGGCGGGCCAGGACTTCTTCCTGGCCTTCTCGCCGGAGCGGGAGAATCCCGGCGATCCCGTCTACTCGGCGGCCAACACGCCCAAGGTCGTGGGCGGATATAGCAAGGACTGCCTGAGCATCGCCAACCGGCTCTACGGCCAGGTCGTGATCAAGACCGTGCCCGTGAGCTCGACCCGGGCGGCCGAGGCGACCAAGCTGCTGGAAAACATTTTCCGCTGCGTCAACATCGCCCTGGTCAACGAGATGAAGATGATCTTCGAGCGGTTGGACATCGACGTCTGGGAAGTCATCCGGGCCGCCTCGAGCAAACCGTTCGGATTCATGCCGTTCTACCCCGGGCCCGGGCTGGGCGGGCATTGCATCCCCATCGATCCGTTCTACCTGACCTGGAAGGCGCGCGAGGTGGACTATTCGACCAAGTTCATCGAGCTGGCCGGCGAGATCAATACGGCCATGCCGTACTACGTGATCAACAAGATGATCGAGGCGCTGTCGGAGCGGGGCAAGTCGATCAAGGGGGCCAAGGTCCTGGTGCTGGGGATCGCCTACAAGAGGGACATCGACGACCAGCGCGAATCGCCCTCGCTCAAGATCATCGATCTGCTCCTGAAGAAGGGGATCAAGGTCGAGTATAACGACCCCTACGTGCCCGAGAGCCGGGGCCACAGGGAGTACCCGGGCCTGGACCTGAAATCGGTGCCGCTGACCGAAAAACGGCTGCGGGCGGCGGACGCGGTCATCATCTCGACCGACCATTCGTGCTACGACTACGCCTGGATCGTCAAGAATGCCAAGCTCGTCGTCGACAGCCGCAACGCCGTCAAGAAGCCGAGAAAGAACGTCGTCAAGGCGTAGCTCGGGGTTGGGGATTCGCTCTGGCGGAAATTTTTGCGCCGTGGCGTCTCGTTTTTATCGGCGGCTCGGAACTCGCGTCCCGCTTCTATCTTACGGTCCTTGTACGGTCCACTCGGACATCCTCGCCGTCCGTCCTCTTTCCGGGACGGATTCCCTCTAAAAACGAGAACACGCTGCGAAATTTCCGCATCGGCGCTCACCCCCAAACTCCTCGCTAAAGTTAAAGAGAAAAAATACTGGTTGGTTCTCTCAAAGCTTCCTAATTAACTCTCCCAACGCTTTGCGCTGTTTGGGCCGGGGGGAATCGGCGGCATAGCCCAGAGGGGTAAAGACGACGGGCTCGAGGCCGGGCTCGAGGCGCAGAACCTCCCGCGCCGCGGCCGGGTCGAACGCCGCCACCCAGCACGTTCCAAGGCCCTCGTTCGCGGCGGCCAGGATCAGATGGTCCATGGCGATCGCGATGTCGACGTCGGCATAGATCTTGCCGTCGCGGCGAACCCAGCTTTCGGAGGCCATGGTGCAGGCCGCGATGAGCAGGGGCGCTTGAACGAACCATGGACGGGGGTAGATCCGGCCAAGTTCCGCCGTTCGCCCGGCGGTGGGAATGACCAGAATCCGGAACGGCTGGCGGCCGGCGGCCGTGGGGGCCAGGCGGGCAGCCTCCAGGACACGGTCGAGCTTAGCGGGCTCGATGGGATCGCTTCGATAAGCCCTGACGCTGTATCTCGTCTGAATCAGCTCGGTGAATTCCATGCTTCCTCCTGCACGCCGGCCCTTGGCTCAGCGGCTTTTCAAGAACTCAATGTCCAAGGTGTGCGGGCCCGGCTCCGTCTGGACGATCACGACCGGTCCGGCGAATCCCGGCTCAACCCGGAAGTCCGTCGCCCGGCCGTCCAAAGAGACCTTGAATCGATCCCGGAGCGCGGCTTCTAGGCCGGCGGGCCAGGGGATCCTGACAAGCGCCGGCACGGGCCAGTCGGAGCTCCAAGACATCTTGATCCGGCCCGCGTCCGCGTCGAAGGCATAGCGGTAGGCGGCATAGCGTCCGGCCGCCGGAAAGAAGAGGTGGATGGCTCCGCGGCGCTTGCCCAGCCGTGGTTCGATCCGGAGTCCGTCGGCCGAGACATCGAGGCCGTAATAACCCTCGATCAGGGCCCTGGCCAGGCTCCCGGCGCTGCCCGAAAAAGCCGGGCTGCCGCGGCCGTGTCCGGCGGGGTCGTCCCATTCGAACAGGCCGTTGTTGGCGATCGCCTTGCGCGCGATCTCCAGGAGAGCGGTTTCGGCCGGACCGGGACCGCCGTTGCGGAACAGGGCCAGGACGAGCTTGCCGCCGAACCAGTCCCATTGGCCGCCGTTCTGGTATTCGTATGGATCGTCGACCATGGGGTGCCGGAAAACGCCCTTGGCATAAGGGGGAAGCAGGACGCCGCTGACCGTCGAGATCCGATACTGTTTTTGCCTGGCCAAGGCGGCTGCCAGAATGCGGCCGGTCTGCCGGAGCGTCGTCATCCCGGCGTCAATGGCCTCGACGTTCCCGCCCATGGCGAAGAGCGTGTCTTCGTCGAAGCCGTGGCGGAGAGGCGTGAGATGGATATGGACGCGATAGAACCCGCGTTTTTCCTGCCAGAGCGCCCGGTTGGACAGCCGCCGGATCTCGTCGGCGCGAGCATCCCACGGCGCGGCGGCGGCTCCGTTGCCCTTCCGGCGGAGCATCCGCGCCAGCGCCTGGGCAGCCCGATAGAATTGGGCTTGGTCATAGATATCGGCGGTCCAATGCGTCCCGGGCCCGGCATAGATGGCCCGCTGATCGGGTTCCTCCATCTCGACGTCGCCCCAATCGATCGTATGGGCGCCTTTGATGAGGCCCGAGGCGTCGTCGCGGCGCTCGTTCCAGACGTAGAGGAGGGCGCGTTCGAGTCGGGCCAACAGCGTGGCGCCATAAAGGGGTTCGTCCAGCCAGGCGGGTCCGATGAGGTCCGCGATCTGGGCGGCGGCATGCAGGGCGCTTGTCTCTTGATCGGTCTCGGTCGTGTTCTTGTCGGCCCGGCCGCGGGAGTCAAGCCAGTCCTGGAGCTCTCCGTCGGATTTTTGGATCGCGAGGTGCTCGATCAGCCAGCTTTTCAGATAGGGCAGCGGATAAAGGACGCGCGACGCGGGGATGATCGTCGCCGCGTCACGGAGCCAGATCTGGGGATAGGCGGTCCCGGAAGCGAACCCGCGGATGAGTCCGGTGCGGCCGCGAAAGACGGTTTTGTTCCGATCCAGGGTCGACCGGATGAAGAGGAACAATCGCTCAAACTCCGGGATGTCGCTTTCGATCCGTGAGAAGGCGCCTGGGGAGAGAATGGGGTCCGCCGCGGGAGGGGCGTTTTGAACGGCAGGGAGGTACCCGGCGAAGAGGGCGGCTATCGAAATGGCCAGGCCGAAACACTTCATCACGAGTATTCTATCAAAAATAGAAGTTGGGGGTCAGGTCTAGAGATTCAAGATTTCTGCCAACGAACGTTTACGGCAGACGGCAACGGATATAGTCGAATCTTGAATCTCTAGACCTGACCCCCATCGTCAGCATATGCGGGGCAGGAGCTCGGACGTCAACGGTTCGAGAAGGCGCAGACCGCCCGACGCCGTCCGCAGGAGAAGCTCTCCGGCCCGGCCTTCGCCGCCTCCGACGCTTCCGATGATGCGTGCCCGGCGTCCCTGGGGGTGAGCGGCGATCTTTTTGACGATTGCCTCCGCCCGTGCTTTCGGCGCCGCGATGACGGCCCGGCCCTCGCAGGCCCGATAGAGGGGATCGATGCCCAGGATCGCCGCCGCCGCGCGGACCGGCTTG